>CAIUUR010000376.1 GCA_903902345.1 uncultured Geobacteraceae bacterium | reverse complement strand
GGTCCCAGCAACAAGGCGGTTCTCCGTCGGGAAATCCAACGGCTCAAGGAGCAATGGAGCAGCTTTTCCGATCCGGCCGACGGGTATATGCGGGAGCTGCGCCGGATTACTAATGAGCTTGCCCAGGAAATCTTCGTCTTCGACAATACCGGACTGACTCGGCGTCAGGAGCTGCACCAAAAGGCCGAAGAGCTGGAACGAAAGATTGAAGAGCGGCAGCGGACAGTTTACGCCAACGCCTTCGAGTGGCGTTTTGAGTTTCCTGAAGTTCTGGATGATGACGGACGGTTTGTTGGTTTTGACATGGTCATCGGTAATCCCCCCTATATCCGGCATGAAGCCATCAAGGCGCAAAAAGAGATCTATGCCGAGCGGTTCGGCGACTTTTTCTGCGGGACAGCGGATCTGTACACCTATTTTTTCAAGGCCGGCCTGGAGATTCTGAAGCCGAAGGGCTCCCTCTGCTACATCGCCCCCAACAAATTCATGCGGGCCGGTTACGGCAGGAAAACCCGCAAGCTCCTCACCACCCGTTCCACCCCGCTCCTGATTCTCGATTTTGGAGATCTCTCCATCTTCGACGAGGCAACCACCTATCCGTCCATCGTGCTGGTGGAGAACACGCCCCCGGCAAAAGGACGCAAAATAAACTCCTCACCCCAGCGGGGAGAGGTCGGGCAGGAAAAGATCCTCGTCGCCACCTTCACCGACCCGGAACAGCTCAAGAATTTGGCGGACACTGTCGCCACTGTCGGTTTCACTATGCCGGTGGCCTCCCTGTCTCCCGAAGGTTGGAACTTGGAACGTTCGGACGTGCTGGAGCTCATCGCAAAACTGCGCAAGGTCGGAAAACCACTGGGGGAGTATGTCGATGGGAAGTTCTACTACGGCATCAAGACCGGTCTGAACGAGGCCTTCGTCATCGACGAGGCCACCCGGCAGCGGCTCATAGCCGAAGATCCTAACTGCGCAGAGATCATCAAACCGTGGCTTCGAGGGCGTGACCTCAAGAAGTGGCGGGCGGAATGGGCAAGTCTGTATCTTATTTTCACCCGGCGTGGCACGGATATCGAGCTCTATCCCGCCATCAAGCGCCACCTGGAACAGTTCAGGACTGAATTGGAGCCGAAATCTTCGGAAAATCAGGAGAACGGTCGTAAGCCCGGGCCATACAAGTGGTTTGAAATTCAGGATAATATCGCATATTTTCATGGATTCGAATCGACCAAGATCGTTTATCCGGATATCGCGCAAGAGCCGAAATTTCTTTGGGATAGCACGGGAGCATTTCTCAGTAACACGACGTACTTTATTCCCTCGGATGAGCCATGGCTTGTGGGGTTGTTGAACTCACAGCTGATCTGGTGGTTCTATGGTAACCTCACTACGTTTATCCGAGGTGGATTCGTTCGTTATTTTTCTCAATACATGACACAACTCCCCATCCCACCCGCCACCGATGAACAGAAAGCAGCAATTGAAGAGCTCGTTCAGAAAATCGTAGGGGTGAAAAATGCTTCAAAGGCCGGCTTCGACTTCGCTCAGCCGACGGTCCGCACCCTGAGCGGAGTCGAAGGGGACATCCCCGCTCTTGAAGCCCAAATTAACCGGCTTGTCTACGTCCTGTACGGCCTGACGGATGATGAAATTGCCGTGGTGGAGGGGGGAAAGTGACCTTGATCAAGAGTAGCGGGACAGTGTAACCGGCCCTGATAACGTGAGTCGGCTATTTTCCGGCAAGCTCGTTTTTGCTTAACTAGAAAACGGAAAAAAATGGTAACATACTGAAATAAAATGGCATATTTGCTTAACCGGGAAACGGAAAACCATTTGATGTCATGCGGGATAGTTGTTCAGGACGAGACATGAAGAAAAAATCCGAACACGGAAGTCGTCATCAGCTGCCTCCTCCGAAAGAGGATAACGAGCTTGCGCCATTGGTTACCGAGCTTCGCGGACTCATCCACTCCGCTCGCCACGCTGTTGTCTCCACGGTCAACACCCTGAAGGTGCGGACCAACTTCGAGATCGGGCGGCGGATCGTAGAGCAAGAGCAGAAGGGGGCAGAGCGGGCTGAATATGGAAAAGGAACGCTCAACAGAAACTGGTTGAATGGGTGAGGGAAGAGGAGGCGGCCTATGAAGCCGGGAGCGTACCATGAACCGTAACGACTTTTATGCCGAATTTCGGACAACTTTTGCCGTCCCCAGCGGTGACGCGGATCTCATCGCCTTACTGGGACGAAGGGGATACGTCTATCCCTCCCGCTCCGCCACCAATCTCCGGCTTCTGGCCGAGAGCCTCCCCGGTGAGAATATGGCCGGCGTCGCCTATGCGGCGCTCTTCACCACCCTCCCCGATATGGCCCTGAACGGGCTGGAACGGATCTGTTCGGTGGTTCCACGTGAAGAGCTTCTCGCCATCTGCGCCCGCAAGCCCCGCTTCGTCCAGTTGCTCGCCCTCTGCGGTTCCTCTCCTTTTCTCACCAACATCGTCTGCCGTGATGCACGCTACTTCCGCGACCTTCTGACAAACCGGCAGATAGAGATTCGCCGAAGCGAAGGGGAAAGCCTGGCCGCCCTGCGGGAATTCATCGGAGGTGAGACCCGCTATCAGGAGATCCTCCCCCTCCTGCGGCGGTTCAAGTACCACGAAATTCTCAGGATCGCCACCCGTGACCTGAACAATCTCTCCCCGCTGGAGGAGGTGACCTCGGAACTTACTTCTCTGGCCGCCTCCTGTCTCCAGGTTGCCTACGAGGCGGCCCGCCGCAAGCTGGTGGAGGAGCATGGGCGTCCCCTGATGAAGAGTCTCCAGGGGGAAATGGAGGCGGACCTGACGGTTCTCGGTATGGGGAAGTTCGGTGGGAGGGAACTTAACTTCTCTTCGGACATTGATTTGATTTATTTTTACACCTCGGATGATGGTGAGACAACGGGGGTGCCGGGAGTGCATGGGGTGGGGAAGGGGAAGATCTCCCTCCACGCTTTTTTCGTCAAGCTGGGGGAGTTGATCTCCCGGGCCATCTCCCAGGTAACCGCCGACGGTTATGTCTTCCGGGTGGACATGGGGCTTCGTCCCGAGGGAAAAAGCGGCGATATGGCGATATCCCAGCGTTCCGCCGAGGTCTACTATGAAGCGTGGGGGCAGTCGTGGGAGCGGACCGCCATGCTGAAGGCCCGTCCGGTGGCGGGAGACCTTCTTCTGGGTGAGTCGATCCTCAAGTTTCTGGAACCCTTCATCTATCGTAAATACCATGACTTCAACATGATCGAAGACATGAAGGTTATGAAGCAGAAGATCAATGCGTCCCTGGCCCGGGAACGGGAAGGGGAGCTGAATATCAAGCTCGGTCACGGTGGTATCCGGGAAATCGAGTTTTTCATCCAGTCGCTGCAACTGGTCTATGCGGGGAGAAATCCCGCCATACGGGAAAGGAACACGCTGAAGGCGCTGGAGAAGCTCCGGGATGCCCGGCTCATCACCGGGGAGGAGTGTGACACCCTCCGGGAGGCCTATCGTTTTCTTCGTACCGTGGAACACCGGATTCAGGTGGTGCAAGAGCGGCAGACCCACAACCTCCCCACCAGGGAGGAAGAGTTCCGGGCGCTGGCCCGTCGCTGCGGTTTTCTCCGGGAAAACGGCGTGCTCCGGTTCAGGGAGACTCTAGCCGGGCATCGGCAGCGGGTCTCCGGGATGTACGGCAAGCTCTTTCATGGGGGCGGGGCGGAGGTGCAGGATGAAGTCTCCCCCGAGATTAAACGACTTTTGGACCACCGGGCCGATCCGGAGTTGATCAAGGACCTGCTGGCCGAGCGGCGGTTTGTTCATCCGGATCAGGCCTATGAGAGCCTGGTCGTGCTTCGGGACGGTCCACCCCGGGTCCGTCTCACCGAGCGGGCCCGTCGGATTCTGGACAGGATTGCACCACTCTTTCTGCAGTATCTCTTCGAATCACCCGACCAGGAGATGGCGCTGGGGAACCTGGAGCGGTTTCTTGTGGCGGTGGGGTCTCGATCCACCCTCTACGCCCTTCTTGCGGAGAATCACGGCACTCTCAAGCTCCTCGTCTCTCTCTTCGGCAGTTCCGAGTTTCTCTCCAAGATCCTCATCGGCAATCCGGGGCTTCTGGACAGCATGGTGACCCGCTCCCCCTCCGGGTTTCTCAAGGAGCGAGAAGAGATGGGGGCCGAGATCGCCACACTCCTGGACCAGGCTGCTGATTTCGAGGAGCGGTTGGACGCGCTCCGCCGCTATCGCCACGAGGAGTTTCTCCGGATAGGTCTCAACGATATCCACGGCAACCTGGGACAGTCGGAGATCACTCGGCAGCTCACTACCCTGGCCGATGTCCTCCTCTTTGCCGCCTACAGCATGGCGAAAAATGAGCTGACCCGCCACGGTCGCCCCACGTGGGACGATAACGGCACACTCCGCTCCGCCAGTCTCGCGGTCATCGCCCTGGGGAAGATGGGTGGGTACGAGCTCAACTACCATTCCGATCTGGACATCATCTACATCTACGATCAGCAGGGAACTACCGACGGCGAGAAACAGATCAGTAACCACGAATACTTCGCCAAACTGGGGCAGAAGATCATCTCCATCCTCTCCACCCAGACCCGGGAAGGGTATGTCTACAAGATTGACACCCGGCTCCGTCCCTCGGGCAACGCCGGACCGTTGGTGACCTCGCTGGGCTCTTTCCGGAGCTACCATGCCGACGAGGCCCAGGTCTGGGAACGACAGGCCCTCACCAAGGCCCGGGTCGTCATCGGACGGCCGGAATTGAAGGAGGAGTTGGAGCAGATCATTGACGCCACGGTCTATGGCGCCACGGCCGGCGATGAGGAGCAACGGGAGATCCGCCGTCTCCGGATGAGGATGGAGAACGAACTGGCAAAAGAGAGCAAGGGAAGTTACAATATTAAAACGGGCCGGGGTGGTATTGTGGATGTGGAGTTCATCGCCCAATACCTCCAGTTAAAATTCGGTTGCCGGTATGGCTCAATCCGCTCCACCTCCACCGTGGCGGCGCTGAAGGCGATCCGCCATGAACGACTTATCCCCGAGCATGACTCCGTAACACTCCTCACCGGGTACAAGTTCCTGCGGCGTCTGGAAAACCGGCTCCGGATCATCCACGACTACTCCATGAACGACCTGAGCGGTTCGCGGGAGTACCTGGACAAGTTGGCCCGGCAGTTGGAGTACGATCCCAAGCTTCGCCATCCCGGCGAACTTTTTATGGCCGAGTATGAAAAAATCACATCAGCCATCCGCGACTGCTTTGACAGGGTGTTCGGAGAAGCTTAATTCCATGGGAAAGGTACAGATGGTCATGAAGCTCCCCGTACATAGGACCACGTTTGGCCAAAAACTGATAGGCGGATTTCTCACCGTGGGATTATTGACCGCCATTGTCGGTTGGGTGGGGATCTACAACATCAGAGCCATAAACAAGGCCGACACCAAGCTCTACGAAAAATTCACGGTTCCCATCGGACAACTGCAGGAGATGATCTCGTCACACTTTCTCATCCGGCTCACCCTGCAAGAGTTGCAGTATGAATCGGATGCCGTGAAAAGGCAGGACGAGGTCAACAGGACGCGGGAACTGCTGAATACCATCGACCAGGATTCCGTGGAGTTTCAGCGGAGCATCCTCACCAGGGAGGGACGCGAACATTTCAGGGAGTTTACCGACGTCTGGTCATTGTACAAAGCGGACCTGATGGAGGCGATCCGCATGGGTGAGCAGGGCAACCGGAAGGAGCTTTCACTGCTCCTGGGGGGAGACATGGCCCAAAAAGGTACCAGAGCCTTCGAGGTGTTGGTGGAGCAGGTGAACTCCAAGATCAGGCAGGCCAAGCGGACCTCCGGCGAAAATAATGTGCTTTCGGATCATGCCACACTGCTGATGTCTACCTTTACGGTGGCGGCCATTCTGCTGGGATGCGGGCTCGGTGGAATAATTACCCGGGGGGTCAAACGGCAACTGGGGGGAGAGCCGGCCGATGTGGCCGAACTGGCGGGCAAAGTGGCCCGGGGGGACCTCTCTACCCGTATCGACACCAGGGGCAAGGATCCCCGGAGCATCATCGTGGCCATGCAGGGGATGTCCGAGGCGATCAAGGCGCTGTTGGCCGATGCCGGGACTCTGACTCAGGCGGCAATGGCGGGAAAGCTGGGTATCCGGACCGATGTGGACAAGCACCAGGGGGACTTTCGGGATCTGGTGTCGGGGTTCAACCGGACGCTGGATGCAGTCATTGCGCCCCTGTACGTCTCCGCCGAGTATGTGGATCGTTTTTCCAAAGGGGACATCCCTCCCAAGATAACCGCCACCTACTATGGCGACTTCAATGAGATCAAGGTTAATCTTAACAATTGTGTCGACATCATGGACAACCTCCTGGGTGAAACCAACAGAGTCCTCATGGCTGCAGCCGAAGGGAAGCTGGATGAACGGGCCAATGCCGACCTCTTCGTCGGTGACTGGAAGCGGCTGGTGCTGGGAGTCAACAATATCGTGACAAATATTGTGGATCCTTTGAGGCGTACCACGGAGCTTCTCAATATCGAAGTTGCTCAACGCTGCAAAGATCAGGAGTTGCTGCAGAATCATCAACATCAGCTGGAGCTGCTTAATGCGGAACTGGAAGAGCGGGTGGCGGCCGAACTGCTCAAGAGCAGGGAGAAGGATCAGGTGCTGATGCAGAGCGAGAAGATGGCTTCCATCGGTCAGCTGGCGGCTGGAGTCGCCCATGAAATAAACAACCCCATGGGTTTTATCTCCAGTAACTTGCGGACGCTGGCCGGCTATTATAAGTCCATCGTTCAATTCGACAGGATTCGGCAGGAGTATGATGACAACGAGTTGGCGGCGGAAAGTCGTACGGCAGTCGCCGTCAGCCGGGATTCACTGGACGTGGATTTTATTCTGAACGACGGGATTGATCTCATCGAGGAGTCGCTGGGGGGGGCGCAACGGGTCGCCAAGATAGTTCTTGATCTGAAGAATTTTTCCCGGATTGATGCAGTGGAATATGACCTGGTGACACTGGAGAGCTGTCTGGAGAGCGCTTTGACCATCTGCTACAACGAATTGAAATATGTCGCATCCATTCAGAAATTCTACGAACTCTGCCCCCAGATTCTCTGCCACCCCGGCCAGCTGAATCAGGTCTTTTTGAATCTCCTGATCAATGCCGGGCAGGCCATTGTGTCCGTACCCGGCGAAATTGTTCTCAAATGCTGGTCGGACGAGACGAATGTCTACGCCTCGGTGAGCGACAGCGGTAAGGGGATATCAGACGAGATACGGAGCCGTATTTTTAATCCGTTTTTCACGACCAAGGAGGTGGGGGAGGGGACCGGCTTGGGGCTCAGTATCTCCTATGAAATTGTCAAGAAGCAGCATGGCGAGATTCTGGTGGAGAGTACGGTGGGCAAAGGGTCAACCTTCACCGTCAGACTCCCCCGCACGGCGGAAATCTGAGGGAACGTGGGACAATCGGGAAACCTTTTCACCGCAAAGACGCAAAGAACGCAAAGGAACCGCAAAGAAAAGAGTAATCGTGGGCCGTCGATATCCGGGTTTTACCCGTAGGGGCGAAGCAGAAGTTTACCTGCTTCGCCCTTTGCAATTGAACCTGAAAAAACTGTCTCTCGCAGAGGTCGCAGAGAAAAGATAAGAAAATCATAAATATATGAAGAATGAAACATCCACAGGTTATCACCTGGTCGGTAAAGTATCAAATGCTCAATTTGCTGATCTTCTTGGTTTCTCTGCGAGCTCTGCGAGAGCGTCTGCTGGTTTTGGGTTACATGGTATCCGGTGAATTCCGTTCCCTCGTGAGAGCCGGGAGAAGGTCAGGGATCAGAAGCTGTAGCTGACCTTTGTGGCCAGGATGTAGGAATCTTTTTTCGCGCCACCGATGTTTTCGATGACTTCGTAGTTCCCGTTGATGTAGTGCCCTTCGAGTTTCACCACCACGTTGGTGATCGGGTCGAAGCGGAGCGTTAGCGCGGTGTCTTTCCACCACATATTGTAATTATTGCTCAATGCGAACAAATCATGTGTTGATCCATCCCGGTGGTGCCGGTCGGCGTAGACTTCATGGTAAAACCCTCCCATCTCGAACCAGTCATTGAAGCGGTAGGTGGCCATGATGACCCAGGAGTCGGTGGCTTGCGGTGAATTGTAGGTGCCAATGGATCCGTTGGCATAGGTGGAACTGGTGCTCAGCGTGTAGTCGTCCAGCTCATATTCGCCGGAGAGGACCAGATCGTTCAGCGTGTACTCCAGAGAGAAGATATAGCGGTGGAGGTTGTCGTACTTCCAGGTTGCAGTTCCGGTAGTCTGCCCGGTCGTGTCATCGGGATTTGTAAATGTATGAGATGTTACATTGGCTGTTCCGCTGAGCGATGTATGGAGGCCGGTGGCCAGGGCGCGGAGACCGGGAACCGGCGTCCGCCATTCCAGGCTGTGGGCGATGGAGGTGGTGGAATTGATATCGGTGATATTCAGCACGTCGGACGTACCACCCAGCATTCCGCCGATTTCCTTGGCAAAACCTCCGTCGGATACCGCGGGGACGGCGCCGATCTCCACCTGATAGTTCAGCGTCCCGGCGCTCCCCATGGGGATGGAGCCGTAGAGTCCCCCCCCCAGGATAGCCACCAGGGAGTCCCGTTCGTAATCGAAGTAGGCCTGCTGGGGAAGGAAGATGAAGGTCCGGAGGGCGTCATTGTCCCGGGCTTCGTTGTAGAGTCCCAGGGGGATCTTTACCTTTCCCGCCCGGAATCCGAGCCAGTCCTTGAAACGATAGTCGCCGTAGGCCCAGTCGATGGTGATCTTGTCCCGTCCGTAGTTGCCCCGGTCGAAGGCGAAGAGCTGCATTCCCAGGTGGAGGTCCGGCGTGATCTCCTTGGTGAAATTGATGCCGAAATCGTTGAAGTTGAATGACCCCTTGCCGCTGTTGCTCACGGGGAAGTTGTTCTGCGCGGTGGTCTTGATGAACCCTTGGGAGATGAAACCATGAATATCAACTCCCCCCAGGTCCACTGCACCAGCGGTGGGGGCAAAGGCGGCAAATCCGACGGCGCAAATGGCTGCCGCTGCTAAAATTTTTTTCATATGAATTCCTCCTACTTGATAGAAATGGTTTTGACCGAACTGACGGCCTGTCCGGAAGCCACGTAGCCGATAGCGCCCGATTGGCCTGCCACGAAATCAACCAGCTTGCCCGCCTCGTCAAAGGACTTGGGAGCTGCGGCCTTGCCGGTAAAAATCAGTTTTTTCCAGTAACTGTCAAATTGGGAGGGTGTTTTTCCCACGACGGCTTGCAGAAAGGCCTTGTGAGCCGCCCCTTCATCCAGGGTGACGATCTTGATCTGCTTGCCGTCATCCCATTTTGTTTTTTCCCCCAGGAAAATTGACTGGAGTTCGGCCTTGCTGAGAGCGCCGGCCGAGACCCCCTTGTTCGCCACAATCACGAAGTCGGCTGCACCCGCCAGGGCGGGAGCCATTATCATGAGTGTGGCCGCCATGACTGTTCCTGTGAAGCAGTTGCGTAGTGTCCGGTTAATCGTCATATGATTCCCCTTTGGTGTAATGGCGTTGCGTGAAACAGGTGTCAGGTTCAGCGCAGATACATGGCAGGCCTCCTTTTATCCGGGCGTCTCGACCCTGAGTCATCGGTCTTGAAGAAGGCCACGCTCCCCTGGAGCTGCTCCGCCTGGGAGGAGAGCTCCTCGGTGGTGGAGGCCATCTGCTCCGCTGCC
Source organism: uncultured Geobacteraceae bacterium (assembly GCA_903902345.1). Lineage (GTDB taxonomy): Bacteria > Desulfobacterota > Desulfuromonadia > Geobacterales > CAIOGM01 > CAIOGM01. Next base: position 22,733 of record CAIUUR010000376.1, on the reverse strand, counting down.
GATGCGTTCTGCTGGGTGACCGTATCCAGCTGTTGAATTGCCTTGTTGATCTGCACCGCGCCGGTGTCCTGTTCCCGGCAGGCGGCGTTGATCTCCTGCACCAGTTCCGCGGTCCTCTGGATTTCCGGAACGATCCGGGCCAGCATCGTCCCGGCCCGCTCCGCCACTTCAACGCTGGAGGTGGAGAGTTCGGAGATCTCCTGGGCGGCCTGCTGGCTCCGTTCCGCCAGTTTTCGCACTTCGGAGGCGACCACGGCGAACCCCTTGCCGTGCTCACCGGCCCGGGCCGCCTCGATGGCCGCGTTCAAAGCCAGCATGTTGGTCTGGCGGGCGATCTCTTCGATGACGTTGATCCGTCCCGCGATCTCCTTCATGGCGGTCACGGTCTCGGCCACCGCCGCGCCGCCGGCACGGGCGTCGTCCGCCGCCTTGGTAGCGATTTTGTCCGTCTCCCGGGCGTTGTCGGCGTTCTGCCGGATATTGGCGGTCATCTCCTCGATGCTGGAAGAGGCCTGCTCGGCGGCGGCAGCCTGCTCATTGGCGCCATTGGAGAGGTTGTCGGCGCCGGAGCTCATCTCCCGTGAGCCGGCCGCCACGTTGTTCGCCGCTACCTTGACATCTTTTACTACTTTGGTGAGCTGCTCCACCATGGAGACCAGCGCTTTCATCAGTTTATCCTGGGGGGAGCGCTCCCGCAGATTGACCATCAGGTTCCCGGAAGCAATCTCTCCCGCTCCCGACGTGATCCGGTCCAGCGCGGTGATGAGTTCGTTGAGGCTCTGCACGATGTCGAACTGCAGGTGATACCCGTCGGTGATTATCGGCGGCATATCCCCCAGGGAAATTCGTTTGATGTAGTTCGTGCTGAGGGCAAGGGGGGTAACGATGCCGGTCATGGTGTCATTGATTCCTGTCACCAGGGTCCGCCACTCGCCCACGAAGAGAGTGATGTCGGCTCGGTGGTTGAGATCGCCCCCCGCGGCTGCCTTGATGATCTGCTCCGTCTGGGACAACAGATCGTGGGTGGTCGTCAGGAGCCCATTCAGATTGTTTTTGATAAGGTTGTACTGCCCCAGATACTGGTTGGTGATGAGGGGAGGGAGATCTCCCTGGGCGATCCGCTGCAGATAAGCCGAGGTGTTCATGAGCGGTCCGACGATGTTGGAGACCGTGTCGTTGATACCTTCCACCATGGTCCGCCACTCCCCCACGAAGCGGCCGGCGTCGGCCCGAAGCTCCAGGTCGCCGGTGGCGGCCGCTTTGATAATGGCGGCGATTTCTCCATGGAGGAGGTGCATTGTCCCCAGAAGGGCGTTGATGTTGTTCTTGGTCAGGTCGTACTCGCCTTGGTAGTCGGCGGTGATGAGCGGGGGGATCTCCCCCCGGGCAACCTGGTCAACATAGGTGGCGGTGAGACGGAGCGGGGTGACGATATTGGTGACGATGGTGTTGATTCCCTCCACCAGTTGTTGCCAGCTCCCCACGAAGAGGTCCCTGTCGGCTCGCACGTCCAGATTCCCCTGTGCCGCGGCTTGAACGACCCGGCCGGCCTCTCCCAGGAGGTTGTTCATGATATCGATGCAGCCGTTGAGGTTGTTCTTGATCTCGTTGTAGTCACCGTTATAGTTGTCGGTAATCCGCGGCGGGATGTCCCCCACGGCGATCCTGTCCACATACTCCGCCGCCATATTCAGGGGGCCGATGACCGCGTCCAGGGTCTCATTGAAGCCGATGACGATCTTACGGAAATCTCCCTGGTGCCGGGAGGCGTCGGCCCGGGCTGCCAGCTTTCCGTCAACGGCGCTCAGGGCCAACTGGTGGGCGTCGTCGATGAGGAGGGTCACGTTACCGATACAGTTGTTGAGGTTGAGTTTGATCTCGTTGAAGTCACCGTAGTAGGCGTCGGTGATCTTCTTCGGAATATCTCCCTTGGCAATCCGGTTTACGTACTCCGCCGCCATGTTCAGCGGGGTGATGACGGCGTCCAGGGTGTCATTGAACCCTCCCACGATCTTTCGGAAGTCTCCACTGTGCCGTGAGGCGTCGGCCCGGGTGGCCAGCTTGCCGGCCACCGTGGCCTGAACCAGCATGTTGGAGTCGGTCACCAGGAGGTTGATGGCGTCGATGCAGATGTTCAGGCTGTTCTTGAGCTCATTGAAGTCGCCGTTGTAGTTTTCAGTGATCTTTTCGGGAATATCTCCCTGAGCGATCCGGTTCATGCAGGTTGATGCGACCTTGAGCGGGTCGGTGAGTCGGTCCAGAACCTGATTGACGGCGTTTATCATCCTGCTGTTATAGCCGTTATACTTGGTGGCGTCGGCGCGGAGGGAGAGATTCCCCTCCAGAGCGGCGTTGAGGAGGAGTTCCATATCCTTTCCCCGCATGGTTACCGCGGTAAGAACCGCCTTGAGCCCGTGCTTGATCCGGCCATAGTCCCCCAGGTACTCCCCGGTGATCTCGGGAGGTGCAATCCCTTCACCGAACATATAGAGCGCATCGGCCGCTACGTTCAAGGGGCCGATGACCGTGTCCAGGGTTTCGTTGATGCCGGTAACGATCCGGCGGAACTCTCCCTGATGATGGGACGCGTCCACCCGGAAGGTAAGTTGGCCTGAGTGTGCCGCCTGGGCCAGCAGTGTCGTGTCGGACACCAGGGTGTTGATGTTATCAATGTAGCTGTTGAGATTAAGTTTAATGGCGTTGAAATCTCCCTGGTAGCTGTCCGTGATTCTGGGGGGGATATCTCCCTTGGAGATCCGGTCCACATACTCCGCGGCCACGTTCAGGGGGCCGATGACCGCGTCCAGGGTGCCGTTGAATCCGAGCACCAGGTCGCGAAAATCTCCCTGATGCTTGTCGGCATCGGCCCGGTGAGCCAGGTTGCCAGCCACTGCCGACTGGGTCAAGGTTCCGGCGTCGAACAGCAGTGACTTGATTGCTTCGGACATCTGTTGCATGGCCACGATGATGCTCTTGGGATCCTTTCCCTGGATACTGATAACCGTGGAGAGGTCACCCCGAGCCACTTTCCCCACCAGTTCGGCCACATCACCCGGTTCACCTCCCAACTGTCGCTTAACCCCACGGGTGATAACCCAGGCGAGGATGAGTCCCAGAAGAATGGACACTCCGGTGAACGAAGACATGATGACCGTGGAGTTGTTGGAAAGGACGATGTTTTCGCCGGAAGTTCGTTTAGCCTGCTTGATCTTGGAGTTTACCTGCTCCACCAGCGCATCGGTGACGGCGCCTCCCTTGGGAGCTATTTCACCCTTCAGCAGTTCTCCCAACCCCTGGTTGTCGCCGTTTTCACTGAGCTGAAGCCCTTTTGCCATTATTTCCCGGTGCATTTTCCAGGAGTCGGTAAATTCCTTGAAATGCTCCTGTCCCTCCTTGGTAATAATGCTCTTGGCGAATTCCACGCTGTCCTGATCCAGGGTGTCCAGAAGTTCTCGTATTTTCCCGACCTGTTCCTTTTTTTTCTCGGGGTCCGTTTCGTCGTGAAGTTCCTCGAAGGTAAGGCGGATGAGGAGGTATGAGGAAATCATCTCCTGCAGTTGGCCGATGGGCACCGTGAATTTTTCGTAGAGTTTGGTGTCGGCTTTTTCGATGCTCTTGATGTTGAATATTCCCACCCCGCCGACGATGGCGCCCAAAATGACGACGATCAGAAATCCGCCCAGAAGCTTTTGCCCTAACGTTGTTTTTACCATGTTGTATCTCCGCTGCGATTTAGTGCGTCATGTTGCCGGTTTATTTCGAAATTAACAGTGATTTACTACGATCGAATCTGAAGATTCAAGGATGTCCCCCCATTATTAATTTGACAATATAGCAGCTAATTCAGCAGTTTGGAATTTAAATATGTCCAAGGTTCCTCTGCGTGGCCAGGGTGGATACCGCACATGGTGAAAATATTCAAAGTGATGATGACGTATACATAAACCATGTTTCCGTTGTGCAAAGATGACGGCCGAAAGGGGAGGTCCCGGACTATTTCGACGACCTGCGTGTCCTCGGTGCGGCGCCTGTTCCCTACGGGACACCTTGGCGGTGATTGAGGTAGACGTCGTGATTAATTAGCCAGAAACGTGCCATCTGGACTCACCAGTGTTTTCAGCTAGTTATGAAATTCAGTTTGGACACATTGTCCCGCTGGGGACAGCCTGTCCCGCAGGGGACAATACTCTTAGGATCTCAACCAACAGGTTCGATATCGCCTGTCGCGGGGGACAAGTGAAACCGCTGGCAACATGAAGGTTTTCACCGTAGAGGACGCCGAGGGACGCAGAGGGAAGCAGGAACGGATAAAAGAACTATTGAAAAAGTCCCTCTCGGTCCTTACCGAAAATTCAAGCTGGACAGGCTGCAAGGGACAAGGGTTCCGGATATGGTGCAACAGTGCCAATCGCCCCCCCAGTATAACAACTCTTGACATAATGGGTGATATCGAGGAATCTGCAGCGGCTTTTAAACAGATCTTCACGTACTCAGGATGACAGGCAAGGAAGAGGATCAGAAGAAAGGTAGGAGTGCGGGATATGTGGGCAAGGCGAAATGATAAACTGCTCCGGGACGGAGAGCGGTTGAAACGGAGAGTCGTACGGCTGGGGTCTCTTTCCGGCGACAAATGGAGGCAGATCGCCGTCCTCTACCGGGTGGCGGACAAATATGGAGTTGGGGTCTACCCCCATACCTACTGTCACGGGATGGCCGGCGATACCGGATGCGTCACCGGGGTCTGCTGTGCCTGCAAGCCTGATGTCTTTGCCTGGGAGCAGGAGCTCCTGGACCGACTTCCCAAGCGTCTCGCCAATGCTGGGGAATTCTGTCCTTTTTTTAACCGGACAAAGAAGAACTGCGGCATCTACGCCGTGCGTCCCTTTGCTTGCCGTGTCTACTATAATGTCGCGCGATCGCGATTATCCTGTCGGAATCCGGCGGAAGAGACCCTTCAGCTTTTCGATTCTCTCAAGCGGCATCTGGAGGAGATCCTCGGATCATACCAGGGGGGGTATATTCCGAAACAGTAGCAGGTATTCCCGACTCCAGGTCGGTCCGGCAGGTGACATTGTGAAAATTACCTTCCCTTCACCGGCTACTTGTGGTACTTGTCGAAATCCAAATCCCGCGCCGGTTAGCCTCCCCGTACCGATCACTACAAGAGCTGAACCTATGGCCAAGATCATCTGCATCGCCAACCAGAAGGGTGGAGTCGGTAAGACTACCACCGCAGTGAACCTCTCGGCGTCGCTGGCGGCGGCGGAGCGAAGGGTCCTCCTGGTGGACATGGACCCCCAGGGGAACGCCGCCAGCGGAGCAGGTATTGATCGGAACAGCCTGAAGGGGTGCGTTTACGACGTCCTCATCAATGGCATGGATCCGGCGGAGTTCATCGTCTCGACCCCCTTTGCGGGACTTCAGGTTCTCCCCTCCACGGGAGATCTGGCCGGCGCCGAACTGGAGCTGGTTGCCGCCACGGGCAGAGAGCAGAAGCTGAAAACCGCCCTGGCTCAGCTTCATGGCAGCTACGACTATATCCTCATCGACTGCCCCCCCTCCCTGGGACTCCTCACTCTCAACGCCATGACTGCCGCCGGATCGATTCTTATCCCTCTCCAATGCGAGTTCTACGCCATGGAAGGGCTTTCCCACATCCTGACAACCATAGGCCTGGTGAGGAAAGGGCTCAACCCCTCCCTGGCCGTGGAAGGAATCCTCCTTACCATGTTTGATGGTCGAAACAACCTGTCACGCCAGGTCAGCGACGAGATTCGGGCGCACTTTCCCCGGGAGACCTTTGCCACGATCATTCCCCGTAACGTTCGGCTCTCCGAGGCCCCCAGCCATGGGAGGCCGATCATGTTTTACGACATCGCCTCGCGAGGGGCGGCCAGCTATCTTGAACTGGCAAAAGAGCTCATTGCCCGGGAGGCACCGCATGATTAAAAAAAGCGCTCTTGGCCGGGGAATGGCGGCGCTTCTCCCGGTGGTGGAAGAACGGGGGAGAATCTACTTCTCCTGTCCCATCGAAGAGATCCGCCCCCTGAGAGGACAGCCGCGCAAAACCTTCTCCGGAGAGAAGTTGGACGAACTGGCCGCCTCCATCCGTGAGAACGGGATAATTCAGCCGCTGGTGGTCCGGAGCAAGGGTGAACAGTACGAACTGATCGCGGGAGAACGGCGGTGGCGTGCGGCTCAGAAGGCGGGACTTCGAGAAGTTCCGGTGGTCATCCAGGATGTCTCCGATCAGACGGCCCTGGAGATGGCCCTGGTGGAGAACATTCAGCGGGAAGACCTGAATGCCGTGGAAGAGGCGGAGGCCTATCAGGCGCTCATGGAAACCCTGGGGCTCTCCCAGGAGGAGCTGGCAAAGCGGGTGGGGAAGGAACGGTCCACCGTGGCCAACTCCCTTCGTTTGCTCAGGCTTCCCGAGGAGATCAAGAGAGATATTGTGGAGGAGCGGCTTACCATGGGGCATGGCCGTTCCCTGCTCCCCCTTACGGACTCTCCGCTCATGAAGCAGGCCCGCGATGAAATTGTCAAGCGGGGAATTTCCGTGCGGGAGACCGAAGCACTGGTGCGAAGGCTCCAGAGCGCCCCGGCGCAGAAACGTAACAGCGGAGTCATGCCGCCGGAATTGGCGGACCTTCAGGAGCGGCTCAAGCGGCATTTCAAGGCCAAGGTCGCCATTACCGGGGGGGGCAAGAAGGGAAAAATCGAGATCAGCTTCGGCGATACGACGGAACTGACGAGGATTATCGAACTATTATTATGAAATAGCTTGACATACCCACCGCTAACATGATAGCTATCCACTGTTTTATAGCTGGTAAGGTTTAAAAAGCAAGCAATTCTCTCCTGACGGGGTGTTACGTGATCACACTTGACCTGGCTTTTATCATTCAGTTTGTTAACTTCTTTCTTCTCCTCTTCATCCTTAACACCTTCCTTTACAAGCCCATACGGAAGGCTCTGGCCGACCGGAAAAGCGAAATCGACGGCGCCCGGCAACGGACCGAAGCGGTGGATGCGGGAGTTCAGGAGAAGGTTGCCGCTTACGAGGCCAGGATGCGCGAAGTCAAAGCGCAGGCAGCCCTGGAACGGGCGACCATGAAGAAGAGCGTCGAGATCGAGGAGCAGGCCCTCCTGGAAAAGGCACGCCTTGAGGCAAACGAGACCATCGGCGCCATACGCGCTAAGATAGCCAAGGAGACCGCCGATGCCCGGGAGTTGCTCAGGACGCAGGTAATGGTCCTTTCGTCCGACATCTGCGAGAAGGTTCTTGGAAGGAGTCTGTAAGATGCTGCATCTGAATGTATCGGAAAATCGGAGAAAAACCCTGCGGATTGCGTCAATCTGTGCCGCGGTGGTCTGCAGTGCGGCCTTGGCCTATGCCTCGGAGGGGGAGCACGCCGACGGCGGCGCTCAACTGAAAGACTTCATCTGGCGAGTCGTCGACTTTTCCGTGCTTGTGGGGATTATCGTCTGGGCCCTGGCCAAGCAGAACGTGAAGGGGGGACTCAAGGCGAGGCAGGACGGGATTGAGGCGACCCTTCGTGAGGCTGCCGCTGCCCGCAATGCGGCGGAGCAAAAGCTGAAGGAGTACACCGCCAAGCTGGAGTCGGCCAACAAGGAGATCGATGAACTCTCCGCCGGCATCAAGCGTGATGCGGAGGCAGAGAAGGTCCGGATGATCGCGGAGGCCGGCGCCATGGCGGAAAAGATCAAGGCTCAGGCCACGCAAACGGCGGCGCAGGAGATTCAGAAGGCACGGAGCCTGCTGCGGCAGGAGGCGGCGCACCTGGCCGTGGAGCTTGCCGAGAAGAAGATCAAGGAAAACATCACGAAAATTGACCAGGATAACCTGGTCGGCGACTATCTTTCCAAGGTGGTGGAGCTACATTGATTACGAATGCGATTGCCCGGCGTTACGCCAAGGCCCTGGTGCAGCTCGCCGCTGAAGAACAGCGTGTAGAGCCAATTCATGGGGAATTGACCCGTATAGAGACACTCCTGACGGAGCACAGCACCCTCAGATCCGTACTGATCAATCCCGCATACGGCATAAACGAAAAGCGGGGCATCATGCAGGATGTCATGGCGCGGATTGACGTCACGGGGACGGTGGCTAATTTCCTCCTGCTCCTGCTGGACCGGGGAAGGATCGGTTTCCTGTCGGCGATCATCGCATCTTACGGCGCCTATGCCGACGAGATCTCCGGTGTGATCCGGCCGACCCTCTACACGGCCATCCCCTTGGAGGCCGACAAGGTCCAGGGGATAAAGGAAGCGCTGACAACGGCCACCGGAAAGAAGGTAATCCTTTCCGTGGAGGTGGACCCGACGCTCATCGGCGGAGTCGTCACCAAGATCGGCGACATGGTATACGACGGCAGTATCAAGACCCAACTCAATCGGATTGAAAGCATATTACAGAAGGGGTGAGACGTTCCTATGGAAATCAGAGCCGAAGAAATCAGCGAGATTATCAAGAAGCAGATCAAGGGGTACGGCAAAGAGGTCGAGGTTGCCGAAACCGGCACCATCATCTCCATCGGTGACGGCATCGCCCGGATCTACGGTCTGGACAAGGCCATGGCAGGCGAGCTCCTGGAGTTCCCCGGCGGTGTTACCGGGATGGTAATGAACCTGGAGGAAGACAACGTCGGCGCCGCGATCCTGGGAGACTTCGAGGATATCAAGGAAGGGGATACGGTCAAGCGGACCGGGCGTATCACCGAGGTACCGGTGGGAGATGCGCTCATCGGCCGTGTGGTCAACGCCATCGGCGAGCCCATCGACGGCAAGGGACCGATCAATACCACGACCTTCAGCAAGGTCGAGGTCAAGGCCCCCGGCATCGTGAAGAGGAAATCGGTCCATCAGCCCATGGCCACCGGTCTCAAGGCCATCGACGCCATGGTGCCAATTGGGCGCGGGCAGCGGGAACTGATCATCGGTGACCGGCAGACGGGAAAGACCGCCGTTGCCATGGACACGATCATCAATCAGAAGGGTGGCGATGTGGTCTGCATCTATGTCGCCATCGGTCAGAAGCGGTCCACGGTGGCGCAGGTCGTCTCCAAGCTCACCGAGCATGGCGCCATGGATTACACCATCGTCGTCGCCTCCACCGCCTCCGAGCCGGCTCCGCTGCAGTACCTGGCCCCCTATACCGGCGTCACCATGGGAGAGTATTTCCGGGACAACGCACGGCATGCCCTCATCATCTATGACGATCTCTCCAAGCAGGCTGTCGCCTACCGGCAGTTGTCGCTTCTTCTTCGTCGCCCGCCGGGACGTGAAGCCTATCCCGGAGACGTTTTCTACCTCCATAGCCGCCTCCTGGAGCGCGCCGCCAAGGTGTCCGATGACTGCGGCGCCGGGTCGCTCACCGCGCTCCCCATCATTGAGACTCAGGCGGGAGACGTTTCGGCGTATATTCCCACCAACGTCATCTCCATCACCGACGGTCAGATCTTCCTTGAGGCCGATCTCTTTTACTCCGGCGTCCGCCCGGCCATCAACGTCGGTATCTCCGTTTCCCGCGTCGGCGGGGCCGCCCAGACCAAGGCGATGAAGCAGGTGGCCGGCACGTTGCGTCTTAACCTCGCACAATACCGCGAGATGGCTGCTTTTGCCCAGTTCGGTTCCGATCTTGACAAGGCGACTCAGATGCAGCTTGCCCGGGGTGAGCGTCTCGTGGAGATTCTCAAACAGCCCCAGTACAAGCCGCTCCCCTTCGAGAAGCAGGTTATCATCATTTTTGCCGCCAATAACGGCTTCCTGGATGATTACCCGGTGGCGGCTCTGAAGCGATATGAGCCCGAGCTGTTAAATTTCTTCGAGACGAAGAAGGCCTCTCTTGTTACCGAATTGCGCGACAAGAAAGCCATCGACGACGACCTCAAGGCCAAGATTGTTGTGGCCATGAACGAATTCAAGAAGGAATTTACGGCCTAATAAAAAGAGTCAAGGACGGGACGCAGCATGGCAAGTCTGAAGAGCATCAAAAAGCGGATCGTATCGGTCAAGAGCACCCGGCAGATTACCAAGGCCATGAAAATGGTTGCCGCGGCGAAACTCCGTCGTGCTCAGGAAAATGTCGTGGCGGCCAGACCTTACGCCAGCAAGTTGCGTGAGGTCATGGAGCGGTTGGCCCAGTCCCAGGAGTCGGATCCCCATCCGCTCATGGTCCGGCGGGATACCTCTCCCCGCGCGCTCATCCTCCTCGTGACCTCCGATCGTGGTCTCTGCGGAGGTTTCAACGCCAACATCAGCAAGGCGGCCGAGCGTTTTATTCAGGAACACCGGGACGACTATTCGGAAATCACCATCGCCACAGTCGGTCGCAAAGGCTACGATTTCCTGAAAAATCGGCAGAAAATCGTGAAGAATTACGCCGGGGTTATATCCAAACCGACCTATCAGTCTGCGGCCCTTATTGCCCAGGAGGTCGTGCAGGGATTCGTTGACGAAGAGTATGACGACGTCTTCCTCTTCTTCAACGCCTTCCGGAGTGTCATGTCCCAGGACATCACCTGTGAGCAACTCCTTCCCATCACACCTCCTGCCAGCAAGGAAGAGAGTGAGAGCGGGGTCGAATATATCTACGAGCCCACCAAGGGCGAACTGCTCGGCGAACTTCTGCCCAAATCCATAGAAGTCGCTATCTTCAAGGCGATGTTGGAATCGGTTGCCTCCGAGCATGGCGCCCGGATGACCGCCATGGATAGCGCCTCCAAGAACGCCACGGAGATGATCGGCAAACTGACGCTTATCTATAACCGGGCACGCCAGGCCGCTATTACCACGGAACTTACGGAGATCATCTCCGGCGCCGAGTCAATCAAGGGATAATCGCTACCGAATCACTATACAGAGAATGGCCGCTGGACAGGCCGCAGGAGGAAGAAGGAATCATGAGTCAGAACATCGGTAAGATTTCGCAGGTCGTCGGAGCGGTTGTGGACGTTGAGTTCGAGCCGGGCAAGCTCCCCCAGATCTTTAACGCCCTTCGGTTGACCAACCCGTCCATCGACGACCGGCCCGATAATCTGGTGCTGGAAGTCGCTCAGCATCTTGGCGAGAACGTCGTCCGGACCATCGCCATGGATTCCACCGACGGTCTCGTCCGTGGCCAGGCAGTAAAAGATACCGGCAAACAGATTGTCATGCCGGTTGGGCGGAAGACGTTGGGCCGGATCATGAACGTCATCGGCGAGCCGGTGGACGAAATGGGCCCCATCGGTAACGAGATGGAGTACGAGATTCATCGTCCGACTCCTTCCTTCGCAGATCAGTCCACCAAGGTTGAATCCTTTGTTACCGGGATCAAGGTCGTCGATCTTCTTGCTCCTTACGTCAGGGGGGGAAAGATTGGTCTCTTCGGCGGAGCCGGGGTGGGAAAGACCGTTCTCATCATGGAGCTGATCAATAATATCGCCAAGCAGCACGGCGGTTTCTCCGTCTTCGCCGGTGTGGGAGAGCGGACCCGTGAAGGGAACGACCTCTGGCATGAGATGAAGGATTCCGGCGTTCTGGAAAAGGCAGCGCTGGTATACGGGCAGATGAACGAGCCTCCGGGAGCACGTTCGCGTGTCGCCCTCTCGGCCCTCTCCGTTGCCGAGTATTTCCGTGACGAGGAAGGTCAGGACGTTCTCCTCTTCATCGACAACATCTTCCGTTTCACTCAGGCAGGCTCCGAGGTCTCCGCGCTTCTGGGGCGGATTCCTTCCGCCGTCGGTTACCAGCCGACCCTGGCTACGGAGATGGGGGAACTGCAGGAGAGGATCACCTCCACGGTCAAGGGTTCCATCACCTCGGTGCAGGCTATCTATGTCCCCGCGGATGACTTGACTGACCCTGCGCCGGCCACCGCCTTCGCCCATCTGGACGCCACCACGGTTCTTTCCCGGCAGATCGCCGAGCTGGGGATCTACCCGGCAGTGGATCCGCTGGACTCGACCTCCCGTATCCTTGATCCCCAGGTTGTCGGTGAGGAGCATTATGCCGTAGCTCGCTCCGTGCAGTATGTTCTTCAGAAGTACAAGGACCTCCAGGATATCATTGCTATTCTCGGTATGGATGAGCTTTCCGAGGAAGACAAGCTGGTTGTTTCCCGCGCCCGTAAGATCCAGCGCTTTCTTTCCCAGCCGTTCCATGTGGCCGAAGCCTTCACCGGCACTCCCGGCGTTTATGTGGAGCTCAAGGACACCATCAAGGGCTTCAAGGAGATCGTTGCCGGGAAGTATGACGACATTCCCGAGCAGGCCTTTTATATGGTCGGCACCATTGATGAAGCGCTGGAGCGTGCGAAGAAGCTGGCAGTTTAATTTAGGTGACAGGTGAAAGGTGAAAGGTGAAAGGAATAGCCGGGTAGGGTTCTTTCTCCTTTTGCCTTTAGCCTTTAACCTTTAATCTGAGGATTATTTATGGCAGATAAACTTTTGATGGACCTGGTCACTCCGTACCGGAAGGTCCTTTCCGTAGAGGTTGATGAGATCACCGCCACGGGTGCTCTGGGAGAATTCGGTGTGCTCCCCGGTCATGCCCCGTTTCTCACCTCGCTGAAGATCGGTGAGCTCTCCTACAAGTTGGGAAACAGGGTTGACCATCTGGCTCTCAACTGGGGTTATTTCGAGGTGGAAGACGACAAGGTTACCATTCTTGTGGAGACTGCCGAACTTGCCGACGAGATCGACCTCGTGCGGGCCAGAGCAGCCGTCACCCGCGCCGAAGAAGCAATGAAGAAACTCCTCCCTGAAGACAAGGAGTTTCGTAAATATGAACTTGCACTGGAGAGAGCGCTCATTCGCGTGCAGGTAGCCGGTAAGGCTGACCGAAGATAAGCCCTACCTACACTGATTCATAAAAGAGCGGCTTCGGCTGCTCTTTTTTTTGACGAAAGGAACATTTTGTTGAAATACAGAAGAATATTAGTGCAAGGATTGTTATTTTAGTGTAAAAATCTCCTAGATTACGAAGCAGGAGATCTGATGCGCAAGCTCTGTGATAAGGAAAGGAAAAGTTCAATCATTCAGGCGGCCATTCTTGGGCGTGTCGAACGTCTTGCCGGAAGCGGAGCGGAATCAAACCCTTTCCCCCAGAGTTCCGATCAGTGGCTTGCATTCCAGGAGGGATGGTCCAGGTCGCTGGATGATCCCATAACAAGATATTTACAGCAGGACAAAAAAGCGCTCAGGACTGCTCCCAGCCGCATCCGCCCGGTATGACCGTTGAGACGGTTTCCCGACAGACAAAAGCCGCTCCTGAAAGGAGCGGCTTTTGTCTCTTTACCTACGTTGAGTTTGGATCAGCGGCACTGAAATGTGGGGAAATGAACAAGGCTCTGCAGGGTCACCATAAGATCGGCGCGATCTTCGGACTCGTAGATTTGCATAAGGAGGGACATGGCCGTGCCATAAAGTTCGGTCATCTCCTTGCGGGCCTTGGCGATGAAGTGATCCACAGGCTCTTCCGGTAGAAATTCAGCGACATAAAGGTCCCCGGCCCGCTCAAGATGGCTTTTGGCTTCCTGAGTGTTACCGCGAGACATGAGGCGGATGCCGGCAACGGCACTGATTCTGAATTCATCGCAATCGCAGGTTATAGCTTCGAAGTTAATCCGATAAGCGTCACCCTGGGCGAGGATATGGTTGAATTGTTCCTTGCCGTTCAATGACTTGCGAAGTCGGCTTAGGGTGGTTTTGAAGTTTTTGAAGCCGGCTTCGGGATTGCAACCAGGCCAGAGAAGTTCCATTAACTGATTGCGATGCACCCATTGGTCCGAGGTTATCAGGAGGTAGCTGAAGAGGAGGCGAGCCTTTTGGCTGTCCCATTGAATGGCCATGGGAAGGTTCCCACGATAAAAGGTCAGTCCGCCGAAGGTACGGATGGCGATGGTTTCAGAACGGCTGCGACACTTCATAACAGTGTATCCTTGTCCGGTGTAGTAACGCTCGGATCATCTTAAACGTAACGGCATATACCATGTGGCAGGAACATTTGTCAAAGCATTTTTACGATACGGTGCTGAAATTGCCTCTATCTTGTTACCGGAGTGAATAAACGTCATTATCTTTGTGGCAGCGAGTAAAAGAAAAGGCGGCGCACCGGGTGGTGCGCCGCCTTAAAACCGCGAAGGTGGCGTCGTTTATTCCCTGACGAAGGTGTCCTGGTCGGATTCACTGACCATCCCCATGATATGGGCGTACTCTGATTCGATGAGTGCGTAGTGCTGTTCAGTCTCCTTGACGACTCCCAGAAAGATCGACCTTACCAGCGGATCAACCATGTCCCGGGCAAAGAGGGTATATTGGTCGATACACGCCTTCTCTTCGACAAGAGCGATTTCCAGGGCCTTCTTCTCATGGGTTTCAGCAGTAATTGATTTTTCAAGATCTGCGTAGACCGTATTTTCCACGTTAGGAGCTGTCGCCATGAAAGATTTGAGGTCTCCGAACTCCGGACCCTTGTAGTGATCGAAGAAGGCCTTGAGATGGGCGACCTCTTCGTTGGCCAACAGGTCAAATACCTTCCTGGCCCGTTCGTTCCTTGTTACGGAAGCTGCCCGCCGGTAGAAATCCATGCTGTCCTTCTCTGCCTGAATGGCAAGCTTCAGAGCCTCCTGTACGGTATACTCTTTACCCATCTTTATCCCTCCTGAGCAGTTTATGAAACTATTTAGTGTAAACAGTATATCTACAATTTTCTTTAGTTCAATAGAAAAATAACGTTTTAGATTACCTCAGCCGAAAGAGTCGTTCCGCTCCTGAAGTCGTCTCTGCCGCAATCTGATCCAAGGTTACCCCCTTCACGGCGGCGATGATCTTTGCCGTCTCCACCAGGAACGCCGGTTCGTTGGTGGCGCCGCGGTGTGGCGTCGGGGTAAGGTCGGGAGCATCGCTCTCCAGGAGAAGCTTTTCCAACGGTGTCCGGCGGACAACCTCCAGAGGCCGGATGGCGTTGGCGAAGGTCACTGCACCGGCTACGCCGATGTGAAGGCCTCGTTTGACGCATTCTGCTGCAATTTCCGGACTTCCCGAAAAGGCATGCATGACCCCCCGCAGGTGGCGTACCTGTACCTCCTGTAGTATGGTGAGGAGATCGGCAAAAGCTCGCCGGCAGTGGATGATGACCGGAACTTCAAGGCGAACGGCGAGGTTGAGTTGGGCGCGGAATGCTCTCCGCTGAAGTTCCCGAGGAACAGGGGGGTGGGCGTAATCCAGTCCGATTTCGCCGATGGCAACGGCATGGCCGGCAAGTTGCTCCAGCTGTTCCAACACCTCCATGTTAAAATCTGCCGCGGCCAGAGGGTGTACCCCAGGGGCCGCGAAAATTTGATGGTCCCCTGCGGCAAGGGTCATGATGCGGCGCCAACCCTCCGGAGCGATCCCGGGGATAATGAAGCGGGTTACGCCTGCGTCATTGGCCCGGGTCAGGATGGTTGGTAAACGTTCCGTCAAAAGGGGGGCGTCAAGGTGGCAGTGGGTATCGACAAACATATTCTTGTCAAACACGGAAAGTAAAGGTACAAATGCGTAGTCACTGTATCACTATCTCCGGGGTGAACGGAAGCCTTTTGCGGGCGCCGGCTACCAGGGGAGATTATCGGGAGAAGCTTCATGTCCAAGGCTAATTTCAGTGCGGTAGGCGACGCGCTGGCGCTCACCATGCTCAGGCTCCCCCTGGGGATCATCTTTATCGCCCATGGTTCACAGAAACTCCTGGGTTCTTTCGGTGGTGTGGGTTTGACCGCAACGTTCAAGACTTTTGAAGAGAAGATGGGAATACCGCCGGTTCTGACGTTTCTGGCGATCATCGCCGAGTTCGGTGGCGGTATGGGTGTTCTCCTGGGGCTTCTTACCAGGTTTTCCGCCGCGGGTATTGCTGCCACAATGGCCGTGGCCATGTACAAGGTGACGTGGGCGAACGGTTTCTTTCTAACCCTCCACGGCCGGGGGGAGGGGATAGAATATAACCTGGCACTTCTGGGGATGGCCCTTGCCATGGTTATCAAGGGGGGGGGGAGCTGGTCCGTGGACCGGTTCCTCTGGAAGAGATAGTCAGCGCAGAGGAAATTTCAGAGGGATGGAAAGGTTATGCCGGGTGAAAATAACAGTAATGGAGCAGGAACAGATGAAAAAGCATAACGAGCTGGAGATCAACCGCCGCCGTACCTTCGCCATCATCAGCCACCCCGATGCGGGAAAGACCACCATCACCGAAAAGCTCCTCCTCTTCGGCGGGGCGATACAGCAGGCGGGTGAAGTCAGGGCGCGCAAGGCTGCCCGTCACGCTACGTCGGACTGGATGGAGATGGAAAAGCAGCGGGGGATCTCGGTCACTTCGTCGGTGATGAAGTTTACCTATGGCGACTACGAGATAAATCTCCTGGATACCCCCGGTCATAACGACTTTTCCGAGGATACCTACCGGGTGCTTACGGCGGTGGATTCGGTCCTCATGGTCATCGACTCGGTGAAGGGGGTGGAAAGCCAGACCAAGAAGCTCCTGGAGGTTTGCCGCCTTCGGAATACCCCCATCATGACCTTTGTGAACAAGCTGGACCGGGAGGGGCGCGAACCCATCGACATCATCGATGAGATCGAGAGTGTCCTCCATATCCGGTGCGCCCCCATGACCTGGCCTGTGGGGATGGGAAAACGATTCCGCGGAACGTATCATCTCTACTCCAAGGAGCTGACCTTTTTTGATCCCGAGGCGGAGAAGGGGGTCGGTCAGATCGCCACGGTCACCGGCTTGGGCGACCCGCACCTGGATGATCTCCTGGGATCACAGGTGGAGGAGCTGCGCAACGACGTGGAGCTGCTGGAGGGGGCAGCTCACCCCTTCGACGAGGACGCGTACCGGGCAGGGGAACAGACCCCGGTCTTCTTCGGCAGCGCCATAAATACCTTCGGCGTCCAGCAGCTCCTGGATACCTTCGTGACGTATGCTCCGTCACCCCTTCCCCGGGAAGCGGTGAGCCGCACCGTTTCACCCTATGAGGAACCGTTCAGCGGTTTTTGTTTCAAGATCCAGGCGAACATGGATCCGGCCCATCGGGACCGGATCGCTTTCTTCCGGATCTGTTCAGGGAGATTCGTCCGGGGGATGAAGGTCCGACATCTCCGGCTGGGGCGCGACATGGCCATCGCCAATGCCACCATCTTCATGGCCCAGGACAGGACCAATGTGGAGGAAGCCTTTCCCGGTGACATCATCGGTATCCACAACCATGGCGTCATCAAGATCGGTGATACCTTTACCCAGGGTGAAGAGCTGAAGTTCACGGGGATACCCAACTTCGCCCCGGAACATTTCCGCAAGATCAGGCTCCTGGACCCCATGAAGTCCAAGGCGTTGGAGAAGGGTCTGGTCCAACTGGCCGAAGAGGGCTCCACCCAGGTCTTTCGTCCACTCATGGGGGCCGACTGGATTGTTGGCGCCGTGGGGCTCCTGCAGTTCGACGTGGTCATGCACCGGCTGGAGCACGAATACAAGGTGAAGGCGGCTTATGAACCGGTAAACTACGCCACCGCCCGGTGGGTTACCGGAGAAAAGAAGCTTCTGGAGGAGTTTCAGAGAAAAGAGGTGATGAATCTCTTCATGGACGGGGAGGGAAATCTGACCTATCTGGCGTCCAGCGCCTGGCGGCTGGAGAATACGGTGGAGAACTGGAAGGGATTGGAGTTCCACGAGATCAGGGAACATAGCTAGAGGGTTCGGGGCCGTCATGGAGCGTAACGAACGGTTCGATCGGGCCGACCGGATCATAAAGATCGGGTTCTGGATTAACGCGCTCCTGATGATCTTCAAGCTGGCTGCTGGCCACTGGGGGCGCTCCGAGGCGGTCTTTGCCGACGGCATCGAGAGTGCCTGTGACTTCGTGGCGATCTTCTCCACCATGGTGGCGCTGAGGCTGGGACGAAAGCCCTTCGACGATCAGCATCCC
Organism: uncultured Geobacteraceae bacterium; assembly: GCA_903902345.1. Taxonomy (GTDB): domain Bacteria; phylum Desulfobacterota; class Desulfuromonadia; order Geobacterales; family CAIOGM01; genus CAIOGM01. Next base: position 4,771 of record CAIUUR010000376.1, on the reverse strand, counting down.
TATGGTCACGGCCGGGCGGAGAGCCTCTCGGCGTTATTCATCTCGCTGGTGATCGTCGCCACGGGAGGGTGGATTCTGTTGGAGTCGGTGCAGGCGACGGTCAGGCACGATTTCAAATCCCCCGGTCTGGTGGCCGTGGGGGCAGCTTTTTGCACCATCATCATCAAGGAGTGGCTACACCGCTTCACCCGCACAACGGGGGCGAAGTTGGCGAGCCCGTCGCTGTTGGCCATTGCCAAAGACCACCGCAAAGACGCCGTTACCTCCATCTCCACACTGATCGGCGTCGTGGGGGCTTACTTCGGTTACGGGATCATGGACCCGCTGGCGGCCGGCCTGACGTCGATCTTTATTCTCCACGTAGGGTATCAGACGTTTCGGGATTCCGCCCACGACCTCATGGACGGCTCCGCACCCCCCGACTTCATCCAGGAGGTGACCCGTCTGGCGGAGAGTGTTCCCCGGGTGGAGCATGTGCATGATATCCGGGGGCGTCGTTCCGGCCAATATATGATCATCGACCTCAAGCTGGAGATGGACCCGGAGATGACCCTCAAGGAGTCCCATGGCGTAGCGACAGAGGTGAAAAAGCTTATCTTCCAGGGATTCCCCAACGTGGGGGATGTGATGATCCACGTCAACCCCCATGATGAAGAGCATGAGGACCTGATCAGGCTGTAACCGAGAAACGGTTGTCCACGAAGGACACGAAGGAAAACGAAGAAACCCTCATCATTTTGTCAAATATGAAAAAGCCTCGGCCACGGCCCGGTGGGCTGCGGCGACACAGTCGTTCAATCCGATCCCCCGGTAGGAGTTGCCGGTGAGGACAAGGCCGGGATGAGCGGCGCATTCATCGGCCAGCGCCGCCAGCCTCCTGCCGTGTCCCACGGTATATTGGGGGATCGCCTGTTCGTGCCGGTAGATCTGGGTGAAGGAGGGAGCCTCCTGTATCCCCATGATGCTTCTCAGGTCGTTCCTTACCAGCTTTGCCACCTCTTCATCGGGCAACGTGATGTATTCGGGGCGGCAGGCGCCTCCCATCATGCTCCGGAGAAGAACCTTCCCTTCCGGCGCCCGGTGTTGAAAGATGCTGGAGTCCCAGAGGGTTCCCAGGGTGCTGCGCCCTTCCTCCTTAGGAATGAGATAGCCGAAGCCGTCCAGGTTCAGGGCGATCTTCTCCCGTTCGTAGCCGAAACAGATCACCGTCATGGAGGAGTAGGGGATCTGAGCCAGGAGGGAGCTGACCCCCGGCGCCAGCGTCGCCAGCATCCCGGCCCCGGCATGGGCGGGGGAGGCAACGATCACCAGGTCAGCATCCAACTCCCCACCGTCGGTGACGACACGATATGGTACCGATCTAACCTTTTTCACCTCCAGCACCTGGGTGTTGCTGATCAGCTTTACCTCCCCCAGCTTGTACGTCATGATATCGGTGAGGGTCTGAATCCCCTCCTTGAAGGAGGTGAGGACTCCGCCGGGTCCCGCGGCGGAGGAGACGACCTTCCCTGACGCCTGCTCCTGTTTTTTCTTTTTCCCCAGGGCGATCATCGCCTTGATGAGGCCGCCGTACTCCCGTTCCAGTTCGGCGATGCGGGGGAAGCAGGAAACCAGCGACATGGTCTCCGGGTCGCCGGCGAAGATGCCGGAGACCATGGGGGCGATAAGTTTACGTAGAGCCTCATCCCCCAGCCGGCGTCGCCCGAAGGCCGCCAGCGTCTCGTCCGCATCGCTGGAATATTTCGGGATGAACGGCTCCATGGCCAGACGGATCTTTCCCGGCCAGGAGATTAATTGACTCTTGAGAAATGTCGGCCCGTTTTCGGGCAGTTTGTTGAGGATGCCGCCGGAGTAGATGAACCGTTTCCGGGCGTTATCGTTGCTCCGGAGAAGTTCGCCTGCGGCCCCCAGCTCACCGCAGAGATCCAGGGTCTGGGGTTTGCTGTCCAGAAAGCCGTTGGGGCCCCATTCGCAGAGATAGCCGTCGGCCTTGATGCTCTTGATCTTGCCGCCGAACTGCGGCTCTTTTTCCACCACGGTCAAGGCCAGTTCGATCCCTTCCCGCTCTGCCCGGCATTTGAGCAGCCAGGCCGTGGCGAGCCCCGAGATTCCTCCGCCGATGATGACTGCCTGTTTCATGATATCTCCTCTGCGTGATCGTTTATCCGGCGCACCGGTGACGACACCGCGTCCGTCCGTACTTTAAGCCCAATGGCGCGGCTCTGTCAAGGACTGCGCAGGCTGGTGGTGCAAGGGCGACCGTTGTTGTTATTCTGAACGTAGTGAAGAATCTGCTTTGGCCTGATAAGAAGATCCCTCGCGTTGCTCAGGATGACAAGCCGATAAAATGGGAGGGCAGGCAAAACATGATCTTTGTTGCATCTCATCCAACGTCCGGCGTAATATGACAAATAGGATCTGTGTACTGACTCTGCTTTTTGATATCCCGGCGGACAAGAATCATTCAAGAGGCACCTCATGCGCAAAAAGCTCCCCATCGGTATTCAGACCTTTTCCAAAATCCGTGAAGACAACTATTACTATGTGGACAAGACCGGTTTTGCCCTCTCCCTCATCGATCAGGGAAGCTATTATTTCCTCTCCCGGCCTCGTCGTTTCGGCAAGAGTCTGTTTCTGGACACCCTGAAGGAACTGTTTGAGGGAAACCGGCGTCTCTTTCAGGGCCTGGAGGCAGGTGATCACTGGGACTGGTCGGTGACTTACCCGGTTATCAGGATCAGTTTCGGCGAGGGTGTACTGAAAAGCGGCGGCGAGCTGAAGGAAAGAATCACCGAGTTGCTCCGTCATCATCAGCAGCGGTTGGGTGTCAGTTGTGACGCCGCCAGCAACGCCGGCTGTTTTCTGGAACTGATACGAAAGACTCACCAAAAGTTCGGCCGGAGGGTAGTCATCTTGGTTGACGAATACGACAAGCCGATCCTGGATAATATCGAATCATCGGACACGGCTACCGAGATGCGTGAAAAGCTTCGGGATATTTACTCCTTAAGGGCGCAGATGCCCATGTCAAATTCGCCTTTCTCACCGGAGTCAGCAAGTTCTCCAAGGTGAGCCTTTTCTCCGGGCTCAATAACCTGGAAGACATCACCCTTGATAAACGATTCAGCGCCATCTGCGGCTATACGGACCGCGATGTGGATGCGATTTTTCTCCCTGAGTTGGAGGGACTGGATCGCGACGATATCAGGCAATGGTACAACGGTTACAACTGGACAGGCGAAGCCGTTTATAACCCCTTTGACCTGTTGCTGCTGTTCCGTAACCGCGAGTTCCGCCCTTGGTGGTTCGAGACCGGAACGCCGACCTTTCTCGTCAACTACCTGACGGAAAAAGGGTTCTTTACCCCCGATCTGGCCGGTTTGCGCGGCAGCATGACCCTGCTTTCCACTTTTGATGTGGGTCACATCGCGCCTGAAGCCCTGTTATTCCAAACCGGTTATCTGACCATCAAACAAATTGATGAGCCGATCCGGGGGCAGTGGGTTTATACGCTTTGCTATCCCAATCATGAAGTTGAGACCAGTTTGAACAGCGCACTGCTGGGAGGCTATCTAGGTGAAGAAATGGGCTCTTTTGAGGTTCGGCTCCGGTTGCTGGATATTCTGAAGGCCGACGATCTTTTTGCCCTGCGAGAGCTCTTCCACTCCTTCTTCGCCTCCATCCCTCACGACTGGTACCGGAAAAATCAGTTGGCAGGCTACGAAGGATACTACGCCAGTATCTTTTACAGCTACTTTGCCGCGCTGGGATTGGAGATAATTTTGGAGGATGCCACCAACAAGGGGCGGATCGACATGACGGTGCGCTACAACCGCCGTATCTACCTGTTTGAATTCAAGGTGGTGGAGATGGTTCCGGAAGGAAAGGCTTTGGAGCAGCTGAAGAGCAAGGGATATGCCGAGAAATACCGGCGATACGGTGAGCCCATCAGTTTCATCGGCGTGGAGTTCAGCCGGGAAAGTCGGAATATCGTGGGGTTCGAAATCGAAGCATTGGGGTAATGACAAGAAGCGAAAACCGGGACAGATTTATTTTTCACCAAGCGAAAACCGGGACAGATTTATTTTTCACCAATGAATATTTGAGTTTTCTTGGGTCTGCCGGGTTTGCGAAAATCTAAACGGATACCTATTCGTTCCGCAACGATTTGCTGGAGCTTCTCGTCGCCAGTTAAATGTCCTCGCTGCGCCGCCTCATGATTTTTTGCCAATCACCTTCCGGCGCCGACGACATCACCCACTCATGACATAATTTTCTTCTCGTTTCACCGTCAGCACCGAAAGAGACGTACCCTTGATCGAGATCTATGACCTCTGTCAGACCCTGAGTCCTCTCCCGAAAACTCGACCAAGGGACTCGATCGAGACGAGCTCAGACGGTGGTACAACGGTTACAACTGGACCGGCGAAGCCGTTTACAACCCCTTCCACCTTCGACGTGGGGAACATCCCCGTGGAGGCGCTGCTGTTTCAGGCAGGCTATCTCACCATCGCCTCGGCCCGTTTCCTTCCCGGCCGGTTGGAATTGAACCTGCGCTACCCCAACAAGGAGGTTCAGTCCAGCCTGAATGACGCCCTGTTGCGGGAATTATCCCGGGACCCCATGGTTCCCGCAGTGAATGTCAGCCGGCTCTACGATATCCTCACCTGTTTGGTACTAATCTCCGGCTTTTTTCGTTCCTCCCCCTTCAAGGGGGAGGTCAGGAGGGGGATGGGGGCTCAGGCTCTGCTTTTTTCCCCATCCCCACCCC
>CAIUUR010000375.1 GCA_903902345.1 uncultured Geobacteraceae bacterium | reverse complement strand
ATATCGCTGTAAATCCCCTTAAAAATCGGTTCTCCCCGTTTTTTTGATCCCAAACTCCGGCCTCATCTCTTCCCGGAATGCAGTGAATTCATCCGAGTGCAGCGGGAAATGGGGGACCAAAGTATTCACTTGACATCAACCGGCAAATTTGGTTGATACGTAAACGTCCACAGGAAGCTCTCGTGCAAACATTTTTGGAGGTAAGAACCGTTGAAGTCATTGAGCATCCTCTTTGCCTCAGGCAAACCGCTCTTTCCCATCGGCGAGGGGGGGGGAGAAACCGCAGCCCACGACCTCCTCTCCGGACTCGTTCGTTCGGGCTGTTCCGTCCAGGCATTGGGACAAGCATCCTTTGAGGAGCTCCCTCGCCTCAATGACGCTCTCTGCGCCCTTGGCGGCAACCTTTCGGTGGATCAGGAACTGCGCCGGATCACCACCTTCGACGGTTGTACCCTGGAGTACCCGCACCAGGTCCGCTTCGGCTATGATCTGGGGTTTCCCACGTCGTTGATCTCTCCGGATTCTTTTCTTGGCGAGGTGGATCGCCGTCTTGCCGAAGGTGAATTTGATCTGCTCCTTTTTCAGGCGGAGCGATCACCGGAATTGCTGACAATCGCCCGGGCCCGTGGGGTCTACCCCCTCTTCTATGCTCATAACGGCCTGGAGCTGCGCGGTTTCCAACGACCGGAAGAGCTCCCCATGATCCTCACCAGCTCGGCATTCTTCGGCCATCGCCTCCGTGCGGAATACGGTGTTCACGCCGAGGTGCTCCACCCGGCCGTCGACCTGCACCGCTACCGGGTCAGGCAACGGACCGATGAGTACATAACCATGATTAATCCGGTGGCGGTGAAGGGAGTGGCTCCTTTCCTGAAAGTGGCGGCGGCCCTCCCTTTCCGGAAATTCCTGGTGGTTGAAGGATGGGGGACCCCCCCCGCCATCCTGGAGCTCATTCGAACCCGACTCCCCAATGTCACCTACATGGAAAAACAGCTTGATATGCGCGCGGTCTATGGCTGCACGAGGATACTGGTGGTTCCCTCCCAATGGGAGGAGTCCTTCGGGAGGGTCATTACGGAGGCTCAGGTCAACGGCATTCCGGTTCTGGCAAGCAAGGTGGGGGGGATTCCCGAAGCACTGGGCGATGGTGGTCTGTTGGTGGAGGAGATAACCGACCCTCAGGCGTGGCTGAAGGGTCTTGCCGAGATCGAAGAACGTTATGAAGAGCTTTCCAATAATGCATTCCGGAATGCCGAGCGGTTCTCTGCAACGGCAACGGCAACCCGTTTCCGGGAGATACTGAATAGGGCGCCCGGTTTCCCGGGACGCCCTTAGAGGTGGACCATGTACTCGGTTTTCCTGGCTGACACCTTCTCCGCGGATGAAACCGGCCTCTTTGGCCGGGCGATGGCGAACCGCCGTCTCCTCACCGCCATCGTTACCTGCGAGGAGATAGAGGCAGTCTATACCACCGCCCCTCCCGCCTCCTTTTCTTCCCTGGAACTCCCCGACGGAGCCCGAAACAAGTTCATCCACCTACCCTCCCTGGCCGAGGTGGACGTCGCCTTTGCCGGCAACCGTATTCATGCGGTTTTCTGCTCCGACTTCATTACCAACTTTGCCGATTGGATCCACTACCGTAACGCCCATGGCCTGAATACCGCCGTATACGGCTTTACCCACAGCCTCAGCTACCAGCGCTTCACCGCCGCCATCTACCAGATTCTCTGTTCCCGCCCGTCCGGCGCAGACGGCATCCTCTGCACCTCGCTCTGCGCGGAGGAGGTCCTGGAACGTCTCTTTGAGCAGGTCCAGTCAACCCTGCGCACTCCCCCTCCCCCACCGCCCCTGATCCGCTTTCCACTCCCGGTCCAGTGGGACACCCCCCCGAAAAACATCGTCAAGGGTAGCGCCCCCTTCCAGGTGTTGTTTATCGGCCGACTTGACTGGCAGACAAAAGCGGATCTCCTGACGTTAAAGAGCATCATCCCCAAGTTGTCGGCAGAGTTGGATATCAGGTTCGTCATCGCGGGCTCCGCCGATAACGAGGCATACCTGATGCTCCTGCGCCGGGAACTGGAACCGCTGGGGGTAACCCTGAAACTCTCGGTGAGTGAGGAAGAAAAACAGTCCCTCTACCAGGGTAGTCATCTCCTTTTTTCTCCCTCCGACAATTACCAGGAGACCTTCGGCCTCACCGTCATCGAGGCGATGGGGTACGGCTGTGTCCCCGTGGTAACGGACTTTGACGGTTATCGGGATCTTGTGGGGGAGGAGGTCGGCTTCCGGCTGAAAACCGTGGCGGGGCGCATTCCTCAACAGCTCTTCGCAGCACAGGGGGTGGTAAGCGAAGGGACCTACCACGGGTGGTGGTCCGCCGGGGTATCCTTCGACCCCGCGGAGGCGGTCCGTCGCATCGAACAGTTGGCCCGCGATCGCTCCCTGTGGGAACGGATGAGTTCCGCCGCCCGGGAGTCGGTTACCGATTACAGCCTGAAGCGAACATCGGGTAGGATTGGTTCGCTTCTTCGCGGTCAGGATACCACCGACGGAAGTCATCTCCCGACGGCAGGGGGGGAAAACCCCTTCATCTGGGACTTCACCAAGCTCTTCGGCACACACCCCACCGAGCTATGGGGAGAACAGCGCCTGCTGCTGACAACAGAGGGGAGCGGACATCTCGCAAACCCGGAGGATATCCCCCAGTTTATCCTCCTCTCACGCAGCGTGGGGAGGGAAGATCTCCGCAAATTCCTCTTTCTTGTCAACCGTGGTTATGACGTGGGGGGATGTCTGAAAAGAGGTGTCGAGCCGGTCATCATGAGCCTTGCCCTGAAGAACGGCCTGATCACCCTGGTTGAAGGGTGAAACGGGGGTGGTGT
>CAIUUR010000374.1 GCA_903902345.1 uncultured Geobacteraceae bacterium | reverse complement strand
GGCGCCGACGAAGCTCATTTGATCATCTTTGATCGAAGCGGGGAAAAAGAGTGGGACGAGCGGATCTGGGAGCGGGTCGAAACCGTCAACGGCAGAGACATTTGTCTGTGGGGGATGTGACCGTGCGACAATTCAACATCGCCGGGCCGACAGTCGCCGCCGATCATTATTGTCTTGACCCCCTGCAGCGGATCAACCTGGAAGAGATCCTCAAACTCATCGGAGAGAAACGTTACTTTGTCCTGCACGCTCCCCGTCAGACCGGCAAGACGACTTGCCTGCTGGCGCTCATGCGCTACCTTAATGCTCAAGGGCGTTATCGAGCGGTGTACGCCAATGTGGAGGGGGCGCAGACCGCGCGCAACAATGTTGAATCCGGAATGCGGTCCATAATAGCAACCATTGCCGCCAGTCTTGATATTTCGGTGGGGGATAAATCTCTTCTGGGGCGCGTGGGAAAACTGGTTGACGAGTACGGGGCAAACGGAGTGCTGCAACAGGTACTGCGTGAGTGGACCCAAGCCGATTCGGGTCACCCCACGGTCCTGATGCTGGATGAGATCGACGCGTTGGTAGGCGACACCATCATCTCCGTACTCCGTCAGATCCGAGCCGGTTATGCCGATCGTCCGGAACATTTCCCCGTCTCGGTCATTCTCTGCGGCGTCCGCGATGTGCGTGACTACCGGATTCATGGGGGAGGGGGAGAGATCATCACCGGCGGGAGCGCCTTTAACATCAAGGCGGCCTCCCTGTTACTCGGTAACTTCAGTCGCGATGACATACGGAATCTGTATGCCCAGCACACCGCGGAAACCGGTCAGCAGTTTGCGGAAGCGATTTACGACAGACTCTGGGACGATACCGCCGGTCAGCCGTGGCTGGTGAACGCCCTTGGTCAGATCCTCTGTTTCGAACCGCCCGAGGGGAAAGATAGAGGCCTTCCTCTCACCCTGGAGCTCTACCAACAGGCTCGAGAGAATCTGATCCGGAGTCGAGCGACCCATCTGGATCAACTCACCGACAAACTCAAGGAAGAGCGGGTTCACCGGGTCATGGCGCGCATTGTTGCGGGTGAAACCGACATCAGTACGGTTTTCACCGATGATTTGCAGTACGTGCAAGATCTGGGGCTCCTGACGTTGGAACGTCCGCTCCGGATAAGTAACGCGATCTACCGGGAGATTATCCCGCGGGAACTGATCTGGACGACGCAACAACTTACCATCTCCGAAGAGACTGTCTGGTACGTGCGGGAAGACAAGCGGCTCGATCTCCCGAAGCTGTTACGTTCATTTCAGCAATTCTTCAGGGAGAACGCCGACGCCTGGCTGCAGCAGTTCCAATACCGAGAAGCCGGGCCGCAGCTGTTGTTGCAGGCGTTTTTGCAACGGATCGTCAACGGCGGCGGGCGGATAACCCGAGAGTACGGTCTGGGCATGAAGCGGATGGATCTGTATCTGGAGTGGCCGCTGGATGAGAAGCTCGCCTTCCTCGGCCCCTTGCAGCGGGTGGTTCTGGAACTGAAGATCCAGCGCAAAGGTCTGGAGGTCACCCTTCGTGAAGGATTACCTCAGACGGCGGGTTACGCCGCCACTTGTGGCGCCGACGAAGCTCATTTGATCATCTTTGATCGAAGCGGGGAAAAAGAGTGGGACGAGCGGATCTGGGAGCGGGTCGAAACCGTCAACGGCAGAGAGATTCAACTCTGGGGGATGTAACCTCAAGGGTCTGATTCTGGCGCTTGGTGCATCGTTGCACTCGTTACGTTGTACTACGTTCCGCTACATATATTCACTATGAGAGAGTAACCCCGGTGCATGTCTGATTCACTTAAAAGGGTAACAATACGTAATATCGGGTATAATTCCGTCGCCAAGGTGATCCAGCTGGTGGTTATGGCGGCAGCCAATATCATCCTTACCCGGACTCTGGCGCCCAGTGATTACGGTATCGTCGGCTTTGCGCTTATTTTTATCACGTTTCTGACCCAGTTCAGCGATCTGGGGATCGGCAGCGCCGCTATTCAGAAAAAGGAGCTGACCGAGCGGGAGCTTTCCACAGCGTTTACCCTCAAATTTGTCATCGGATTGGTGATATTCGTTCTGGCGTCTCTTGCTGCGCCGTTGGCAGTCCGTTTTTTTGACAACCCCGCTATTGTCAACGTCATTCGGGTGTTGGCCTTCAGTTTTGTCCTGAACACCTTCTGGTTTCTGCCCAACGTCCTGCTCACCCGCGCTCTCGAATACAAAAAGATCGCCCTGGTTAACCTCATTGCCGCGATCTGTAATTCAGTGACGGCGATTGTCCTGGCATTGATGGGGTTCAACTACTGGAGTCTGGTGGCTGCATCCTTGGTGCTGTCCGTCGTCACCGCCCTCCTGATTAACTACAGTCGCCCCGTGGCATATCATTTCGCCTGGAGCAAGGAGGCTGCCTGCGGTTTTATCCGCTTTGGAAGCAATATATTCATTAACGGATTGATTGTTTTTCTGATCTATAACGCCGATAATTTTCTCATCGGGTCAGTCAAAGGCTCCAGCTGTTTGGGCTATTATACTCTGGCCTTCAACTGGGCATCCATGACCTGTACGTTGATAAGTTCGACAATTCTGAGCGTCCTCTTTCCCACCTTTTCCCGAATGCAGGATGACCGGGGAAGGCTCAAGGAATCTTATCTTACTGTTCTTGCCTATGTGAGTTTTGGTGGGGTGATGCTTGTCATGACCCTCATGGTGGTATCGAGAGACTTTCTGGTGCAGGTTTTGGGTCATGGCACGAACAAGTGGTTACCTGCGCTCACCTCCCTACGCATACTGTGCTTTTACGGTATGTTTCGGATTCTTCTGGAGCCGGTGGGTCAGGTCATGGTTGC
>CAIUUR010000373.1 GCA_903902345.1 uncultured Geobacteraceae bacterium | reverse complement strand
GGCGGCTTCGGAGCTGACACTGGCAATTGCCCCGCCACCACCAACTGCAACTGCCGTCGTACCTCCTGTAGTTGTGGCGCATGCTCAATTACCACCGCCTCCGGTCCGCGCATCTCCGCTTCGATATCGGCCCGTTTCAAGTCGATCCGCTTCAACTGATTCTTGCCTCGCTCCTGCCGATCTTCTTCCAACTGCGACTGCACAAAGTACGGGTCAAGATTGCCTTCCAACTTGGCGATAGCGAGCAGTTTCATGGTCCCTTTATCCCGCACCCAGACCTTGTCGGGATCTGCCGGAGAATAGGCCACGTACACCGCTTTGCCGTGGTACTCCTTCAGCGCGGCGTTGAAATACCGTTTTTGCAAACCGTTGTGCTTCCTCCCGAACTTGATCTCCCCGTTGCGACAGGTCCGCTCAATCATCGGATGATACAGATCCGGCAGTTCGGTGGCAGGCGCCAGCCACTCATCTTGCGGCAACTCCCGTTTCATCTTTTCGATACCCAGATCCCATGCCTGATTAGGGGTCAGATGAACCCACACGCGGGTATCCGGGTCACGATACGCCGGTAATCCTGAGTGCGGAGTGTCGTTATACTTGTACATGGCGCCATCCACGTGCTTGACTCCCAGATCGAACTCAATCAGGGGGATCACCAGCTTGCCGTCGATCTTGCCCGGTTCGGTAGCCGCCAGTTTAATCGCCCTTCGCGTCGCCTTGAACACCAGTTGTTTCACATCGGGGTCCATGGCCGCGCCGATGTAGGAGCAGAGCTGTTTGGCCGCCTTCACCAAAATCGTCCGGTGACCGCGCTCGCTGATTCCGTGGGCCTTGGGATTACGCGGTCGGGAATATTTAGGGACGATCCCCAGACGGCTCAAGATCCCGGTCCCCTCGGCGGTCAGCATCTGATTTTTGTAGCCCTTGCCGTTATCGGTATAGAAGTAGACCGGCGGGCCGTAGAGCTCACAGGCGATCCGGAGCGCATCCAGGACGGCCAGACCAGATTCAGCCATATCGATGGACCACCCCACGCATTTCCGGGAAACGATATCCAACACCGGGGTAATCTCCGGACGAAACGGCTTGCCGGTGAAGGGGTGCGCCCATTCGGCATCAAAACAGTGGCCATCCGCGGTATAAGCATCGCCGGGATACATCGTGCTGGTATCTCTGCGGCGGTGTGGCTTCAGATTTTCCAGGGATATCCCTGTTTTTCGACCTTTCTCCCGCTCGACTTCGCCCAGGCTCTGGAGATAGCGCCGAGCCTGACCATACGACGGGATCTTGATCCGTCCGGCGGCCTGTTCCGCCATCTCTTCCAGTATCGCGGGCAGGGCAGGATTCGATCCTTGCCGCCAGAAGGCTTCCAGTGCCGGAGCCCAGACGGGTAGGGCGGTCTCCCTTTTCTTAGGGGCCAGGGCCAGGGGGTTCTTGCCATCCTTCAGCCACAAGCCGCGCCACCGGGTCAACGTCTTGGCGGAAATGGTCCTCTCTGCCCCTTGCTTGCCGTTGGCCAGTGGTATCAGCGCCTGGAGTTCCACCGGGAGCGTGCCGGAGTGGGCCTGCTCTTCCAGTTGGTTCATGGCCGAGGTCGGTCCGCCGGGATGGCAGTCGATCACTCGCATCAGAAACAGCCGGGCGTCCATGGTCTCTCGTTGCCATTGTTCCAGGTCGGCCACGGTAGTCAATGGCGCCGCCGGCACGACTGCTGGGGGTGAGTTGGGGAGCGGACAGACCTTTTCGGGTAATACTTCAATGACCAGTTCAAGTCCTAACTGTTGCAGATGCTTCTTGACCTTTTTTTGCTCGGAAACTGTCAGGCCGATCTTGGTAATGTCGTAATGCGCCACGCCTTTGTCGTTAACCGTTTTCCAGTCACCGGAATCAATTCGCTTATGAATTGCTTGTTTTGTAACAATTAAAGCTGTAGCAATTTCGGTAACGGTAGCGGAAATCATGACTCTTGCCCTACCAGCTCTTTCAGAAAGAGCACTCGTTTAGCCTTCTCCTTCGCCAGTCGCTTCGTCTCTTCGTCCAGTTTCTGAATCTCCGAGCGCAGGGCATCAACGCCAGGGAGCACATGTTTGCCCAGCGAGTCATTGATAACCATCGCCACCGCATCACATCCCGTCGCCTCGCAGAATGCCGGTACCATTTCCGCAGGCAGACGGTGCGGGTGACTCTCCGCTGC
>CAIUUR010000372.1 GCA_903902345.1 uncultured Geobacteraceae bacterium | reverse complement strand
CTTTACCTTTACCTTTACCTTTACCTTTACCTGAGGTTCTATGCGCGCAGAATCCTTTGAATTCTTGAAAAAACTTGTAGCCGCTCCCAGTCCCTCCGGACATGAGCAGCCTGCCCAGCGTGTCTTTCGAGAGTATGTGGGACAGTTTGCACAGATCAGTACCGATATCCTGGGTAATGTCATCAGCTTCATTCCCGGTCAGGGTGAAAACCGGCTGAAGGTCATGCTCGTGGGGCATTGCGACGAAATCGGTTTTCAGATCAAGTATATCGATGATAACGGTTTTATCTGGTTCGGGGCAGTGGGAGGGGTCGACCCCCACATTACCATCGGCCAGCGGGTGATCATTCACACTGCCGGGCAAGCGGTCACCGGAGTCATCGGCCGCAAGCCGATTCATCTCCTGGAGGCAAAGGATCGGGACAGTGTCATCAAATTGGATAACCAGTATATCGACATCGGCGTCACCAGCAAGAAAGAGGCCGAGGAACTGGTTCGTCTGGGGGATCCCATCACCTTCGCCGCCGAGTTGACACCTCTTCAGGGTGACCGGGTGGCTTCCCGGGGATTGGACGACAAGGCCGGCTGTTTCGTCGTGGCCGAAGTCATGCGGTTGGTAGCCGAGTCGGGACGTAAGCCCGACGTGGATCTGTACGGGGTCTCTTCGGTGCAGGAGGAGGTGGGACTCCGGGGGGGGAAGACCAGTTCCTACTCCGTTGACCCGGACGTGGGGATCTGCGTGGAAGTCTACTTCAGCTCCGATCAGCCGGATGTGGACAAGAAATTGAACGGCGAGATTTCCCTGGGGAAGGGGCCGGTGATCCCCCGGGGGCTCAACATCAACCCTTTTCTCTTTAACCTCCTTACCACAACCGCGGGGATGGAGGAAATTCCGATCCAGCTCATCAGTATTCCCCGGGCCACCGGCACCGACGCCAACGCCATGCAGGTCTCCCGCTCCGGAGTGGCCACGGCCCTGGTCACCCTGCCGTTACGCTATATGCACTCCCCGGTGGAGGTTGTTGCTCTCTCCGATCTGGAGCAGGCGGCACGGCTCATCGTCGCGGCCCTGGAAGGGCTGACGGACCGCGAGGCGCTCATCCCGCAGTGACAACATCTGGGTTCAAGGTTCAAGGTTCAAGGTTCGAGGCCCAAGGTTCTGGGTTCAAGGTTCCAACTCCTTCGTCACCAGTCCCTTATATTCTGCGACCCATGACGGAGAGGGATCTGGAACAGGTTGTCGCCATCGAGAATCAGTCGTTTCCTCATCCTTGGACGTTGGAGCATTTTCGTGAAGAGCTCTGTTCTCCCCATGGATTTCCCCTGGTGGCGGAGGCTGACCGGGGGGGGGTTGCCGGTTATCTTTGCCCTTCCCTTATCCTTGATGAAGGGGAGATCCTGGACGTGGCCGTCTCCGGAGATTTTCGGGGAAAGGGGATCGGGCGGCTTCTGGTGGCGTCTACGCTGGAATTTTTCCGGGAGCAGGGAGTGATGCGGGTCTTTCTGGAGGTTCGCGTCTCAAATCAGGCCGCAATCTCTCTTTACCGTTCCCTCGGTTTCAGGGAAGCCGGTTGTCGTAAGCGATATTATGAAAACGGTGAGGACGCGCTCCTCATGGACTTTATTATCAATGGAGTGGAGCATGCAGTTTAAGTCGCTTGTTATCTTTAATCAGGAGCTCTCTCCCGGTTACTGGAGGATGCGGATGACCGCACCTCCCCCCTTTGCCGGATCACGGCCGGGGCAGTTTCTCATGATCAAGGTTACCGAAGGTGCTGACCCGCTCCTGCGGCGTCCCTTCGGTATCTTCGACACGGGCTCTTTCGTCACTCAGTATACCGACTGCGGATCCCAGACGTTCCTGGAAATCCTCTATAAGGTGGTGGGAAAGGGGACTGCCATGCTGGCCGCCATGCATGACGGCGACACGCTGGACATTCTGGGGCCGTTGGGGCGAGGATTCACACCCGGCGATCCGGCTGGGGAAAAGATCCTCGTGGGGGGAGGCATCGGCTTGGCCCCACTCTATTTTCTGGCAAGGGAGTTGGTGAACTCTTCCCGGGTCCGGCTCTTCGCCGGGGGGCGGACCCGGGAGGATATTCTCTGCATCACCGAGTTCGAGCGGTTGGGGGTGGAAACCTACGTGGCCACCGACGACGGCTCCCTGGGGGATCGGGGTTTTGTTACCCAGGTTCTGGAAAAACACCTCATCACGGCCAGGGATGCCACCATCTTTGCCTGCGGCCCCATGCCCATGCTTCAGGCCACGGCGGAGATCGCCCGTCGCCACAACGTTCCCTGCCAGGTCTCGCTGGAGGCCTACATGGCCTGCGGCATGGGGGCCTGTCTGGGGTGTGTGGTCAAGGGGAAGGAGCACCGGGACGATCATCCCGATTATCGGTGTGTTTGCAAGGAGGGACCGGTCTTTGACCAGTGCGACCTTCTCTGGGAGAAAGGGGAGGGGGGGCACTCATGAAACCGAATCTTACCGTGAATATCGGCGGCATCCAGTTGAAAAATCCGGTCATGACCGCTTCCGGCACCTTCGGCTACGGCCCGGAGTTCGCCGATTACCTGGATCTGAATGTTCTGGGAGGGATCATCACCAAGGGGCTGTCGCTGAAACCCCGGGCGGGGAACCCGACCCCTCGCATCGTAGAAACCTGCGGCGGGATGCTTAACGCCATCGGTTTGCAGAACGTGGGGATTGATGAGTTTCTGGAGAAAAAAGTCCCCTTTTACCGGACCCTGGATACGAAGGTGGTCGCCAACTTCTTCGGGACCACGGTGGAGGAGTATGCCGAACTGGCGGGAAGGCTGGACACCATTCCCGAGGTGGCGGGGATGGAGGTGAACATCTCCTGTCCCAATGTGAAGCAGGGGGGGATCGTCTTCGGCACCGATCCGGCGGCGGCCGCGGCGGTGGTGGCGGCGGTGCGGGCGCGGACCGCCAAGACGGTGATCGTCAAGCTCTCCCCCAACGTCACCGATATCGTGGTCATGGCCCAGGCCTGCGTGGCGGCCGGCGCCGATGCTCTCTCCCTTATCAACACGATCACCGCCATGGCCATCGACCTGAAAACCCGGCGACCGGTACTGGCCAACATCACCGGCGGGCTTTCCGGTCCGGCCATCAAACCCATAGCGTTGCGGATGGTCTGGCAGGTTGCCAGGGTCGTGGATGTCCCGATCATCGGCATCGGCGGGATCATGACCGCCACCGACGCCCTGGAGTTTCTCCTGGCCGGGGCCACCGCCGTTCAGGTGGGAACTGCCAGTTTCCTGGATCCCGGCGCCGCCGGGAGGATCGTCCAGGAGATGGAGGAGTATCTGGCCGGTGAAGGAATCAGTGACGTGAGGGAACTCATCGGGGCGTTGCAGATCTGATGATACTATGCAAAACAGGCGGGGCTGAAGTCACCGCCTGTTTTGCGCAATCCGTCCCACAAAGCTACAGAATTTGGTGATAATGATGAATTTCCCTATTTGGGAAATTAGTATTGAAGTCATAATTGAAATGGTGTAGAACATAATGAGAGTAGTCGCCAAGAGGACCCTGCGTGAATTCTGGGAGAGGTATCCTGATGCTGAAGACGCCCTTAAAGCTTGGTTCTCTGAAACAGAAGTCTCGATATGGCGGAATCCGGCCGATATCAAGGAGAAGTACCGGAGCGCCAGCATCCTCAGGGACAGTCGGGTCGTATTCAATATTTGTGGCAACAAGTATCGGCTGGTGGTGAAGGTCAGTTACCTTAACGGTTTGGTTCTTATACGGTTTATCGGCACTCACAAAGAGTACGATGTGACTGATGTCGAGGTGGTGTGATGGTTGTTAAAGTAATTAAGAACGAAGCTGACTATGAGACGGCTCTTGCACGTATTGACACGATCATGGATTCTGAATCGGGCACGGAAGAAGGGGATGAACTCGAACTGCTTGTGACGCTCGTAGAGCTTTATGAAAAGAAAGTCCACCCCATCGGCCTACCCGATCCAATAGAGGCGATCAAGTTCCGGATGGAACAGATGGGGCTCAAGCCGAAAGACATGGTTCCCTATTTCGGCAGCCGAAGCAAGGTATCGGAAGTTCTATCCCGACAGCGTCCCCTCAGTCTCACCATGATGCGCAGGATCAACGAGGGATTGGGTATTCCGGCAGCTGTGCTCCTTTGGGAGTCGCACAGGCATATGAGTGACGCTGCGTAACAAGAATTACCCACGATCCTGAAGATAACAGCTACCTCGTCGAATTTGCGGATTTGCCCGGATGTATCACTAAAAGGTGAGACGCCGGACGAGGCGTTTTATAATTGAGGGTATAAAAGAGCCGTCCTGGTCAGCATCTTGCTGTCGACGGCTTTTTATCTTGGAGAGAGTTCATTGTGAACATTCCCCGTTGTCCTCGGGACAAGTGTCTCTCTGCTGATCCAAGAGGATAGGCTTACCTGCAGCGTATTAGAGAGGTAATTGTGCCGACTATTAGTATGTTTTATGGGATTATGGTGTCAATTTTCTTCGAGGATAATGACCGTCATAACCTGCCTCATATTCATGTTAACTGGTTCAAGCCTGGATAGAGATACACAAGGAAGAACTGTTTGCCGATTGGGAGTTGGCTGTCGGTTATGCGGGATAGTAAGGTGATTCGCAATTTTGTAGGGGCGCCCCTTGCGGGCGCCCGCCTGTTGGTGGCGATGACGATCAGATTATCTCAAAACAGGACAGGTGCAAAACGGGCGACCGCAAGGGATCGCCCCTACAATAACGGGTGAACGAGTTGAATTGCGGGTTGATTTGGAGTTTGAAAAGCGGTAGGTCGGGTTAGTGGCTTATCGCGTAACCCGACAGCCTTTGACAAGTAAAAGAAGAGGATGACAGGCAGAACTAGAGAACTTGTCTTGGAAGGATGAATTCAATGACGAAGGATGTCTCATGCCTGAACTGACCGAACAAGACCGAACCGAACTTATCCGCCTCCTGCAAGCCGGCGAAACGATACCGCAGCACTGGCGCGGGAAGCTGTTTCCTGGTGGTTCGCAGAGTGTGGCG
Source organism: uncultured Geobacteraceae bacterium (assembly GCA_903902345.1). Lineage (GTDB taxonomy): Bacteria > Desulfobacterota > Desulfuromonadia > Geobacterales > CAIOGM01 > CAIOGM01. Next base: position 2,928 of record CAIUUR010000372.1, on the reverse strand, counting down.
ATTGGGAAGGAATACCGGTTGGAGTATGCCGGGAAGATGAAACGGGAGCAGGTGTCAGTGACATTCCCTTTGATTTGGCACTATGAGTAACTCAATGGTAAGTATGAAGGATGGGTTTCGGGATTGATGGTGGAGTTGGGGACGCAGACGTAATAGTGCGAACCGGAGGGAGGCATTATGGCAAAGATCGAAGGGCTGCGTATCAAGAATTATCGGTCTCTCAAGGATATTACTTTGGGCAAGCTTTGGAATATGCAGAAGTCCGAACCCTTGACACCCATGACCGCCGTCATTGGTAAAAACGGTGTCGGTAAGAGCACCTTATTTGATGCGTTCGGCTTCCTCGCCGATTGCTTGAAAACAGGAGTAGAAGAGGCTTGTGATTCACGCGGAAGAGGTGGCCTGCAAAAAATTCGGTCTCAAGGTGAAGAAGGCTCCATTGAGTTCGAAATATATTACAAAGAAGATGGTAATGCTCGGCCGATAACCTATGAGTTGACGATTGACGTGGATTCCACTGGTCGTCCCTATGTGCAAAAGGAACGTTTACGGCAAAGGCGTAAAGGACAGGAAAAAGGCCGCCCGTTTTCTTTTCTTATTTTAAATGAGGGAAAAGGTGTTGTCTGGAAGGGAGAACGAGAAGGAAAACAGATTGACGAGGGTAAAGATGATTTTGATTTGCTGAGTCTTATTGAGACGCTTCTTAAAGGTGAAGACGCTGAAGAAAGTCGAGAGACTGAAGTTGTCGAGCTTGATGACAAGCGTAAACTGGGAATTGCAACTCTTGGTTCTCTCAAACAGCATCCTCGGGTTTCCGCATTCCGTAAATTTATTGAAGGGTGGTACCTTAGCTATTTTACGCCGGATGCGGCCCGAAGTATGCCCCTTGCCGGTCCGCAAAAACATCTGAACATACACGGTGATAATCTGGGAAATGTCGTTCAGTTCATAGAACGAGAGCACCCCAAAAGGTTTCGCTCCATCTTGGATCGTATTGCGGGAAAAATACCGGGAATAGATAAAATAGCCACGGAAAAAACTCAAGACGGGAGGCTATTGCTAAGTTTTAATGACAAAGGTTTTACTGACCCGTTTTACGCTCAGCAGATGTCGGATGGAACTCTGAAGGTGTTTGCCTATTTGCTTCTACTTGAAGACCCGGCGCCACCGCCGTTCATCTGTATAGAGGAACCTGAAAATGGTCTTTATCATAAGCTCCTTGAAACTCTGGCTATAGAGTTCCGAGAACATGCTACCGGTCGGAAAGGTGGTGCGCAAGTTTTTATCACTACGCATCAGCCATATTTTGTAGATGCGCTTGAACCAAATGAAGTATGGGTTCTGGAAAAAGGAAAAGATGGCTTTTCCTCCATAAGGCGTGCCAGCGATGATCCAGTTGTCTCAAATATGGTAGCTGAAGGGCTTCCTCTGGGCGGACTTTGGTATAGCGACTACCTGGATGCGAGGTAAACAATGCATTTCGTGGTCCTCGTAGAAGATCAATCAGGGAAAAAAGCTCTTGACATTCTTATCCCTAAAATTATTGGTGGAGTTCATACGTTTGAGGTTAAATCGTATAAGGGAATCGGGCGGTTACCCAAGGATTTAAGAGGCAGTTCGGACCCAAGTAAAAGAATTCTTCTTGACCAACTTCCGAGACTTCTCCAGGGATATGGAAAAACCTTTGCATCATATCCGGAAGATTATTCAGCGGCTGTTATTCTGGTTTGCGATCTTGACGATAAATGCCTCAAAGCTTTCCGAAGTGAGTTAGTTAATCTCCTTGATACCTGTAGGACAAAGCCTGAAACACGTTTCTGTATTGCCATCGAAGAGGGAGAGGCATGGTTTCTCGGCGATATTACTGCTATCAAGAAAGCTTATCCCAAAGCCAAGGATGCACAGCTCAATTTGTATGTGAATGATTCGATCTGTGGAACATGGGAATTATTGGCTAATGCGGTGTACCCTGGAGGGTCCCAAACCCTGTCACGCCTTGGCTGGCAAATGGTCGGGGCTGAGAAGTCGAAATGGTCCGAGAAAATAACCCCACTAATGGATGTCGAATCTAATAACTCTCCCAGTTTTTGTTATTTCCGCGGCAAACTTCGGGAATTGGCTGGTATAGCGACTTGAAAATTATAAATTCCGCTCTTGATCAAATGGCTTTCCGTCTTGGCATCAATCCGGCCCCTCTGGCTGCGGTGGCGGACCGGTATCCGGTGCGGATCTCCCCGCACTACCTTTCCCTCATTCAAGAGCCCGGCGACCCCATCTGGCGCCAGTGCGTTCCCGACCCGCAAGAACTGGAGGATATCCAACTCCCCGACCCCCTGGATGAAGAACGGCTCTCTCCGGTTCCGGGACTCATCCACCGGTACCCCGACCGGGTTGTCTGGCTCGTCTCTAACGACTGCGCCGTCTTCTGCCGCTTTTGTATGCGGAAGCGGCGGCTGGGGCAACCGGTCCCCGACCCCCGGGAATCCCGCCGCGAGGTGTTGGAGTATATCGCCTCACATCCGGAGATTCGCGATGTCATCCTCTCGGGAGGGGACCCCCTCATGCTCCCCGATGCCGAACTGGAAGAGATCCTCTCCTCCTTGCGCGCTATCCCCCACGTGGAGATCATCCGGATCGGGAGCCGGATTCCCGTGGTCCTGCCGGAACGGATTACCCCCGGACTCTGTGACCTCCTGAAAAGGTATCACCCCCTCTACCTCAATACCCATTTCAATCACCCCCTGGAGATTACCCCCCAGGCGGCCGTCGCCTGCGGTAAACTGGCCGACGCTGGTATCCCCCTGGGGAATCAGACCGTACTCCTCAAGGGGGTGAACGATGATCCGGCGGTCATGACCCTTCTGGTGCAGCGTCTCCTGGCAATCCGGGTCCGTCCTTACTACCTGCACCAGATGGATCTGGTACGAG
>CAIUUR010000371.1 GCA_903902345.1 uncultured Geobacteraceae bacterium | reverse complement strand
TTAAAACTTCGATTTTTATTGTTAAATATAGTTGCATGAGGCTTATGCCGGCGACCGCGATCGACAACAAATCAGTTGACAGGCTGTTGATGTCCACAGCGCCAACGCCACTACTGGACACCGCAAAATGGCTTGACGTGTTACTGTATGCGCAATCCGGTTTTTCTGGACAGTGAATCCGGTTTTGACTGGACAGTGAATCCGGAAATTACTGGACAGTATTTTTCCCCAATTCTTTCTGCCGTGAGCGTTAGTTCCAAGTGTCCAATTCAGGGTTTATTTGACAACAGTTTTCGCATCGAATCTCCTTTCATCGAGAATGTTATTTGATGTGCATTGTGAACCAGTCGATCAAGTACAGCATCCGCTATGGTTGGATCACCGATAAGATCATGCCATTTATCAATGGGAATCTGACTGGAGACAATGGTTGACTTGAGGTCGTATCGGTCCTCCAGGATTTCAAGCAGATCCCGACGCTCTCGTTCAGTAAGTTTTGCCAATCCCCAGTCATCAATTATCAGCACAGCATACTTGGCGAGGCGAGTCAGGACTTTTCCGTAACTACCGTCCGCTCTGGCAAGATGCAGTTCCTGAAGCAGTCGTGGTAGTCGCAGATAATGTCCACTGAGACCGGCACGGCAAGCACTGGCGGCTAACGCGCACGCCACAAAGGTTTTACCGACCCCCGTGGGGCCGGTAATGATAACGTTCTGCCGGTTGGTTACCCAACCGTTTTGACACAGCGAGAGTATCGCCTCTCGGGAAAGTCCCCGTGGTGTGCGAAAGTCAATATCTTCGGGACATGCGTTAGGAAAGCGCAGCTTCGCCCCTTTAAGCAATGTAGCCAGTTTTCGGTTGTCGCGTTCTGCCAATTCTCTGTCTACGAGCAGTCCCAAACGTTCTTCAAAGGCAAGTTCACCATAGACGGTCTGGTGGGTTTGCTCCTCCAGTGCCCTGGCCATTGCCGATAGTTTGAGCCTATGTAACTTGTCAATTGTCTGGGTGAGCATCATGAGGCACCTCCACAGGTTTCGTAGTAGGCTTCCCCACGAATGTTGACATGCTCCAGCGGCAACTGTGGTTCCAGGTCGTCACCGAGTTCTGTGGTTTCCAGGTGTTTGTTCAGGGTGTTCTTTACACTTTGATAATCAATGGCTCCCAGCCGTAATGATCGGATACAGGCCAACTCCAACCGCTCTGGGCCGTGAGTTTTGGCAAGTCGCAACAATCCCAGGCATCGACGGTATGCCTGTTCAGAATGAACACTGCAGGCAATAATGGCGGCAACCATCTCTCCTGTCCGGGGGCCGACACTTTCTCCCCATCGCCGCATTCGCTCCGGTGTCCACTCCAAATAGCGTTGATGATGCGGAGGTCGATGGGCGGGGTCGGTGACAAACACTCTGACTCCGTATGACCTGACATGAGAAGCAATCCGGGCGCCATCAAGACATATTTCTACTATGCCTGCTGAGAGCCATACTCCGACTTCCCGGCCGATCAAGGAATACGGCACGCTGTAAAAGTTGCCCTGAACGGCAATATGGTAGTCGATGTTGACCGTTGCATATCGCCACTCACGTAACTCAAAGCGCTGTTCCGGTAAGGGACGAAGAGCCGGTTTATCTACTTCTGCAAGCAGTTCACGCCGGGAACGACCGATACCCTGCATGGGCCGATCATTAAGTTTATCCAGAGCTTCATCAATACCGGCATTGAGTTCGTATAGAGAGAAAAAAGTTCTGTCCCGCAACACCGCCAGGATTCGACGTTGGGCGTTTAGTACCCCATTTTCAACTTTGGCTTTATCGCGAGGTTTCCCGGAACGGGCCGGGATCACTGCCACCCCGTAGTGCGCCGCCAAGGAAGCGTACGCCGGATTGGTTTCAGGGTCGTAACGGCATGCCGTCTTGATTCCTGATTTGAGATTGTCAGGCACCACGCAAACTGGACAACCATTGATATATTCAAAAACATTTACATGACACTTGAGCCAGTTCGGAATCTGTTGATTGGGAACAGCGACTGCGTAGATAAAATCACTGGCCCCCAGAACAGCTACGAACAGTTCAGCGATAATTATTTCTCCGGTACTCCGGTCAACATAGCTGGGGCGGTCTCCCGAAAAATCTACAAAGAGTTTCTCTCCAGCCTTGTGAGTAAAACGCATCACAGGGTCGGCTGTCTTGGTGTTGGCGCGATAAAGATCAAAGAACTGGGTGCGGCCGTAGCCGTCGGGATGAACGGCCCTATACTCTTCCCAAAGCAGCTGAAGGGTTACCCCTTTGCGCTTCAACTCCTTTTGAAGCAAGGAAAAATCGGGAAGTGGCCGTTTGGATGGACGAGGTGGTCTCTCCTCTGGAAACATTACTCCTTTAAGGGCGGTATCATCCAAAACGGAGAGCATTGAACCATCAAGTCCGGCCTTAGTAGCAAGGGCCATGTATTCACCTACGGTGGAGGGTGAAACCGCACATGCCCGAGCTATGGAACGTTGGCTGAGCGCATGCTCGAAGTGTAACCGTAATACTTCTCTGATTGTTCGCATTGATTTCTGTCTACCTTTCTTCATCATGACCTCCAAGAATATTTTCTTGGTATGGTATGAGATTTAGGCAGAAATAAATGAGAATAATTTAGTCCGAAACCAACTGGACACTAAATCCGGAACTTCCAAAAAAGTGTCCAGTAAAAACCGGATTCACTGTCCAGTCATTTCCGGATTGCGTGTCCAGTGAAAACCGGATTGGGTGTCCAATTATTTCCGGATTAGGCGTCCAGTGTACACCGGATTACGCACCTTCGCTAACGAAAGCGATTCTATTCGCTATGTTTGCTAAGCGAGTCGGCGCCGGCGGCGGCTGTGACCGGGTGAACCGGATTAACATGATGGGGTATTAAAAGACACTGAGTTTTTTGATCAGCTTCACTGCTTTTGTCTATCTATGGTGGGTAG
>CAIUUR010000370.1 GCA_903902345.1 uncultured Geobacteraceae bacterium | reverse complement strand
AGCGCTCTATTAGAACGATTCAGGTAAATCCATGGTTGCGGAGGTGATCATCACGGTTGGCCACGGCCACGTTGAAAACAATTCGGGTGAATAATTCCTTGAGTGACCCTGAACACAAAAAGTAGTGGTAATTTGACTTTAAATAGACAAGATATCCGAAGGAAAAGAGAGGGAGCCCCCTCACTTTTCTTGGCGGAAAACCAGGGGCTCCCTACCCATGCTACAGGCGGGTACCCCAATGCTATCAGAAATCCTTCGACACAAAAAGCTGTTTTCTCTCCTTCATGCCTTCGATGTTGACCTTGCCGAATTAACAAGAAACGGCCGTTGCCCTTTTGTAGTGGGCCGCTGCATTTTGCTTCGTATGCGCGTAAGCCTCGCGGCGGCCCGTCCGGTTTACCGGAAGACTATTGTATCCGTTTGAGTCTGTGTTGCGGCCGCGAAGGTTGCCGTCGCCGCACTCTGCCGTTATCCGTTTTGTTCTGGGATCGGCGAGTTTACTGGAGTGCCTGCATACTGGTTGTCACAGCCCTTTCCCAACAGCGTTCTGAAGGGTTTTGTATCAGAAAAATCCAGGAGTTGTTCGGCGTCCCTCTTTTGACCATCAAACGTTGGCTTGCGTATTTCCTCGAAGTATTCCCCTCAAGCGAAATATGGCAACGGCTGAGCGGCCGATTTATGCCACCCGTATCATCGGAATCAAACCTATTTGAAATTCTCGAACGCTTGGGACTCTCCCGAGGCGATCCTGAAACTGTGTTGGTCCGGTGCTTGCGTTTGCTGCGTCTGGGTACACCTTGACCACGGTTTTTGAAGGTTCATGCAGCCGAAATATTTTCACGCAAAAGACGGTTTTTGATATTCAAGGCGAACGGGTCTATAACGCGGCCAAGCTGTCTTAAGGCAGCAGAAAGGAGCCGCAATGAATGACCACAATGTTTCAACCAAAGAGCGATGGGCCCGTTTTCGTCTGCAAGTGATAGGACCTCTTCTGGCGAGTCCACCCGGAGCCGGCGAGTTGCAGAGTTGCATCAGAGACCTCGCAGAGCGGGTCTACCAGCATCCCTTGCAGGTTGGCAAAAGCATGCGCCTGGGCTTCTCCACCATTGAGCGCTGGTTTTACCAGTCCAAAGACGCTGCCGACCCGGTTTCGGCACTACGCCGCAAGGTGCGTGCTGATGCAGGTGTTCGATCCGCCTTATCAGAACCGCTCTTGGCACTCTTGGAAACTCAGTATCAGCAGAATCATCGCTGGACCGTACAGCTGCATTACGACAATTTGGCCGCTGAAGTTGCCCGCAAGCCTGAGTTGGGGGTTCTGCCCAGTTACCAGACCGTACTCCGCCGAATGCGGGAAAAGGGTTGGCTGCGTCGTCGTGAACCGGCAAGCCCGACCGAAGGTCAGCGCCGGGCAGCGAAACGCCGCTCAACACATGAGATCAGAGGGTTCGAGGTCAGTCATGTCCATGCCCTGTGGCACCTCGACTTCCACCAAGGGAGCATCAAGGTGCTGGATAAGAGCGGATGCTGGCATAAGCCTTTCGTCTGTGCCGTGATTGACGATTGTTCAAGGCTATGCTGCCATCTGCAATGGTATCCAGCCGAATCAGCCCGGAATCTGATCCACGCACTTACTCAGGCGTTCCTGAAGAGGGGACTGCCCAGGGCCCTTATGACCGATAACGGGAAAGCCATGACCGCAGAGGAAACGCGCGAGGGGTTAGCCAGACTCGGCGTGAACCATGAAACCACGCTCCCGTACTCTGCGTACCAGAACGGAAAACAAGAAGTGTTCTGGGCCCAGCTCGAAGGACGACTGATAGAGTTGTTGCGTGGGACTCCATCACTCACGCTGCATGAACTCAACCATGTCAGCCAGGCCTGGGTGGAACAGGACTATCACCGCCGAACACATAGTGAGATAAAAACATCTCCACTCGAACGGATGCTTGCCGGGCCGACAGTTGTCCGTCAAGCCCCAACGATGGAGGCGCTGCAGTTAGCTTTTACCCGTCAGGTGACACGCACCCAGCGTCTCTCCGATGGCACAGTCACGGTCGATGGCATCCGCTTTGAACTCCCCTCCCGCTATAGGACCCTCACACGCGTGAAGTTGCGCTATACAAGCTGGGACATGAGCCGACTGACCCTTATGGATACAGCCGGTGATACTGTATTGGCCAAACTCGCACCTCAGGACAAGCAGGCCAATGCAGACGGGCGGCGGCGAACTCTTGAACAGGTATCTACTCTGCCTGCTGATACCGTGGAAAACAAGCCATTACCAGCCTTGGTAAGCAAGTGGATGGCTGATTATGCAGAGACCGGGCTCCCCCCGGCATTTCTAACAGATCAGGAGGACTACGATGAACCATAAGACGTTACTTGCCCTTTATGGACTCAAATATAACCCGTTCCAACCGGAACTTCCCGCTGAAGCACTGTGGCCTATTCCGGGGACCGAAACCTTTGCCAGGAAACTGGAGATGCTGGTCGCCCATGGCGGTTTTGTTTTGATAACCGGAGAACCTGGACATGGAAAATCCAAAACCCTGCAGTGGATCGCCAAACGCCTGTCTCAAATGCCGGATCTCACCGTTGGGGTGATGGAGCGACCGCAAAGCCATATCGCAGATTTTTACCGGGAACTCGGTGAGCTGTTTGGCGTGACACTGAACCTGGCAAACCGCTACGGCGGCTTCAAAACTCTGAGAGCGCGCTGGCAGGCACATTGCGAGGCAACGCTGCTCAGGCCGGTGATTCTTATTGATGAGGCTCAGGAGGTGAGTTCAGAGTGTCTGACCGAGTTGAGGTTGCTGCAAAGTGCACACTTTGATTCAAAAAGTCTGCTCTTTACCGTTCTGTGTGGTGATACCAGATTGCCACAACGCTTCAGAACCCCTGAATTGCTCCCCTTGGGGAGCCGAATTAAAACCCGATTGAATCTCACGCCACTCCCTCCGGAAGAGTTGACAGCATACCTACAGTTTGCACTGCAACAAGCAGGTGCCCCACAATTGATCACGCAGGAACTGATCCACACCATGGCATCTCATGCCCAAGGCAACCTGCGGGTGTTGAACCAAATGGCTGCGGAATTACTCTCAGCAGCGGCTGAAAAAAATTTACCAAGAATGGATGAGTCTCTCTACTTCGATCTATTTGCACCACCACAAACTCGACAAAGGAGAACTATATAATATGAAAACAACTGTTTATAATCCACAGAAAGGGCGATTGGAAACTGTTGATATGGAGGTTACAGCTGAAAATACTACCTGGTTTGACAAAAATACAAAGCATGGGTCTATTGCAAGTGTGACTGATTTCAAGGGCGGATTAGTGATAAAAAAGCTGGATTATTGCAGTCCTTTCTGGATCTACGATGTAACGCGAGAGGATATAGGCTACAACCACAAAAAGGCAAAGGAGCTGCTAAAATCATACGAGTGAGGGAGAGAACACTGGAGGGGGGCAGGTCCATCAAATATCGTAATTAAACACCCTCAAAAAGCGTGTATCGGACTCCCTCATTTATTGAGTTTACTCTCAATCAAGAGTTACTTTTCGATTTATTGTTCTCTATTGTCTTCCGTTGGATATTCATCACCAAGGTGACGTTTCTTTTTAGCGGCATTACCGCCAAGAGTTATAAAATAACCAACCTGCT
>CAIUUR010000369.1 GCA_903902345.1 uncultured Geobacteraceae bacterium | reverse complement strand
TCAAAGCCGGCACACGGATTTTACGGATCTGGACGGATAACATCGGATCAAGCTTTTTGGTTTAACCCAAGAACCTGTTTTCGCCTGATCCGCCTTGATCCGTTTCATCCGTGTCATCCGTGTGAAACGGTTTACCCGGAAAGAATCAAAACCGGCACACGGATTTTACGGATCTGGACGGATAAAAACGGATCAATCTTTTTTTGGTTTACCCCGAATGCCTGTTTTCGCCTGATCCGCCTTGATCCGTTTCATCCGTGTCATCCGTGTGAAACGGTTTTTCTGTTTAGATTCAGTTCTTCCTCGGCGTCGCCTTTACGGGTTCAGCAAACTTACTGCTGCTTTTTACCTTTCCCCCCTTGTCCAGGTAAAACTCTCCTCCGTAGGGGTCCACAGGTGCACTCTTCAGCAGTCCGGCGGCCAAAAGCTCCGCAACCGTTACGGGGAGCCGACCATGAATCCGGTTGAACTGAGCAGTTGCAAGTTCGATCCGCCTTACCTCTCGGAACGCCTTCAGTCGGGTTCGGAAAGTTTTTCGGATGGCGTCGTTTTTCGCCCCCTTCTCCATTGCCGCAAGATAGCCGATGGCCAGATCCGTCTGCCCTGACTCCTGCATATACCTCCCCGCCAGACTCTGGTACAGTTCCGAACCGGAGAGCACGCCGGCCCGCTTGTAATACGTGGCGGCTTTTTCGTAATCCTTGAGAAAATAGGCGTAGTTAAACCCGACGAAGAAGGGAAGATAGAAGTCCCAATCCCGGTAGCGCATCCCGTATTCCAGCAATTCGTTGGCTTCCTTGACCTTTTTCAGATCCCAGACGAGGATGGCCTGGGTGAAGTAGTAGCTGTCCATGTTGTACGGGTCAAGCTTCACCGCCGTCTCCATGGTCTTGTACATGCCGAAATAGTCCGGGGGGATGACGATCTTGTTCTTGTTCGCATCCACCAGGGAGCCGAAATAGACCAGCACCTTCAGGGTAAGGCGGGCGGCCAGACACTGTTTCTGGTCGATGGAGATCAGCCGCAGGATTTCCGCCTGGGGGGTATATCCGAGTTTTTCCACGATCGGCTTGTGACGGAGATAGGAGGTAAAGGGGACCAGGATGAGCAGATAGAGGAACAGCAGGATTATGGCTACTCCCCAGGGTCGGATCATTTCAGTTCCCGCCTGTCGAAGACCATCACCGACACCGTCAGTACCAGTGCTGTATAGACGAGAAAATAGGCTCCGGTGTAGAGGAGTCCGGAGGATGAGAGCGGAACCCCGTAAATGGCGTTCACCTTGAGATCGAAGGCGCTGAAGTTGGGGAGGACGTAGTAGAGTCCCGTGGCAGCTTTCTTCACCAGGGGCGCCAGATCCGCACCCTGCTCCGACCGCACGAAATCGTAGGCCTCCTGGGAGGCGCTCCCCACGAAGAAGAGGACGATGGCGCCGAACAGGGGGAGGAAAAAAGAGGTGGAGACGGTGGAGAGAAGATAGGCGATGGCTACCAGCAGCAGGTACTTGAGGTAATCAAAAAGCAGGGCAATGACGATACTGTTCCACTGCACCGGGCGCATGGGGGGATAGATGCCGGAGGCGAAATAGATGACCCCCAGCGCCACGATCCCCAGGAAGCAGGTGGTGATGAGCAGGAAGAGCGCGGTGGCCAGAAACTTCCCCAGCAGGTACTTCCCCCGGCTCAGGGGCATACCGAGCACGCTGAAACTGTACCGTTTTTCCATGTCCTTCCAGAGGGAGGTCCCACCCAGAAAGACGGACAGCAGCAGGAGAATGAAAGATATCAGCGAGAGGGAAAGAGTGATGGAGAGTTCCGTGACGATGCGCATGGAGAGTGAACTGACCAGAGGGACAATAAAGAGCAGGACCGCAACCGACAGTATGCCATAAAACACCCTGTCCCGAAACACCCCCCGGATCGATACACTGAATATCTGAAACATTCGGTACCCCTGTAACGTGGCAACGGAAGAAATCGGCGTCAACTATACAAAAAAAGCCATGAATTCATGGCTTTTTTCTGCGACAGCGGGGAGGTTCGGCAGGAACCGACCCCCTCCCCGCGATAACAGTGATTGTCAGTAAGACTTCCAGGTACCGGTAGAAAAGTCCTGAGTCAACGCAGCGGCCGTAGGATCTGCAGTTGCGTTACCCTCGTTGTAATAAATCTTGGGGTCAACACTGGTGGTGCCAAACTCCTTCTTGCCAGTAGCATGTTTTGAGATAGCGACATACTTGATACCGTCTGACACTGCGCTAATTTGAACTTTTGCGGAAGG
>CAIUUR010000368.1 GCA_903902345.1 uncultured Geobacteraceae bacterium | reverse complement strand
GCCGAAAAAAAGATAGAAGATGTCGCCGCTGAAATCATGGCTTTTTTAAGTCAGTATTGAGGTTCAGGTCGAGTTTCTTTCTAAGCCTTAACCTCAGCCTGAATCTGTATCAAGGGGTTTACCGTGGAACGATTGACAGTCCCTCTGGCGGACCGGAGTTATGAAATAATTATCGGTGCCGGATGTCTGGCTGATGCCGGAACTCTCTGTCGGGAAGCGGGACTCCGCGGCCGGGTCGCCGTCGTGACCAATCCCACCGTCGCGAAACTCTATTATGAGCCGGTTCTCCGGTCGTTGAGTTCCGCCGGATACGACGTCCTGAGGATCGAACTCCCCGACGGAGAAGAGTACAAGACTCTGGAGTCCATCACTACCATCTACACGGAATTGATTCAAAACTCCTTTGATCGTGGTTGTTTTCTCCTGGCTCTGGGTGGGGGGGTCATCGGCGACATGACCGGTTTTGCGGCAGCCACCTTTCTCCGCGGTGTCCCCTTCGTCCAAATTCCCACAACCCTTCTGGCTCAGGTCGACAGCAGCGTCGGCGGCAAGACCGGTGTTAATCATCCCCTGGGAAAGAACCTCATCGGAGCGTTTTACCAGCCACGACTCGTCATCAGCGATGTGGATACCCTTATCACCCTGGAACGACGTGACTTTATTTCTGGTTTGGCGGAGGTAATCAAATACGGTGTAGTTCTGGATGCTGATTTTTTTTCCTACCTACGCCTGCAGAGTGAGAATATCCTCCTTCGGAAGCGTGAGGTACTCGTCACTCTGATTCGCCGTTGCTGCCGGCTCAAGGCAGACGTGGTCTCCCAGGACGAACAGGAGTCAGGAGTCAGGGCCGTATTGAACTATGGACATACCTTGGGTCACGCCGTTGAGACCCTTGCCGGCTATGACCGCTACCGTCACGGTGAGGCCGTTGCCATCGGCATGGTTCAGGCCGCGGCCATATCCGAATCCTATGGCCATGCCGATCATGGTACTACGGAGCAGATTATTCAGCTGATCCGCTCCCTGGGACTTCCTGTGGAACTCCCTCCCTTCACGAGTGAAGAGTATGTGTCGCTCCTCCTGAGAGACAAGAAGGTGAGAGAAAAGGGATTGACCTTTGTCTGCAACAAAGGGGTCGGTGGCTATATCTTTGCCCAGGTATCTGATGTTTCATCGCTTCTGACCAGGTGCGGTCAGGGAGGTACGAATGGCGGAAAGTGATGAGATGGCGTGGATGACATCTCCCACGCTGAGGGTGGATAGTGACGCAGAAGAGGTCACCGTATCCTGGAGCGAAGACGAGGATGATCTGGAAGATGCAGAGATCGTCGATGATGACGAACTCTTTATGGACGATGATCCGGAACCGTTTCTGCCGGAACCTGAGACCGCTCCGCAAGCACCCCGTGATCCGCTCACCACGGCTACCCTTGCTGAGATTTACCTTGCACAGGGCTTTTACGATCAGGCGTTACAGATCTACGAGGAGCTGTACGACGCCGATCCCGACAATGATGAATTACTCTGCCGGATTACCGATATTGAACTTCTTCGCTCGGAAGCGCATTTTTCCCCGGAGGTATTCGGAAAAACTGCCCCGAAGATCCCGTTGACATCGCCATCATTTCGTCCGGAGGCGACGGCCAGTGGGGAAACTCATGGTGAGAGGGTCGTCGCGGCCCTGGAAGGAGTGTTGGAAAATATACAGAGGAGACGTCAGTGCCCTTGAACGAACTGCTTCGTGATCTGGTGAACGGCTGCGGCGCCCTGAGCGCCCTAGTTATGACCGCCGACGGGTTCCCCCTGGAAGAGTTTAGGAGCCACGACCCGTTCGATCCGGATGGCTGCTCCGTGGCCTTCGCTATAATCCTCAAAGATACTCTGAAACTGGTACAGAGTTTGCGGAGCGGCAGCCTGGAAGAGTTGACGGTTCAGACGGAAAAACTCCGGTTTGTTGTCAGGTCGCTTTCCGGTGGCGCTGCGCTCCTCCTGCTCCTGCCGGCGGACGGCGCCTGCGGCAAGGCTCGTTATCTTCTGAGTCGCGATCTTCCCAAGTTTTTAGAGGCGCTGAAAAGTGCGTAGAGAAGGAACGTACCCATGAACCTCCTCATTCTCCACGGTCCCAATCTCAATCTCCTGGGTACGCGCGAACCAGGCATCTATGGCTCCGATACGTTGGAAGATATCAACTCATCTCTTCACGAACTGGCGGAGGAATTGGGCTGCACCCTCACCATCATTCAGTCCAATCACGAGGGGGTTCTGGTGGATGCCATCCAGGCCTCCGTGGGTATGTCCGTCGGTATTCTCATCAACCCGGCAGCTTACACCCATACCAGCGTGGCCATCCGCGACGCCCTGGCGGCAGTGGGACTCCCCACGGTGGAGATACATCTCTCCAACATCCATCGTCGGGAGGAGTTCCGGCAGCATAGTTACATCGCTCCGGTGGCGGTGGGGCAGATCAGCGGCTTCGGTCCTGCCGGTTATCTTCTGGGATTACGGGCTCTTTTTACTATCGCTATAAAAAGATTGTCAGGGGAGTCCGGTTGTGGTACCTAACAGAATCGCTGCGGCGCGCACCTATCTGAATCGGATGAACCTTGACGCAATCTTGGTTACATCTATGGAAAATATCAGATATTTAACAGGTTTTACCGGCAGTGACGGCGTAGCGGTCGTCGGTCGTGACGCTCTCTGGTTTCTCACCGATTCCCGCTACCGGACCCAGGCGGGAGAAGAGGTAGCCGGTTTTACTCTGAGTGAATATCGCCGGAAGTTGGAAGAGAGCGCGGCTCTTCTTGGTGAACAGGGTTTTGCTCAGGTCGGCTTTGAAGCATCTTCCCTCACCGTGGCGCAACATACCACCCTGGTACAGGCTCTCGGCAGCGATACCCTAGTGGCGTTGCCCGGAGATTTTGCCGCCATACGCTCGGTGAAGGACCAGGAAGAGCTGACGTCTCTGGAGGAAATCGCGGGTCTGGCGTCCCAGGCATTCATGAATCTGATCCCCGAGGTCAGGCCCGGCGCAACGGAGCGGCAGTTGGCGCTCCGGTTGGAATGGCTTCTCCGTGATGCCGGGGCCGATGCCGCTTCCTTCAGCTTCATCGTCGCTTCCGGACCACGGGGCGGGCTGCCCCATGCCGCACCAACAAACAGGGCGCTCTGCACCGGTGAACTGGTTACGTTCGACTTCGGCGGTGTCCTGAATGGCTACTGTTCCGACGAAACGGTCACCGTTGCCGTGGGTTCAGCCGACGATCGACAGCGGGAAATTTACCGCATCGTCAAGGAAGCCCATGACCTGGCACTGGAAACTGTCAAACCGGGTACGAGCTGTCGTGAGGTGGATGCCGCGGCAAGGGACCACATCACCACCCGTGGCTTCGGGGATTTTTTTGGTCACGGCACCGGCCACGGCGTAGGCCTGGAAATCCACGAAAAACCGGTCGTCTCGTACCGCAGTGAGGAAACGCTGGAAGAAGGAATGGTTATCACGGTGGAACCGGGAATCTACATCCCCCAGTGGGGTGGAGTCAGAATCGAGGACACGGTCTGTGTGACCCGGAACGGGTACCGGGTGCTGACCAGAGTTCCCAAGGAATTGATGATACTCTGATGAACATGATAAGGGAGCAGGACTCCCGTAAAGGAGAAATGAATGGATATCAAGGACCTGAAGCTCATCGTCAAGATGATCACCGAGACCGACATCACTGAGTTTGAACTTGAGAACGGAGAGGAGAAAATCCGCCTCCGTCGGGGGACCGCAATTGCCCCGCAGCTCTATGCTCCGCAACCACTCCCTCAGGCCATGGCGGCAGCGCCCCTGGTGGCGGCCGTTCAGGCGGCCTCCGCACCGGTTGTTGCCGAAGAGGAGGGAATTGCCGTCACCTCTCCCATCGTCGGCACGTTCTATCGCTCACCGTCTCCCGATGCGGCTCCCTACGCTGAGGTTGGGCAGGTTGTTGAAAAGGGGCAGGTCCTCTGCATCGTTGAGGCCATGAAGCTCATGAACGAGATCGAGGCTGAATTCCGCTGCAAGATCGTCAAAATCTGCAAGGAGAATGCCCAACCGGTTGAATTCGGCGATCCCCTTTTTATCGTAGAGACGCTATAGGAGTTTTCATGTTCCATAAAGTTTTAATCGCCAATCGGGGTGAAATAGCACTCCGGATTATCCGGGCTTGCAAGGAGTTGGGAATCAAGACCGTCGCGGTCTACTCCACGGCCGACGCCCATTCGCTCCATGTGAAGCTGGCGGACGAAAGTGTCTGCATCGGCCCACCCCCCAGCTTGCAGAGTTATCTCAATATCAATGCCATCATTAGTGCTGCGGAGATCACCGATGCCGAGGCGATTCACCCCGGTTACGGTTTCCTCTCCGAGAATGCCGCTTTTGCAGAGATCTGCGAGAACTGCGGGATCACCTTCATCGGCCCCACTGCGGAAAGTATGCGAATCATGGGAGACAAGATCAGCGCCCGGCAGGCCGTGATCAAGGTCGGAGTACCGATCCTCCCCGGCACCAAGGAGGGGGTTCACGATGTCACCGAGGCGGTGCGAATCGCCAAAGAGATCGGTTTCCCGGTGATCATCAAGGCCACCGCCGGTGGTGGCGGCCGGGGGATGAAGATCGTTCACTCCCCCGCTACGCTTCCCAACGCTTTTGCCATGGCGCGGGCAGAGGCTCAGGCGGGTTTCGGCAATCCCGAAGTCTACATAGAGAAATACTGTGAAAATCCCCGCCATGTGGAAATCCAGATCATGGCGGACAAGCATGGTAATGTCATTCATCTGGGTGAGCGCGACTGCTCCATTCAGCGTCGACACCAGAAGATCATCGAGGAGGCCCCCTCTACGGTGAGTACTCCGGAGCTCCGAGCCGCCATGGGTGATGCCGCCGTCAAGGCCGCCAAGGCGGTGGGGTACAACAGTGTGGGCACCATGGAATTTCTGGTGGACAAGGAGAACAACTTCTATTTCATGGAGATGAATACCCGGGTCCAGGTGGAGCATCCGGTCACCGAAATGGTCACGGGAATAGACGTTGTCCGGGAGCAGATCCGCTCCGCCGCCGGAATACCGCTTCGCTATACGCAGGATGATATCAAGATCAACGGTCATGCCATCGAGTGCCGGATCAACGCCGAGGATCCGCTCAAGTTCACCCCTTCTCCGGGGAAAATTACCGGTTATCACACACCCGGCGGATTGGGGGTCAGGGTTGATTCCTTCGTGTATGATCAGTACACGGTATTGCCCCACTACGATTCCCTCATTGCAAAGCTCATCGTACACGCCGAGACCCGGGAAGACGCCATCAAGCGGATGGCTCGGGCGCTGGACGAATACATCATCGAAGGGATCAAGACGACCATCCCGTTTCATAAACGGATCATGGCCAACAAAGACTTCATCGAAGGGAACATTGACACCTGTTTCATCGAGAAAATGGTTATGGAGTAATTATGGATTTTCCTGAAGAGCTAAAATACAGCAAAGAACATCTCTGGGTCAGGGTGGAAGGGCGAAAAGCGGTGATAGGCATCACCGACTACGCCCAGGAAGAGCTGGGGATTATCCGCTCCATCGAACTCCCTGAACCGGGGGATGAACTGGAGCAAGACGACTCCTTCGGTTCCATCGAGGCCCGTAAGACCGTGGCTGAGCTCTACGCTCCCTTCAGTGGTGAAGTGCTGGAGGTAAACGACGAGTTGAGCGACACCCTGGACCTGCTCAATGATGATCCCTACGACAGCGGCTGGATCGCCGTGGTGGAGATAGCCGACAAGGACGAACTGACCTCACTTCTTTCCGCCGACGATTATCGCGACTCAGTCATCTCCGTCTGAGGAGGTTTGGGGCGTGCCTCTGAATATCGGCAGGATAGCCTTCGCCAACTGCACTCCGCTTTTTACGGCCTTTGAACAGGCCAACCCACCTGTTTTCTGTCATCTGATCCCCGGTGTCCCTTCAGCCCTTAATCGGCTGTTGGCCACCGGGGGGCTTGATCTCTGCCCTTCCTCGTCGGTGGAGTACGTGAAGCAGGCGGGCAAGTATCTTATTCTTCCGGAACTGTCCATTAGCTCCATAGGTCAGGTGAAAAGCGTACTACTCTTTTCCCGTACCCCCCTGGAGAATCTGGATGGAGCTGTTATTGGACTTACCGCAGAGTCCGACACGTCGGTGATCCTCCTCAAGGTCCTCCTCTCCCATTTTCAGGGCTTCACCAACCGTTACGAGCTTTGTTCCGCTCCGTTGGGCGAATCGTTCCGGCGGTATCCGGCCCTCCTGCTCATCGGCGATTCGGCCATGAAGACGGTGCTGACAGGCTCTGCCCCGTACGTCTATGATCTGGGGGAACTCTGGCGCCGTCATACGGGGCTTCCTTTCGTCTTTGCCTTCTGGTTTGTCCGGGTAGATACGGTCCTGCGACGAAGCCATCAGGTCGCCCTGCTGCATCGAACCCTGGTGGCGGCGAAAGAACAGGCCTACGGGACATACGACATCATCGCCAGGAGTTGCCCCGAGAGCGACTGGTACGGAGAAGAGCGACTCATCGAGTATTGGAACACCATCTCCTACGACCTGACCCCACGTCACTGCCAGGGAGCGCTGCTCTTCTTCAAGCTTGCGGCTGCGGCTGGTCTGTTGCCCGAACCGCCGGAGTTGGAGTTTTTCAGAGGGTAGGGGGCAGGGTCTTGAAGCGGAGATAGTCGTCAAGAATCCGTCGGTGATCGAAGCAAAGTTGGTGGGGGAGGGCGGTCCGCGGAAAAAGTTGCAGGTTGGCAGCGTCATCGCCGGCCAGCGGAGTGCCGCTCCCTTGGGCCACAAAGACTGTGGAAATGGTATGCAGGCGGGGGTCCCGTGACGGGTCGGAGTAGCTCCCCAATTGGACAAGGTCCGAGATCTCCACCCCGGTCTCTTCCCGCGCCTCCCTGATTGCCGCCTCCTCCAGACTCTCGCCGTAATCCACAAAACCGCCGGGGAGCGCCCATCCCAACGGCGCGAATTTTCTGCCGATGAGGATGATGCCGCCATCCTGTTCGATAATGATGTCCACGGTGGGTACGGGATTACGGTAGGACCTCACCGGAGCGCTGCAATTGGGACAGGCCAG
>CAIUUR010000367.1 GCA_903902345.1 uncultured Geobacteraceae bacterium | reverse complement strand
CTTGTCGAAGGGTGGTCCCTGAGCTTGTCGAAGGGTGGTCCCTGAGCTTGTCGAAGGGTGGTCCCTGAGCTTGTCGAAGGGGAAGGGATTTTCGTAGGGGCGAAGCAAGTTTCATCTGCTTCGCCCTTTTTACTGTGCTCTGCGTGATTGTTGAACATCGATGATAACGAGTTGGGGTTCGTGCCTCACCCCAACCTACTACTATTTTATGCGGCTCTATGATAAATTCAATATACCCGTGTATCCCGTGGCCGTTTTTTCATATGAAACACCCTTGACGCCAGCTGAAGAGAACCATACTGTAACTTTTCCTGACCGTGTGGTCTTGAATTTTTCCTATCGGGCAATACAGCTTAATCGTTTAAACTGGCGAGATTTCCTGGACAAACGGAATCCGATTGCTGCGGCGTTGATGTCCAAGATGCGGATAGCGCCGGAAGACCGCGCCAGAGTAAAGCTTGAATGTCTGCGGCTGCTGGCCACTCTGCGTCTTGACCCGGCACGGCTGCGTATGATATCCGGATTTGTAGACATTTACCTGCGCCTTACGGAAGCGGAAAATGAACTTTTTAAGCGTGAACTCGAATCGACACCGCAAAAAACAAGGGAGACGATTATGGAAATAGTAACATCATGGATGGAAAAAGGCATTGCACAGGGAATGCAACAGGGAATGCAACAGGGGATACGGCAGGGTGAAGCGACTCTTGTTATTCGTTTACTTAACCGCAAGTTGGGAGAACTTCCCCGTCCCGTGGTGAACGCCATTCATGTGTTGAGTCAGCCGCGCCTGGAAGAACTGGGCGATGCCTTGCTTGAATTCACGCGCCGCGATGAGTTGGAACAATGGTTGAAGGAACACGAAACGGCGGATAATTGAAAGGCAGTGAAAGGTTTAAAGAACCTTGAACATAGATCATAGAACATAGAGCGGGTTTAGATGTGTGTCGTAGTGGCGAAGCAAGTTTCATCTGCTTCGCCCTCTTTGCTTCGCCGCCTTTGATCTCCGTCACCGATGATAACCCGTTGGGGTCAGGCAACTCCGTGGGTACAATCTGCAGGCGGACATCAGCAAGCAAAGAATCATTTTTTATCCAACCACTTGGAAAAACTGAAATTTTTATAAAAATTCCCATATTCGGTATAAATATCACCGATGTATTCCTGTCCACAATATTTTTCGATCTGCACACATGACTTGAAATCATATTTTTTAGCCGTAAAGCAGACTTTGTATTTGTGGGGAATGTTATCAAACGATTCTAGTAATGACGGCGTGCAAAGGTCTCTATCGGTAAATATGAAAAATAAACGGTCATAATCTACACGTGAACACAATGAATTCCATGTCTGTTTGGCTGTTTTTTGGTCCTTGTAATGCAGGAAATGGATTTCAATATCGCCAAGACGTCCCAATGGATAATTACCGTTATTCGCCCTGTTGCCATCACCTTCCGGATAAAGAGAATGTTCCGAAAAAACAAGTTCTTTCCCTAAGTACAGCGCCAAATCCGACGCAAATTTGACGAAACAAGGCGCATATAAAAACAGACCTACGGTGGGCGTATTATAGGTCAGATTGAGCATCTGATATATTTTACTGCCGATACAATTGCTGGATATTATACAAAACTCGACATCTTCTATTGATTCGATGTCTCTCTTTACTTTTGTAAGCGCTCTTTTATTCAGCAATTTGGCACGTATGTTTCGAAGAGTATTCCACATAAACCTTCATCCTTAGTCACTAAAATGAGTAATTATCCGCATAAACATCTGCCGCCTTAATTGTTTAGCCGCTATTCCGCCCATAATGGCTGAAGGGGTACTACTCCCCCTTCAGCTGATGAGCCTCGGTAAAATAGGTTCGATACCCCTGAAGCAGGATCAAAAAAGAGGTTATGGCCACCGCAGCGGTGATGGCGCAGATGATGGCGATCTGGTAACGGACCGCCACCACCGGCGCCGTCCCGGAGAGGATCTGGCCGGTCATCATGCCGGGAAGAGCCACGATACCGGTGGCGGCCATGGTGTTCATGGTGGGGATCAGGGATGCGCCATAGGCGGTCCGGAGCGCCGGTTCGGAGGCCTGACGGGCGGTGGCTCCGAGACAGATGGCCGTTTCGATCTCTTCCCGACGGTCGTGCATCTCGCTGGCAAGACGTTCCGCCGCCAGACTGGCGCCGTTCATGGCGTTGCCGATGATCATCCCCGCCAAGGGAATCAGGTAACGGGGATCAAACCAGGGGGTATAGCCGACGACCAACAGACAGAAATAGAACGTAACCCCCCCACTGCCGATGACGAGGGAACTCCCCACCACCCGATAAAAGTGGGGCATCCGTTTCCTGCTCCGCTTTCCGGCGATCTGAAGCGAAAAACCGGTCATGGCCAACAGCATGAGGAGCACCGGCGCGGGGGAGCGAACGGCAAAAACCAGCTGCAGGAGATACCCCACCCCGATCAGTTGCAGCACCATCCGGATGGACGCCCAGAGGAGCTGCTTTTCCTGACCGATCCGTCGAAAACGGGCGAGAGCTGCGGAGAGAAGAATGAGAGCGTAGGCGTAGACCAGCTGCAGCAACTCCATGGGGACAATATGCTGATTCTCCATCTGCTCCTACTCCTTTCCCGGCTCCGCCAGAAAGCGCCGGAACGCCTCGCTGCGCGGTAGCGCCAGCATTTCACTCCCCACTCCCTCTTCAAGAATCTTTCCCCGTTCCAGATACATCAGAACATCCGCAATCCGCCCGGCCAGACGGAGGTCGTGGGTCACGAGAATTATGGCAAGCTGTTCCTGACGACAGCTGTCATGGAGCGCCATTGCGAGCTTATCAGTGGCAGGGCGGTCAAGGGCGCTGGTCGGTTCGTCCAGGAGGAGAACCTGCGGGGAGGAGATAAGAGCCCGGGCCAGACTGACCCGCTGCTGCTCGCCACCGGAGAGGGTACGGGCATCCCGTTCCAAAAGCTCCGGGGAGATACGGGCCAGCTTCAGAGAACGGGCGACCTCTCCGCTCCCCGCCACCGGAAGGGGGAGGTTGCGATAACGGAACGGTTGCTGCAGGTTGGAGAGGACCGTCCCCTCGAACATGAATGGTTTCTGCAGAACCATGGCCACCCTCCGGCGGAGCGCCAACGGCTCCAACAACGCCATATCCTCTCCCTCCAGGAGGAGACGACCTGTCGTCGGTTCTTCCAGGCGGTTAACCAAGCGGAGGAGCGTGCTCTTCCCGCTTCCGGAAGGCCCCACGATACAGGTTATTTTTCCCCGGAGCGCCGACAACGAGATGTCCTCAAGAATGACGGCGTCTTCCCCGCTGCGGTTCCTGCGAGTAACCCCGATATTCTCCAGCCGGATCAACGCCAGAGACTCAAGGGGGGATCAGTGACCACCGCGCGAAGAATATCGCTGCGGGAGACAAACCCCACCAGCTCCCCACTACCGCTGGTGATGGGGGTACCGGCAACCCCGGTCTCCAGCATGACCGCGGCTATACGCCGGATATCGGTCACCGGTTCGGCCGCCACTACCGGAGTGGTCATGACATCACTCACCCGACGCTTGAGATACTCCATGACCCGCCCCTCATCGATGTTTATGGCGGTGAGGAGATCCCGCTCGGTGACAATACCGACGATGCGCGACGTATCATCCAGCACCGGCGCCTGATGGATATGGTGATCCCGCAAAATCCGCCACGCCTGCGCCACATCATCGCCGGAGAAAATGGTGATGACCGGGCGCTGCATGATCTGGTTGGCATGGTACAGAGGCCCCCGTTGGATTTCATCCTTCACGACCTCCCGGTAGGCCCGGACAGCATCATCGTGGGCTCCGCCAGCCGACCTGCCGTGGAGATCCACCCCCGCCTCCCATCCTTCATGAGCTACAGGGCGATTCGGCCGAATTTTTTCCAGTGAACGAACCCGGATCATCTCCTCCAGCGTCCCCTTGAAGGTCTGTCCGCTGAGACCGTAGATCAAAAACATGATAGTTCCTCTTGGGTCACAATAGGTTTCTTGGTCTTTCTTCGTGTCCTTCGTGGATAACAGCCGTTTTTTGGTTCATCTGTTCCATGAGCCGGACCACCGCCAGCTCCTTGGCCTTGGCCTCGATATCCACCGTCATCCCCCTCCCACGCCAGCAGGGGGGAAGGTCTTCCGGATCGATGTAATCGGCATGGGGCCTGGAATCACCACCTCCCCACCCACCCCGCGGCGATGAGAGGTGACAGTACTGCTCCTTTCCCACCCCCTGCCAGGTTTCCCCCGCCAGTTCGGTCGCCTCCTCCACGGTGAGTCCGTCGGGGTTGCAACGATGGTGGTGGACATCGTACACGAGTGGGATCCCCAGCATCCGGCAGGTGGGAAGGAGATCCCGCACGGTATAGCTCACGTCATCATTTTCCAGGGTCAGTCGGCTTCTGACGGTTTCCGGCAGGTGGAAAAAGTGCCGGCGAAACCGTTCCAGCGCCTGCTGTTTGTCGCCATAGACGCCGCCGGCATGAATGTTGATCAGATCGGCCCCCAGCGCCTCCCCCAACCGGGCCTGATACGCCAACTCCCGGATGGAATTGGCAACCACATGGGGATGAGGCGACGACAACACGACGAACTGGTCCGGATGAAAGCTGAGACGGATATCGTGCAATCGGGCATAGTTCCCCACATCCTCCAGGAGTCCGCTGATGAGATCCCCGGAAGGGAGATCGGCTATTTCGTACCCCACCTGGGGATGGGTCATCCGGGGAAAGAGCGGCGACATGATCCGGAAGGCGCCGATCCCCAGCCGCCGGACGGCTTCCAGGGCCAACTGCAGGTTCCGGACGTTGTCATGGCAGATACCGGAGAGCTTGGCCAGTTGCTCCCCTCGGGGCAGGGAGGAGAGAACCTTGGCGGTGGTCGTCCGGAAGGAAACCTTTTCTTCTTTGAACAGGCAGCAGAGGCCGGTACGCATTGATCGTCACCCATCCTTAAGGTATCAAGCTACAGGGAAACGGTCTACGGTTCAAGAGTTTCTTCTGCGCCAGGATACCACCGGCGGACGACAAACACCTTTTCCCATCCTGCCATCTCTTTTAATCCCACGTTGTCTCCGCTCTGTACAAACATCGCCAAACAGTACACAATGATTCTGTTAATGGCAACTGTTCCCCCCACGACAGATGCGGTTTGTAAACGACCGGCCGATATGGTATAAAAATATACGATTCTTTCAATCAGGATAAGGTACAACCATGACGGAACATACTGGACAACGGGGCCTGTCGACACTACCGAGAGAACGACAGGGTAAGCTGCTGCCGGATCTGTCGCTCCATGGCAGAGTAGCACTTCTCCGCGATCTCCCTCCCCAGAAACGGCTGGCCCTGATTCTGGAGGACCCGGACCCTGCCGGCCTGGTGGCGGTGCTGGAACCACAGGAGTACCACCTTCTCCTGCGGGAGATCGGGCTGGACGACTCCTATGCACTCCTGCCACTGGCCACGCCGGAACAGCTCACCTTCTGCCTGGACCGGGAGCTCTGGCGCCACGACGAGTATCTTCCCCAGAGAGGGATGCAGTGGCTGACACTCCTCATGGCCGCAGAGGAAGAAGATGACCTGATCAGCCTCCTCCCCCATCTGGATTTCGCTCTCCTCCTTCTCATAATCATGCAGGAAATCACCGTGGGGGGGGGAATCGGCGACCTCACCACCGACGACGAGCGCCAGACGGAGTGGGATCACTCCTTCGACAACATTTTCATGATCACCTACCGCCATGACCACACCAATGACCTGGTGGGGAGGTTTCTGGATCTTGTCTTCCGGAGCGACAAGGACCTCTACCTGGCGCTCATGCAGGGGGCGAAAAACGAGGTAAGCAGCGAGGTTGAAGAGCATTGCCGCCGGTACCGCTCCGGAAGGCTGGCCGACTTCGGTTTTCCCGAACGGCTGGATGCCCTCACGATCTACAGCGTGGTGGATCCGGAATCGTTCCGGCCGGAAGGGGCCAAAAAATTCTTCTCGGCGGATCGGGACCCGGTGCTACCCTCCCTCTTCCGCCACGATGACTCCCTGCTGGGGAGAACCCTGCGGCGGGCGGATTCCCCCGATCTGCTCCGGGAACTCCAGTATCTCATAACCTGCGCCCTGGTGGTGGAAGATCCGGATAGCGACGATGACGAGCGGGCCGAGGCGATATTGCTCCGGGTACATGGCTACCTGACCATCGCCCTGGAATACCTGGGGGGTGATGACGATGCCCGCGCCCTGGATAGTGTGGCCAACAATTACCTGAAGCAGCTTTTCCAGCTGGGATACAGCCTTGTCCGTGGACTCCGCCGCCGGGCGGCCCCCTTCACCTCCGACGACCACGCCACAAGTTCGGTGCTGGCGGGGCTCAGGAACGACTTCCCCCGGTTCTATCGGGGGTTGGGAAGTGAGGGAAGCGACGGTTATCGGGAATTTTGCGATCTCGAGGATATCAGGACCGTGGAAAAGTTCCTGGCGCTGCTGGCAGGGTAACGACAACGCAGGGAGGATTTCCATGGGACAGAGTTTCAGACACAAACGACCGGTCCCCCCCACGAAATCCGCGGCAGAGGCCGAGGAGCTGGTCCGCCTGATGAGAAGCGGACAGGATAAGGGGATCAATTACCGGGAGCGGTCGCTGAAGATCAACGGCTGGATCTGCGCCCGCTGCGCCCGGGAGTTCGAACTTGCCAACCTTCACCTCCTGACGGTACACCACAGGGACGGCAATCACCAGAACAACCCGGCCGACGGAAGCAACTGGGAAAACCTCTGCTCCTACTGTCACGATGACGAGCACAGCCGGGGACTCCTGGGGGAGTACCTGACAAAAGGGCGCTAATGACGGGGAGCACCACACACGTAAAGGAGAGCAAATGTCGCTGAAAAACCCGGAAATTCGTTTCACCTACCAGTATGAGGAGGGGTACGGCCCCCATTACGTCAACGGCGCCCTGGGTGGAGTCTCGCCACGGGGGGAGATCATCGCCAATTTCTTCTTCGAGAAACCGGTTCTCCCGACGATGGTGGCCAACGAGATCACCCCCGGCGGAACCATCGGTGGCGAAATCGCTGAAGAGCCCGCCGACATGCGGAACAGCTTCGTCCGTGCCGTCTCCACCGGAATCATACTCAACTACGACAACGCCCTGAATCTCCACGCCTGGTTGGGCGAGAAGATCAAGGAGCTGGAATTTCTCCAGCAGGGTCAGGGCGCCATGAAGCCTGGTCCAAGAGAGTTCGGTCACTGATTTCACCCGTTGCAGGGGTATCCTCATGGGGATAATGGCGCGGATCATGGGAGGATGCGGCGCTCTTCTCCTGCTGCTAGGGGGTGGGCCGGCGCAAGGGGATGAAACCGTCAGGGCGACTCTCCACGAAAAAAGCAGCGCCGAAGAGGTGTTGAGCCGTCCCTTCTATCTTTCCAGTGGAGGGGTCAACTTTCACCCCTCGGAGGAGATCATGCTGGAACCGCTCCTGGGACTCGGCCATGATATGCAACATAGAGACCTCAGCCTCCTTGCCAAGGAATCAGCCCACAGTATCACTGCTCAGGCAGGAGGGAGGATCAGTATCCTGGAGGGGATGTATCTCTCCGCTGCGCTGAAATACCCTCTCTACTCCTTCCAGAACTCCAGCACCGTTCCTTCCGGCTCTGCCGCCGCCTCCACGGGACGTGGCGGCCTGGATATCCTGAACCCCACAGGGAGCAATCTGACCTGGAGCGGAGAGGTCGGCACCCATTTCGGAACGGGTTTCCGCTCCTTCTTTTACTATGACAAGGTCACGACACCCCTCACGGGGGGAACAGCGGGACGTACCGAGGATCGGATGGGAATACGGTTCCAGTTGAATTTCAATTAGGAGCAGTCTGATGACTTCTGTTTTCATCGTGGGATGCGGCGACATGGGGAAACGTGTGGCGCGGGAGTATCTGGCCGAGGGGGTGCCGGTTTCGGCTCTGGTCCGCTCTCTGGAAAAGGGAGCAGCGCTGGAGTCAATGGGAATCCGAACCGTCATCGCCGACCTGGATGACCCCGCGACCCTCACCGGACTTCCCACCGCGGGAGCAATCCTGCTCTATTTCGCCCCTCCCCCCGGAGGAGGGCACCAGG
Organism: uncultured Geobacteraceae bacterium; assembly: GCA_903902345.1. GTDB lineage: Bacteria > Desulfobacterota > Desulfuromonadia > Geobacterales > CAIOGM01 > CAIOGM01. The sequence goes on along the minus strand of CAIUUR010000367.1, from coordinate 25,671 downwards.
ATCCGAGGGTTCGGAATCTCTGCCAGGCGATGGCGCCGGGTGACGAACCGGCGCGAACCGTCTATATGAGTACCAGCGGGGTTTACGGTGATTGCGGCGACAATACGGTCACCGAGGGTAGTCCGGCGATTCCCCTCACCGCCCGGGGGAAACGCCGCCTCCACGCCGAGTCGCTCTGGCGGGAGTGGGGTGCGGAGAGAAACGTCCCCGTAATCATCCTCCGAGTAACCGGCATCTACGGACCTGGCCGACTCCCGGTGAGCCAACTCACCACCGGACAGCCGGTGCTGGAGGTCGGAATCGCCAACCTGACCAATCGGATTCACGCTGACGATCTGACTGCAGTCTGCCGCGCGGCGGCCGACCGGGGGGAAAGGGACCAGATCTACAACGTCAGTGATGGTCACCCCACCACCATGACCGACTACTTCAACGCCGCAGCCGACTTCCTCGGGCTCCCGCGCCCCCCTCAAGTATCTTGGGAGGAAGCACGTCAGGTCATGTCACCGCTCATGCTCTCCTACGTTGCCGAGTCCCGACGGATGGACAACCGGAAAATACGGGAAGAGCTTGGTGTCACGCTCCGCTACCCGACCCTGGCGGAAGGGATACGTGCGTGCGTGTGAGCCGTGAACCATGAAACTGCCGTTCACCGTTCACCGTTCTCAGGTCACAGGGTTTTCCCATGAAACTTAACGCCAAACTCATCACCATGATGCTGTCGCTGCTGGTGTTGGCCATCCTGGTCCTCTTCATCCTGAACCAGTTCAGCCAGAACGACCTGGTCCGGGAGATCCAGGAGAGCTCCAACGAGGTCTCCAAGGCGATCCAGCTCAGCGTGGAGGATCTCACCTCCGAATCGGATGCGGAGAATTCCCGGCTCAAGGAGTATCTCCAGCAGGCCCGCAAGAAGGGGATCAACGAGATCAATATCATCGACAACGATGGTGAGATCATCAACTCCTCCGACCCCGCGCTGGTGGGAAAGAAACGGGACCTGAAAAAGATCGGGACCGGTCTCAAGGCGGTGCGGGGGGGGAGACAGGCCGGCGCCGGGGGAGGCTCACTGAAACCGTACGACCTGGTGGTGCCGGTCATCGTGGGTGACGAGCAGTTGGGGTATGTGCAGGTCAACCTCCTCCTGGACAACATCCGGGAGATCCAGCACGACAACTTTCTCCGCCGGCTCCTTGCCACCTCGCTCCTCTTCATGTTCGGCATCATGCTGACCTTCTTCCTGGCCCAACGGTATACCATGCCGATCCGGCGCCTGGTGGAGGGGGTCAAACGGGTCTCGGGAGGGGATCTGACCGTCACCATGCCGGTGGAAACCCGTGACGAGATCGGCGAACTGGCCGAGAGCTTCAACGAGATGGTGAACCAGCTCCGGGAGCGGGAGCATCTGGAGAAGCGGCTCTACGAAGCGGAACATCTCTCCAAGGTGGGGCAACTGGCCTCGGGTATCGCCCACGAGATCCGGAATCCGCTGAACTACATCAGCCTGGCCGTGGACCACCTCCGGAGCGAAATGCTCCCGATCTGTGGCGAGCGGAGCGGGGAGCTGCTGGATCTCACCGGGAAGATCAAGGAAGAGGTCCGGCGAGCCAACTACATGGTTCTCAATTTCATGAACTATGGCCGACCACTGAAGCTGCGCCCCGCCACCGTGGAATACCGGGCATTCATCGCCAAACTCCTCCCGCTGGTGCAGGAAAAGCTCACCGAGCAGCGTGTGAAGGTCGTCATAGAGCTTCCCGACGACCTCCCTCCCCTGGAGATCGACCCGGAGCTGATGCGCAACTGCCTGGTAAATTTCATTACCAATGCGGCCCAAGCCATGGATGAGGGGGGAACGGTGACCCTGGGCGCCGGCTACGACCCCGAAACGGAGAGCTTCCGCCTGACGGTTGCCGACGAAGGGAAGGGGATTGCCCCGGAGGAGCTGGGAAAAATCTTCCAGCCCTATTTTACCACCAAGGAGGCGGGGATCGGCCTGGGACTCGCCATCACCGAGCGGATCGTAAAGGAACACCGGGGAAGCATCCTGGTTTCCAGCGAACCCGACAAGGGGACGCTCTTTACGGTCGTCCTCCCCCGAAAACTCCGGAGAGATGAAGCATGAGCGGTACGATTCTGATCGTTGACGATGAACGGGGACAGCGGGAGATCCTCTCAACCATCCTGAAGGGGTCCGGGTACGGGGTTGTCGCTGTGCCGGGGGGACGCGAGGCGCTTCTGGCGCTGGAAGGGAGCTCCTTTGACGTTATCCTCACCGACCTGAAGATGCAGGGGATGTCGGGAATGGAACTCCTGGAGGCGGTGATTGAAGCCAATACTCAACAGACTGTGGTGATGATGACCGCCCATGGCACCATCGACTCCGCTGTGGAGGCGATGAAGAAGGGGGCCTTCGACTATCTGGAAAAGCCGCTGGAACGCCAGGATCTCCTCCTGACCCTGCAGCGGGCATTTGACCACCTGATGCTGCTCCGGGAGAACGAGGCGCTGAACCGAAAGCTGGCGGAAACCCATCACATCCCCACCATCATCGGCGACCATCCCACCATGCGGGAGGTCTTTCGGATCATCAAGAAGATCGCCCCCTCCACCTCCACGGCCCTCATCTACGGCGAGTCGGGGACGGGGAAGGAGCTGGTGGCCCGTGCCATTCACGACAACAGCCACCGCCGGGAAAAGCTCTTCTTCGCCATCAACTGCGCCGCCATCCCCGAGACCCTCATCGAGAGCGAGCTCTTCGGCCACGAAAAGGGCTCCTTCACCGGCGCCAGCAGCCGCGAGATCGGGATCTTCGAGGCCGCATCGGGGGGAACAGTCTTTTTGGATGAGATCGGCGAGATCAGCATGGGGATGCAGGTGAAGCTCCTTCGCGCCATCCAGGAGAAGGAGATCCGGAGGGTGGGGGGAAAGGTCAACGTCCCCATCGACGTCCGGATCATCTCCGCCACCAACAAGGGTCTGGAGCAGGAGATCAAGAAGGGGAACTTCCGCGAGGATCTCTTCTACCGGCTCAACGTCATCCGGATCACCCTCCCCCCCTTACGGGACCGGGGGAACGACATCGTGACCCTGGCCGACTTTTTTGTTAACAAGTTCAACAAGCATGCCGCGGTCCCGCTGAAGGGGATCGCCAAGCCGGCCCTGAAGCTGATCATGAACTACCCCTGGCCCGGCAACGTGCGGGAACTGGAGTCGGTGGTGGAGCGGGGGGTGCTCATGGCGGAGAGCGATTACATCCAGCCGGAAGATCTCCCCCTGGAGCTGCGGGAGGGGCCGGGGGGGATGGGAGGGCTCTCCTTCGACCTGCCGCCGGAGGGTATCCAGTTCGAGGAGCTGGAGCGGGAGCTCATTGCCAAGGCGATGGAGCGGGCCAACGGTGTCATTGGCCGGGCGGCTCAACTTCTGGGGATGTCCTACAAGACTCTCCAGTACCGCCTGGAAAAATTCGGCATGAACAAGCCGGGAAAACGGCGGGAGGATTAGATGAAGGAACAGATTACCGACCTGGAGATCCGCTTCATGCACCAGGAGCGGACGATTCAGGAGCTGAACGATATCGTCTGCAGGCAGGAGTTGGCGCTGGAAAGACTGGAGCAGGAGATGGCGCAAATTCGGGAGCAGATGCGGCAGGCGCTCCCCTCCATGAACCGGACGGAGGAAGAGGAAGAGCCGCCGCCCCACTACTGAACTATCGAGTTTCCCATGAAGAGCACAGAGAGAAAAAAGCTCAGTGAAGCGGATATCTGCAATCTGTTCATTACCGCTGCCCTACAGGGCGCCGGGCGTCCCTGTCGCCATCGTGGAAGCCAAGGACAACAATCATACTGTCAGCCACGGGCGAAGATATCGAGACGGAATTTCCCCTTCCTTTATTTCCCCCTCCGGAAGAGCTCTGGAGACGCTATAAAACGTTTCGCGGCATCAAGGATGAAGCGGAGAAACTTGTCGTTCAGCCCTACCACGAAGATCTAACCGGAAAAGAGCCTCGTTACTATCAGATCGACGCCATTAACCGGACCATTGAGGCAGTGGCCAACGGTCAAAGGCGCGTGCTCCTTGTCATGGCGACCGGCACAGGAAAGACCTATACAACCTTCCAGATCATCTGGCGGCTCGCCGCTACCGGAGCAGCTGCGCCGGCGAGCCTGGGCCGAAGATCCCGAGGGGATTACCGGCGATACCCTGTCGGAGTTCGTCAACTCCCAGCTCTTCCCCACGTTGAAGGAGAAACTGGTCATCCACGGACCGGCAGGCGAGCGCGCCAGAGTCGTGCGCAATGTGTTCGAGGACGCCTGCAACTACATGAAGTCCGGCACGCTGCTGCGCCAGGTGATCAACAAGATCAGCGAGATCGACTTCAACAACAGCGGTGACCGCCATACCTTCGGCGGCATCTACGAGCGGATTATCCGTGACCCCGATGAACTGCTGGCCAACTATCGGCGGATCATGGCCGAAGCGGATGATATACGTGAACGGTTGAAGGCTCAACTGACGGCGGCGTTGGGAAGAGGGGGGTGACCATGGGTGACGTTGTCATTTATCAATCCACTAACGGCGAATCCGGCCTTCAGGTTCATCTGGATCAGGAAACCGTCTGGCTTTCTCTCAATCAGATGACGGAACTCTTCAGCCGAGACAAATCGGTTATCTCCAGACATCTGCGTAATGTTTTTTTGGAAGGAGAGTTAGCCCACGATGCAGTTGTTGCAAAATTTGCAACAACTGCATCGGACGGGAAAACATATCAAGTCGACTATTTCAATCTTGATGTCATCATCTCCGTCGGCTACCGGGTCAAATCCCAACAGGGTACCCGCTTTCGCCAGTGGGCCACCCGAATTCTGCACTCTCACATCGTGAACGGGTACACGGTTAACGAACAGCGGCTACGCGAGGAGAGCACCAAACTTCGGGAGATGCGGCAGACCATGGAACTGCTGGCCCGCACCCTGACCAGCCATGAACTGGTTACTGATACCGGCAAGGATGTCCTTGCGGTCATCACCGACTATGCCTATGCCCTGACGCTGCTTGACCGGTACGATCACGGCACGCTGACAATCGAAGGACTCACCGGTGAGTTGCGTTACACCATTGGCTACGAAGAGGGGATAACCATTGTCACCGGCATGAAGGGTGAATTTGACGGTCTCTTCGGCATAGAAAAAGACCAGGGATTCAAGAGTGCCCTCGCCACCATCTACCAGACCTTCGACGGCAAGGAGCTTTATCCCAGCGTTGAGGAGAAAGCCGCTAATCTCCTTTACTTCATAGTCAAAAACCACGCCTTCAGCGACGGGAACAAACGGATTGCTGCTGCACTGTTCATCTATTTCCTCAGCCGCAATGATATCCTCTACCGGCCCGACGGCACCAAACGACTGGCTGACAATGCCCTGGTGGCGCTCACCCTGCTCATTGCCGGGAGCCGTCCAGACGAGAAAGAGGCTATCGTCAAGGTCATCGTCAACCTCATCAACCGGAGTAATGACTGATGAATGTGGGTTTATTTCGGAGTTGGCCGTGCGCGGGAAGTTGGCGCCGCAAGATCCTGATGACGAACCAGCCGGCGTTCTTTTGGGGAGAATCACAAAGGAGAAAGCGCACCTGACACAACGAGGAATACTTACGAAACAAGTGCCACTACCAGAAATTGCAGATACTGAAGAGTATTTCAGTTTGCCAAATGGCTGGGTGTGGTCAACGTTCCGCCACCTCCCGCAGCTGTCGCGTCAGAATACCGTAGGCGCCGGGATCCTTCGTTGTCTCCGCCATGATCGCGTGTCCCACCTTCTGTACACTCTCCAGGCGATAGGTCATCCCACTCCCTTCCACTCCGCTCAGGACAAATCTCCGGGATGATGTCCCACCCACGGGATCAATTCCGTTGATAATCTATACTCAACCGCTAAGACATGATGTATAGTGTTAGCTTTATTCCCCGTGCCCATTCTCGCCGCACCGGAAAATCAGACTCTCCAACGAGGTACCCAGTATGTCGCTTATGATGATATGGTCGCTGCTGATCCTGGTGGTTGCCGGGCTTCTCTTCTTCGACCTGAATATGGCCTGGAGTTTTTATCGTAACACCCGGAGTCGCGCCGTGGGGGGATGGCCCTTTATCCGGTGGTGGGCGGCGGAGAACAGGGCCAAACTCACCCTCATCGGATGCGTGACGGTGGTTGTTTCCCTCGCCCTCCTCCTGCAGAAGCATACCTTCGTCATGCCCATTGCCCTAGTCCGCCTGGCAGGCACAAAAAAGGCGCTCTGGGGTGGCGGACTGCTCCTGCTCGTAACCGCCTTCGTTACCCTGGACCTCGTCATGGCCCGGCAGTACTACCGCAACCGCAGAGGAGAGAATCAGGCCGGAACAAATTTTTACCGGTGGTGGCTCAGAAAAAATATCATGAAGTTCTCTGTTGTGGGAGTGTTAGCCTGCACTATCCTGGGGGGAGCCTGGGGGGTAAACCGCTACAACAACTCGCTGCAGCTTACGTCCGAGAGCTCCGGCTACATGGCCAGCGCCCAACAGTACTACAAGGAAAAGAAATTCCGGGAGGCGACCCTGGAACTGCGCAACGCCATCAAGCAGAACCGGGGTGATTCGGAAGCACATCTCTGGCTGGCCCGCTCCTACTGGCAACTGGGAAGCCCGGCCGAAGCCCGCGACGCCTACCGGGAGTCGCTCCGGATCGATCCGAAATCGTTCTCGGCCCACCTGGAGCTGGGGCGCCTGGCCTTTGCCCTGAAGGATCCGACAACGGCTCTGGCGGAGGCCCGGGAAGCAGCCCGGCTGGCTCCGGACCAACTAGAACCCACCCTGCTGCTGGCCCAGACCTACAGCTCAATGGGAAAACAGGAGCAAGCCCTGGCAGAGTGCCGCGCAATCATGGGAAAGGAGTTCGCCTCACCGGAACTGCGGCAGCAGCTGATTACCCTCCTGCTGCGACAGCGCGTCTTCTCCGAAGCTCTCCAGGCGATCGACGCCGGACTGAAGAAGAACCCCCATGACCAGCAGCTGAAGTACCTGCAGGCCCAGGCGCTGGAGGGGGTGGATCGTTCCGGTGACGCCGAAAGCGTACTCCGGGCCATCGCCTCCGAATCACCATCTCCGGAGCCCTGCCTCGCCCTGGGGGACCTGAAGATGCGACACAAGGAGTATATCGCCGCCCTGAAAGAGTATGAAGAGGCCCTGAAGCGGGCGCCGAACCACGAACGGGCCATGAACAATGTCGCCAGTCTCAACGCTGAGCATGGCTTCGATATGGAGCGGTCGGCCCCCCTGGCGGCGCGGCTCTATAATAAACATCCCAAGGATCCCACGGTGGCCGATACCCTGGGGTGGACCCTGTTCCGGCAGGGAAAGATCGACACCGCCCTGCCGCTCCTGAAACAGGCGACGGTAGGGATGCCCGGCAACCCGCTCCACCATTACCATCTGGGAGCGGCGCTCATCAAGAGCGGTAGACAGGATGCAGGGAAAAGGGAACTGGCGGCAGCGCTCCGGATCTCGGGCACTTTTGACGGCGCGATTCAGGCGCGCGATTTGATGCAGAAAGGGAAATTGTGAACATGAAAAAGAGTCTGCTTACCCCCTTTGCCCTCTCTACCCTTATCCTGGTATGCACCCTTGCGGCTTTCGGCTGGGCAACCGTTTCCCTCCTCGTGGATGTGTACCAGGGAGTCGAAGATTATTCCCACGGTTTCGTCGTCCCTCTGGTTTCGCTGTATGCCGCCTATGAAATCAGAAAAAAATATCCCCATGAGAGTTATACGCCATCCTGGTGGGGGGTACCCGTTGTCGGTACCGGTGCAACCCTGGTGGTGGTGGGGCTCTGGTACCGCTATGCCCTTTTGCCGGGGGGACTGGGAGTGCAATGCATCACCGGACTCGGCCTGCTGATCGTCATCTACGGGCTCAGCTTATCCTTGGGAGGAAAAGCGCTGGTTGCCCGGTTCATTTTTCCACTTCTCTTTCTCTGCTTCTGCGTGCCGTTGCCGGAGAACATGACGAATCAGATCACCCTGCCGCTCCGGAGCGTCGTCTCCACTGCCGCCACCCGGATCGTCCGCGAATGCGGGATTCCGGTCTTTCAGGAAGGGAATATGCTGCATCTGGCGACAACCTCCCTGGGGGTCGCCGACGCCTGCAGCGGAATACGCTCTCTCTGGATCATGCTGGCGACCGCCGCCGCTTTCGGCTACTTCCTCTGCTGTGGTCCGCTCCGCACCCTGCTCCTTTCTGCCATGGCGATTCCCCTGGCGGTACTGTTCAACATTATCAGGGTAGTCGCCACCGCGCTGATGGTTGCCCAGTTGGGGCCACAGTACGCCATGGGGAGCCGTCACGAAATGACCGGCGCCGTTGTCTTTCTACTGGGAGTGATGACTCTGGTGGCCATCGGCTGGATACTTGCGCGGGGAGAGCAAAAAGCAGTTGCAGCCCGGGGTCCGGAAGTGACGAAGGAATCATCCGGAGTCGCGCTCCCCTGGCGTATGCCCCAGTATCTGCTGGTGACGTCGTTGGGGATCATCCTTGTGGGGGGGGGGATCATTCAGCCCGTCATGGCGAGGCACTATGTCCGGCATCTGCCGCTGACGGAAAGAAAGCCGTTCAAGGATATGCCGAACCATATCGGCAACTTTGCCGAAACGGGCTCGGGAGAGTTTGTGGAGAGCCAGCTGGATCTTCTGAGACCCACGGACAGACTGAACCGTACCTACCGTACGGAGCAGGGTACCCTCATCAATCTCTGGAGCCTCTACTGGGAGCCGTACCGCGGGAAAAAAAGCGGCTGGAGCCTCAACCCTCATAAACCGGACGGGTGCTATCCCGCCGCCGGATGGAACCGGCTCCCCATCGCTTCGGAAAAACTGGTGGGAATCATCCCCGGCCGGGACATTCAGGTCAGGCTCTTCGCCAAGGACGGGAGAAAACGGCTCCTACTCTATTTCACCTCTCAGGTCGACGCCCCCGGCGGACTCACCACGTTTCCCGCTACGGCCGCCGGCCGTTTCCGGCAGATGCTGGAGTCGTGGCACTCCCCCGATGTACTCCTGGGTGCCCAGTATGTGGTCACCGTGGAGACCGATGTAACCACAGATCTCGGCGTATGCCTCGGAGAGGTAACCGACTTCGTCAAGCGGCTTGCCCCGCTCCTCCCCAGCTACGGAGTCCGCGGTTAGTACCCCGTCCAGCTTATTTTTTCGGTGTCTGCCGTGAACGGTTGTCATTCCCGAGGGTGTAATCGGGAATCCAGACGTTGAAAACCATGGGTCCCCGATAGAAGATTTCGGGGACGACAGGCTTTTTAAAAGCATTTAGCTGTATGGTGAATAGTTCCATTGTTCCGAAACGTTAAGCTGGACGGGGTCTAGGATACTACAACTTTTTTTGCGGGTTCTGCCCTTGAATCGTCTTCCGCACCATCAGCAGAAAGAGCTCTTCCAGTCCCGCCTGAACATCCGGTGATTCGATGATGCCGAAGGCCCGGGCAATGGCCTCGAAGGTGGCCAGTCCGTGAGGATGTGGCTCATTGCGGATGCCCCATTGTGTACGGCGCCCCTCGGGCAACCGGACTCTCTCCGCATGCTCCAACCCGGGGAGCCGTTTCCCCATGCGCGCCGCCTGGGACCAGGTTCCATCGGGAACCACCAGGGTGATCGGTCGGGGATCCTGCTCCAAAAAATCTCTACTGAGAACAGGTGACTCTTCGTCCGGGTAGAGAAAGAGGGTCCTTCTTTCGGGGATATTGAGATCCCCGAAATCCAGGATCTGCTCCCGAACCCCCTGGACCCGGAGCTCACTGTTGGGGAGCGCCACCAGAGCCAGGGGTCCCGTGGCGGTGGTCTTGGGGATTTCGCGATAGTGCATCACCAGGACCAGGCGGGTGGGAAGATCATATATCGGAATCGACGGGCAGAAGCAGAGGTCCATTCGCATCCGGCACCGTTGACAACGTTCACTCTGTTTCGTTCTGGAACCCATATAGTCTCTCTTTTTTATTCCCGCTCCGCCAGCAACAGACGATTCTTGGGAGTGATATCGCCGGGAATCAGCTGAGTCGTAACCTTGTACCCGGCGGAGCGCAATCGCTCCGCCCGGAGGATATCCAGGGCCAGCGCCCCGTCCACCCACCCCCCCAGACCGCCCAAATCTCTCCCATCCAGATCATGACAGCAGGGGAGGAGCGCCACTCTCGCTCCCGCCTTCACCGCGCGCTCCAGCACCAGGTCGGTCAGCCCACCGCAGGCGTGTACCGAAACCACCAGATCATCCCGGCTCAACGGCACACTCTCCAACTCCGCTTCCCGCAGCTCCACCCGCCCCTGCAACCGCGGCCACTCCTCCTCCAGAACCACCGACAGCCGGGCCGAACTTGAGGGAAGCCGGCGATCGATCCCCAGAGCGACGGGAGAGCTGTCATCCAGCAGCAGGAGGATGAAACCCAGGAGACCGTGTCCGCAGGCCAGGTCAACCACTCTCCCCCCCCGGAATCGGCGCCGCACCCGACGAGCCACCTCCCACGCCTCATACAGCTCCTTGCGGGGGAGACAGCCGGCCCGACAGACCGAACGGGCAATCCGGTCAAAGAGCGATTCGCCGGGAAACTGGAAGAGGAGCCTTTCGTTCAGCCGGCTGCGGGAAGAGCGGTCCATAGCCGGTTCACTCCTTCGTTACGGGGTGACAAATGAGGCACTGCTCCTTGGGAGGATGCGTCGAGGAAAGGGGTGTTCCTCCCCCGGGTGAGTGGCAAGAGGTACACTCCCGCTCCAGCTCGGAGCGAACTCCCCCGGCGGCAAGCCGCCATAGGAGGGGACGGTGACTGGCGTCACCGGGAACCGGTCGGGCCTTATTCATGACGCCACTCAGCAACAGGAAGCCGAGGATGAAGACAACGACTGCGACTGCAAAGAGATCCCTCCTGGTCGGTTTCATGAAGTTCTCCGTTTTTTCAATGCTCCTAAAAAAACAATCCACCACAGAGGCACAGAGAACACAGAGATAAAACATATGAAAATCCTATAGTTATATCGTCTATGTTCTTAATTCTGGGTTCACCCATAAGGTGAACGCCTCTCTTACGTTTTCTCCACTGATTCCTCTGTGTTCTCTGTGCCTCAGTGGTTAAGATGCCGTTTTTTGATGATTTCTCTACGACTGGTGCAATCGCCGTTATTGGCCTTATTCTGAAAGGGTGATCCCCTGATCGGTCATCCGGATCAGCCCGTCCTTGTACAGCCCTCCCACTGCTTTCTTGAAACTCTTCTTGCTGAGGGAGAGTATACCGGCGATCTCTTCCGGTGCGCTCTTATCGGTGAGAGGGAGGAAACCGTCGCGACTCCGGAGCGCGTGCAGGATGGTTTCCCGATCCTTGGCCGTATCCTGCCCCCCCCCCTTGCGCAGGGTGACGTCGATCTTCCCGTCACTTCGAATCTTTCTGACGTACCCCTTCAGCCGCTCTCCCCGGGCGGGGGTATGGAGTAGTTCATTACGAAAAAGGAGACCGTCATGGCGGTTGTTGATAACGACCTTGACCCCCAATTCCGTGGCGGCATAGGCGATGAGTTGCACCTCATCCCCCACCCCCAGGGAGCTGTCCGCGGGGCACAGGAACTTGTTCAGCCGAGCGGAGGCGGCAACCCGGCCACTATGGTCCAGGTAGAGCCGCACCAGGATCTGCTCCCCCGGCACTAGCGGGGCAGGCTGCTCGGCGAAGGGAAGGAGCAGGTCCTTGTCCAGCCCCCAATCAAGAAAGGCGCCGATATCGGCATGGAGATCCTTCACCCTCAGCAGGACGAAATCCCCCACCACCCCCTTGGGCCTCTGGGTCGTGGCCACCAGTCGGTCCTCGGAGTCGCAGTGGACGAAGACGTTCAGCTCCATCCCCGGTGCAGCCCCAGCAGGAATGAACTTACCGGGGAGGAGCAGATCCCCTTCTTCAGTTTCCAGGAAAGCGCCGGTGGCGTTGATTCTGGATATGGTCAACCGATTGTACTCACCAACACGGAGCATGGGACCTCTTGAATAATTGAGTTAACTGCATGGTATTTTACAGTCCAAAAAACAGTCCACCACGGAGACACGGAGGCACAGAGAAAAACTCTCTTAACAGTGGATAGTGACAGTTTTTCATGAAACATGTTTCTGATAACTTTTTGGGAGAAAAAGTAATTCGTTTTTCTCCGTGAAGTCCTCCGTGTCTCAGTGTCTCCGTGGTTCAAATTCCGTTTCCTGGTTTAATCTTTTCCGGAAGGGCTCAACCGTGCCAGGAAGAGGGCGTGACGATACCCTCCCCTGCCGGGGCGCTGGACCGTCACCGCGAAGCCGACGCTTTCCAGCCGTTTGACAAACCCCTCATCATACTGTTCGCCCCAGACGGCGAGCATCCCGTTGGGGTTGAGGGCCCCCTTGGTGTTCCGGATGGCCCGCAGGCCGTACAGTGGATCGTCATGGACGTGCGTCCCCGCATGGGGCCCCCGGTACAGATCCAGGACGATGGCATCGAAACGGCTGTCCCCGCCAGCGGAGGCGGTGGAGCGGATCAGCCGGGCCACATCGCCGATCTCCACCGTAACGCGGGGGTCAGTGGCAGCGCTCCCCGTGAGTTCGGCCAGAGGAGCGCGACACCAGGCGGTGACGACCGGATTCAGTTCGGCCACAACTACCGTGGCCGTGACGGGAAGGCTCTCCAGCACCCCCCTGAGAGTAAACCCCATTCCCAATCCCCCCACCAGAACCCGCGGATTGGGGTGTTCCTTCAGGTGACGACACCCCAGTTGTCCCAGAACCACCTCCGACCGATTGGACAAACTGTTCATGAGTATCTGGGGACCGATGGTGATCAAAAAGTCACGCACCCCCCGCTGGCGAAGTTCCAGAATCCCTTCGTCCGTGGAAACGCTTTCGATGATTTTCCAGGGTTGTGCCATGACGAATCCTCCTGCTGCTGCGGTACTGACGGAGAGAGGCACCATACACCACTTCACCCACCAAATGCCACCTGATTCCCACGACGAAGGAGCGGGCTCGTCGTTTGTCCCCTTGACGACGTTGGGGAAATCTGCAATAGTTCCTCCATGAAAACACATCAGACAACCATCAACAGGATCTTCAGGATGAAGGGGATCGGCCTCCACACCGGCAAGGAGGTCAATCTGGAATTCATCCCTCGCCGGGAGCACGGCATCGTCTTCGTCCGGGACGGACAGTTCATCTCTGCACGCTACGATCAGGTGGCCGACACCCGCCTTTCCACCCTCATCGCGGGGGGTGGGGCCACGGTCTCCACCATCGAACACCTCATGGCGGCCTTCTATTTTTCCGGAATCACCAACTGCACCGTCTACATCGACGGCCCCGAGGTTCCCATCATGGACGGTTCAGCCTGGGAATTCTACCAGGAGATGTGGCGGGTGGGGATCTACGAATTTCCCGAGACGGGGAGCTATCTCCAGCTTCTTCGCCCCGTGGAGCTCTCCTTGGGGGATGCCTACGTCCGGATGAAACCGCTGAATTCCTTCGATATCACCATGTCCATCGAATTCCGTGATCCGGTGGGACGGCAGAAACGCCGGCTTCTTGATGTGGAGAACGCCTTTGCCATCATCAATTCCCGCACTTTCACCATGGTGGAGGAGATCGAGGCGATCCGGAAGATGGGGCTGGCCAAGGGGGGGTCTCTGGATAACGCGGTGGTAGTGGATGCGGAGGGGGTGATGAATCCCGACGGGCTCCGCTACCGTAAAGAGCTGGTGAACCACAAGATTCTGGACCTCATCGGCGACTTCTACACCAGTGGTTATCGAATTCTGGGGCGGGTGGAGGCGCACAAGAGCGGTCACCACCTCAACAACCTCTTTCTGCGCAAACTCTTCTCCGACCCGGAAAACTACGCAATCTACTGAGTTACCCCTACCCCACGATCTCCAGAAATTCGGATATCAACCGATAGGTGATCCCCCAGAGGAGCGGTTTCTCCGGCTGGGGAAGGATGATTGCCGGAGACGTGATCGTCTCCTGGCAGAACCTGATCTGCGCGGTGATCCGACGCTCCGGAAGCGCCAGCTCCTCCAGCGGAACCCAGAAGGCTTCCGTCACCTCGTCGCTGAGCAACAGTGGCGGGTCACCGCACACAAGGTAGACGAAACAGGCGACCTGCACCGGCCGGTGGGCGCCGGCGATGTCGGAAAGTCGCCCCAGCTCAACCTTTCCGGAGAGTTCCACTCCCACCTCCTCGCGGCTCTCCCGTACAGCGGTCACCCGCAGCGAACCGTCAGCCGGTTCGACCCTCCCGCCGGGCAACCCCACATTTCCGGACCAGGGGTCCCCGTCACGATGGGCACGAAGGATGAAGAGCCCTTCCGGGCCTTTCTCCGTTCCCCGGAGAATGAGGGCCACCGCCGCCTGGGTCCCGGGTCCCGTCGGCAGAAGGATCGGGCGATGTCCGGCCATCCGGCGAGTGATATTCTCCAGATTCATCATGCTCCCCCCCCCTCACCGAATCTCCGGATCTCCTGCCGCAACTGCTGTTCAAGATGGAGCGCCGCGTAACGTCCCCCCATGGCGAGGAGCTGCGCCGGACTCCCCTGCTCCACAATCCGCCCCTCCTCCAATACCACGATCAGATCGCATCCCTGAACCGCCGAGAGTCGATGGGAGACAATGACGGCACTTCTCCCACCGTAGTAATCGCCGAGCCCGGCAAGGATCGCCTCCTCGGTGGCGGCGTCCACGGCGGAGAGAGGATCGTCCAGGATCAGAATCGACGGATCAGCAAGAAGTGCCCGGGCGATGGCGGTGCGCTGCTTCTGTCCCCCCGAGAGGGTTACCCCCCGTTCGCCCACCTGGGTATCATAGCCGTCGGGGAAGGCGGCGATTTCATTGTTCAGCTGCGCCAGGGAGGCGGCAGCGACGATTTCCTCCTCCGTGGCCCCCTCCCTGCCGCTGGCGATGTTCTCCCGGATGGAGCGGGAGAAGAGAAACCCTTCCTGGGGGACAAAGCCAATGACCTTCCTCAGGCGGGCCAACGCCATCCGGTTGACATCAATTCCGTCGATGAACAGCGCCCCATCCGGGAGTGGGAGTAGTCGGGCGATGAGCCGGACGAGAGTGGACTTGCCGCTCCCCACCGGCCCCACTATTCCTGTTTTCGTTCCCGCCGGAAGATGCAGGGAGATATCGTAGAGCACCGGGCCGTTGTCACCGTAACCGAAAGTCACTCCCTGGAACCGGATATCTCCCCGGATGGGAGTCCATGAAACGGGGTCGACATCATCCCTTACGGTGGCCTCCGCATCCAGCAGTACGGTGATCCTGCTCAATGAGGCGGCTCCCCGCTGGATCAGGTTGAGAATCCACCCCATCATGATCGTAGGCCAGACGAGCATGGTCAGGTAGCCGTTGAAGGCCACGAACTCTCCCAGGGTAATGGTCCCCTTGATGACCATGCTCCCCCCCAGGAAGAGGACAATGAGCGTCCCCACGCCGGTGGCTCCCCCCATGATGGGGATAACGAACCCCCTCATCCGCGCCAACTTCATGCTGAGGTCCCGGTACCGTTCATTCACGTCGCGGAACGTGGCGCACTCCGCACCCTCGCGACAATACCCCCTGATGACGGCGGCAGCGGTCACATTTTCCTGGATCTGGTTGGAGAGGGCGGCCAGTTGCTCCTGAACCTGCAGGGAACGGCGGAAGATTCTCTGGCTGACCCGTTTTACCAGGAGGATCATCACCGGAAAGGGAGCCACGGCGCAGCAGGTCAGGAGAGGGTTGATGCTCCCCATGACCATCAGCGCCGCCAGGTAGAGGATGCAGGTGTTGATGCTGCTCTGGACGCCGAACCCCAGGAGCATTCTCACATTGGTGAGATCATTGGAGAAGCGTGAGAGGATGTCGCCGGTTCGTTCCCCGGAGAAGTACGGCAGATCCAGGAGCAACAGCTTTGCGTAAAGCTCCTCCCTGATCCGGAATTCGATAATCCGCCCCGCGTTCAGCATCGTGGTCCGGGAGAAGATCCGGATGATACCGTGAAACAGGGCGGCAAGGATGATGAGCCCCGCATACACCCCCGGCGAACGGCCTGAGCCGGGGTGTTGGAGACTCTGCACCGCAAGCTTCAGGAGCCAGGGGATGAAAAGCGCAAAGGCATTGGTGAGCAGCAGCAGGAACAGGCCGAGAAGGTACGCGTTCCGACACCCCCTCATGTAGCCCAGTAATCGGGTCAGCTCCTTGATAGGTTACTCCTTAAGAATCCGGGTTCTGTCGTTTCTCCCTGTTTTCTTCGCGTACTTTGCGTCTTTGCGGTTCAAAGGTTGTGGTGTCTATCTGTTTGTACGTGATTTCCCCGACTCCTGTCAAAGAATATAAGATCAATCGGCGCCATTTCGTTCGGGTATTGATATTGATTTTCACTTTCCAAATGCTACTCTATAGATGCACCAAGAATACATCGAAAGGGGGTGTTCGGTCATGAGAGGCAGCGCGTTACGGTCGGTGAGAAGAGAAGAATCCCCGTCGATTCCGGTGGAAAGAGACGAGTCGGTTTTGCGGGGGGGCGAAGAGGTTCGTGGGGGGACTATCCCGGCGGTGTTCGATCGGATGGAGCGGATGATGGACGAGGTGTTCCGTGGGGAGCACTGGGGTCGGTTCGGGGCGCCGTGGGATCGTCTCATGCGTGAGGTCGGATTCGGTGGCGAGGGGGGTATTAAGCTTGATATGTATGATGAGGATGCCGCGCTGGTGGTGAAGGCTGATCTTCCGGGGGTCGCCAGGGAGGATCTCAATATCAGGATAGTGGAGGGTAATCTCCTCATCAGTGGTGAGCGTCGGCATGGGGAGAAGGTGGAGCGGAAAGAGTATCTGCGGGTCGAACGAAGTGTGGGGACCTTCAGCAGGAGTATTCCGTTGCCTGAAGGGGTGAATGTGGAAGAGATCACTGCCACCCTCAAGGACGGTGTCTTGGAGGTTCATATCCCGCACGGTGAAGCAAGGAAACCGGTCGTACATATCGACATCAGCTGAGGTGGGCACTCCGAGCGAGCGCCGAAACGGGCCTACCAGCCCGGGAAAGGGGGAAAGGGATCTTTCCCCCTTTTGCGTTGGCATATGGGGTGAACAGCCTTTCCGTGAACCCCAACGGCGCACTGTTGGGGTTCACGATGAAGCCGATCCCCCAACCTACAAAAACGCTCGGCACTGTCAGGCCGGGGACGAGAGCTCCGGCTATGGGCCAACCGAATTCATGTTGACAAGTTCCACTGAGGCATGATACGGATTTCACTGTTAATGAATCTGTCAACCGCTTCCACCCCTGCTTCCTGTCATTTTTCGGCTGTTTTCATCACGACAAGAACTACCGCTCCCTTGGCGCCCTCTTTCGGCGTTACATTCCTCGGGTGGCGAGGCGAATGGTGGCGTATCACCCTCATCAGTAACGGGTAAAAACGCTACAATGGGTACTTTTTCCACAGCACGAACCACTCGAATACACCACCGACGTTGTGCTTCTTGTTGTTTTTTATAACGTTATGAGCTCACGGCCCTTGGCCCGGCTTTTGCTAGATTCACCAGATACGTCGGAAAACGGCGGAACTGCCACGGAGACGGTGCGGATGAAAAATATCAAAAACACCAAGATGGAACTCTCCCAGGAAACGATGAACGTGGGGTTCATCAAGAAGGTGGAGGCGCTGTCGGGAAGTTCCGTCCGACGCTGCTTTCAGTGCGGCAAATGCTCTGCCGGCTGCCCCATGCGCTCCTTCATGGATCATCCCCCCAACCGGATCGTCCGCCTCATCCAGCTGGGTCAGTGGGAACGGGTCCTGGCAGGGCGGAGCATCTGGTACTGCGCCTCCTGCGAGACCTGTTCCACCCGCTGCCCCAACAAGGTGGACCTGGCTGCCATCATGGACGCCTTACGAAAACTCTCCTGGGATGCCGACGGCCCCTCCAAAGAGAGCTATGTGCAGCTTGCCAACAAGCTCTTCATCAACAACATCAAGCAGTACGGCCGTCAGTACGAGATGCGCCTGGCGGCGGTGTTCAACGTAAAGAGCGGTCAGTTCCTCAAGGACCTGATGCTGGGGCCGAAACTCCTCTCCAAGGGGAAGCTCAAGATGTTCCACTCGAAAAACAAGAACCTGGCGGAGATCGAAAAGATCTTCAACAGGATCGAAGAGATGCGAAAAAATGGTGACGCACCGTAAAACCGTTCACCGTTTTCCGTTTACCGGTGAACGGTGAACGGTGAACGGTGAACGGTGAACGGCTTAACCGTCAGAGGAACGAAATGAGTCCGACTAAAAATGTACTGAACTACTCCTATTACCCCGGCTGCTCCCTCCATGCCTCGGGGAAGGAGTACGACGAATCCGCCCGCGGGCTCTTCAAGGCGCTGAAGATCGGGCTCCAGGAGGTTCCTGACTGGTTTTGCTGCGGGGCGACTCCCGCGCACAACGTGGATGAACTCCTCTCCCTGGCCCTCTGCGCCAAGAACCTGGAACTGGCCGACGCGGTGGAAGGGGATCTGGCAGTGGCCTGCGCCGCCTGTTTTTCCCGACTCAAGACCACCCAACATAAGCTGGGAGAAAATGAAGTCAAACGTAAGCAGGTGGAACAGGCCATCGACGCCAAGGTTTCCCTGGACAAGCCGGTGAAGCATCTCCTGGAGATCCTTGCCCGCGACTTCGGGCTGGAAAACCTGCAGAAGTCGGTCAAAAAACCTCTCTCCGGATTGAAGATCGCCACCTACTACGGCTGCCTCCTGACCCGACCACCCGATGTCCCGCAACTGGATTGCACCGAGGCCCCCACCATCATGGAGCGGGTCCTGGAAACCACCGGGGCCGAGACCGTCGCCTGGAGTCACCGATTGGAGTGCTGCGGCGCCAACTTCACCCTGTCGCGCCCCGGCGTGGTTCTGAAGCTCACCGGCGACATCCTCGCTTCGGCCAAACGGGCCGGCGCCGACTGCCTGGTGGTCGCCTGTCCCCTCTGTCACGGCAACCTGGATATCCGGCAGAAAGAGATCGAAGAGGCCACCGGCGAGGAGTACCATATGCCGGTCTTCTATATCACCCAGCTTCTGGCCCTGGCCTGCGGCGTTCCCCCCGGGAAACTCGGCTTCAACAGCATGATCGTCAACCCGACGCCGTTATTGAAGGAAAAAAATCTAATCTAACCCTTATCCACGAAGGACACGAAGAAACACGAAGCAGGCTGAACTCATTGACGATCTGTCAACATCAGCAACAGATTCATCAAGTTTTTTTGTGAGTCATGTTTTTTTGCTTACGCTTCCTGGTTGCCTTTCTTCGTGCCACTTCGTGTCCTTCGTGGACAAAAAGGACTGAGATGTCGAGAATTGGTGTCTTTATCTGTCACTGCGGTGAGAACATCTCCCGCACGGTGGATGTGGAGCAGGTGGCCCAGGCGGCCCGACAGATGACCGGTGTGGCTTACGCCTGCGACTACAAGTATATGTGTTCCGACCCCGGCCAGACCCTGCTCAAGAAGGCGGTGGCCGAACATAAGCTGGAAGGGATCGTAGTGGCAGCCTGCTCCCCCCGGATGCACGAGAAGACCTTCCGCAATGCGGCCCAAGCCGCCGGGCTGAACCCGTTTCTCTGCGAGATGGCCAACATCCGCGAACACTGCTCCTGGGTCCACGATGACCGGGCAGAGGCCACGACCAAGGCAACCGACATCGTCCGAATGCTGGTGGAGCGGGTTCGAAAAAACAAGAAACTGGTCCCCATCACCGTGCCGGTGACCAAGCGGGCTCTGGTTATCGGTGGCGGCATCGCGGGGATTCAGGCGGCGCTGGACATCGCCGATTGCGGTCACCAAGTGGTACTGGTAGAACGGGAACCTTCCATCGGCGGCCATATGGCCATGCTCTCGGAAACCTTTCCCACCCTGGACTGTTCCCAGTGCATCATGACCCCCCGGATGGTGGACGTGATCAACCACCCCAGGATCACCCTGCATACCTACTCGGAAATCGAGTGTGTGGACGGTTATATCGGCAACTTCTCCATCACGATCAAGAAGAAGGCCCGCTCCGTTGACATGGCCAAGTGTACCGGTTGCGGGGTCTGTATGGAAAAGTGCCCCCAGAAGAAGATCCCCAACGAATTCGACAAGAACCTGGGATTCCGCCCCGCCATCTATGTCCCGTTCCCCCAGGCGGTCCCCAACACCCCGGTCATCGACCGGGAGCACTGCACCAAGTTCATCAACGGCAAGTGCGGGGTCTGCCAGAAAGTCTGCGGTCCCGGCGCGGTGGATTACGAGCAGCAGGACCAACTGGTCGTGGAGCAGGTGGGGGCCATCGTGGTGGCCACCGGCTTCAAGCTCTACGACATCACGGAAAAACCCAAAGGATCGGCCATCAAGGGGTACGGCGAGTTCGGCCACGGCAAGATCCCCGATGTCATCGACGGCCTCACCTTCGAGCGACTGGCTTCCGCCAGCGGTCCCACGGGGGGCAAGATCGTCCGCCCCTCCGACGGCAAGGAACCGAAGCAGGTGGTCTTCGTCCAGTGCGTCGGCTCCCGGGCCCGGGAGAAGGGGATCTCCTACTGCTCCAAGGTCTGCTGCATGTATACCGCCAAGCATACCATGCTCTACAAACATAAGGTCCATGACGGTCAGGCCTACGTCTTCTTCATGGACGCCCGAACCCCGGGCAAGAGCTATGACGAGTTCTGGCGACGAGCCATTGAAGAGGAAGAGGCGGTCTATGTCCGCGGCATGGTCTCCCGGGTCTACCAGAAGGGGGACAAGGTGGTGGTCATGGGGAGCGACATCGCGGTGGGGGTCCAGGTGGAGATCGAGGCCGACCTGGTAGTCCTGGCCACGGCGATCCAGCCCCGGGACGGCGCCGACACCCTGGCCCAGAAGCTGGGAATCTCCTACGACAAGTACAATTTCTACTCGGAAGCCCACGCCAAGCTCCGCCCCGTGGAGTGCGCCACCGCCGGGATTTACCTGGCCGGGGCCTGCCAGGGACCCAAGGATATCCCGGACACCGTTGCCCAGGCTTCCGCCGCAGCGGCCAAAGTCATGACCCTCTTCTCCAAGGATCAGCTGGAGCGGGAACCCATCGTTGCCCGGGTCAACGAGAAATTCTGCGTCGGCTGCCTGGCCTGCAAGAAGGTCTGCGCCTACGGCGCCGTGGAGGAAAAGGAGATCCGGGACCGGCAGGGGAACCTGATCCGGGTCGTCGCCTACGTCAATCCCGGACTCTGCTCCGGCTGCGGCACCTGTCAGGCCACCTGCCCCTCCAAGAGCGTGGAACTGGACGGCTACACCGACGAGCAGGTCATGGCCATGCTGGATACATTATAAAGCGGTTCAAAGTTCTACGTTCAAGGTTCAAAGTTATTGACCTTGAACCCTGAACCCTGAACAGGGATCTTATGAAACATGACTTTGAACCGAAAATTGTGGCCTTTGTCTGCACCTGGTGCACCTACGCCGGAGCTGACCTGGCCGGAACGAGCCGAATGATCTATCCCTCCAATGTGCGGGTAGTCAAGTTCCCCTGCACCGGACGCATCGATCCGGTTTTTATCCTCAAGGCCTTCCAGAAAGGGGCCGACGGCATCCTCGTCTCCGGCTGCCACCCCGGCGACTGCCACTATATGGCCGGGAACTTCCACGCCCGACGACGCTTCGCCGTTTTCCGGAAGCTGCTGGAATTCATCGGTGTGGACCTGAACCGGCTGGAGTTCTCCTGGGTCTCCGCCGCCGAGGGGGGGAAATGGGTGGAGATCGTCACCGACCTGACCCAAAAGATCAGGAAGATGGGGCCGCTCACCCAGTTCACCGACCTGGCCGACGAGGAACAGTGGTCCGGAGCTCTCAGCAACCCGGAACTCAAGGCGGTCTACGACCAGGTTTAACAACCGAAATGCTTGTCCACGAATGACACGAAGGAGCACGAAGAACACCCGAAAACGGCATTGGTTTTAGATCCTTACTTATGGTTTTAACTTTGCCTTACTTCGTGTGTCTTCGTGTCCTTCGTGGATAAAGGGTTTGAAAATCATGAATAATAGTACGGAAAAAGCAGAACAAGCCGTCACCATCGACATTAGCGGCTACGACGTCGCCACGGCCGAGATCCGGAGCGAGGCGAAACGGCTTCTCACGGAGAAGATCGTGGACGCCGTGGTGGGGTATCAGGCCGGGCGCCGGAAAGGGAGCGCCGTGCCGGTGATCATCACCGATCCGGCCCAGGCGGAGAAGCTTCTCTTCTCCCCGGCCTGCGTCAATAACCTCTCAATCTACCTCACCAAGGCCAAGAAAGAGATCCGCGCCAAGGGGAAGCTGGCCGTGGTGGCCAAGGGGTGCGACCTGCGCGCCCTGGCGGGATTGGTGGGAGAATCCCAGTTCAAGCGGGAAGAGGTGGTCATTATCGGCGTATCCTGCGCCGGGGTTCACCGCGCCGGAATTCAGCCCGGCGAACCGCTCACCAACAGCACCATCGCCAAAAAGTGCCGGGAATGCTCAGTCCATATCCCCGATGAGGCCGATCTGGTCGTGGGAAAACTCCCCCCGTTGCCCGACCTTCCCCCCAAGGAAAAGGAGCTCATGGAAAAGCTGGACGCCATGACCCCGGCTCTGCGGTGGGAATTCTGGAAGGAGCAGTTCACCCGCTGCATCCGCTGTCTGGCCTGCCGCCAGGTCTGCCCCTTCTGCTACTGCGAGCAGTGCCTCTGCGACCGGGGGCGCCCCCAGGCGGTGGACACCTCTCCCCGCCCCTCCGGGAACATGGGATGGCACATTGTCCGGGCCATGCATCTGGCCGGTCGCTGCGCCGGTTGCGCCGAATGCGAACGGGTCTGCCCCATGGATATCCCCCTCAACCTCCTCAACCGGAAGATGGCCGAGGAATTGAAGGAGCTCTATCACTACGAGGCCGGCATGAAGCCGGTGGAGAAGGGACCGCTCACCAGCTACGACGAGAAGGACGATCAGAGTTTCATAAAATAAAAGGCTTATCCACGAAGGACACGAAGGTACACGAAGAAAAGCATGCCTGTGATAATCTGTAACTCAGAAGCCAAAGGACCACATGGCGCGCATGGAGTAACCAAAAACTTCGTGATTCTTCGTGTCCTTCGTGGATAAAGGGTTTGACTAATGGCGTTAACCATAACCGAAGAAAACCTCCGGAAACTCGTGGACCGGCTGGTCAAGGACGGCGCGCGCGTCGTCGGGCCGAAAGTAGCCGGGGAGATGACGGTCTACGAGCCGCTGACCAGTGGCGCCGAACTCGCTCCCGGAACCCTCCCCCGCCGCTCCGCCAAGGAGGCGTTCTTCCCCTTGAGCGAAACCATCCTCTCCTTTCAAAAGGGGAAGGAAGGGCTGAAGGTGGAGGATGTGGATACCAACGCCTTCCCCCGGACGGTTCTCCTGGGGGCGCTCCCCTGCGACGCGGCGGCCCCCCAGGTCATGGACGCGGTCTTCTCCTGGGATTACAAGGACGAATTCTACCTGGAGCGGCGGCGGCGGACGGTCATCGTCGGCCTTTCCTGCACGTCCGCCGACGATTCCTGTTTTTGCACCCTGGTGGGACTTGCCCCCACTGATACAATGGGTTCCGACCTCTTCCTGACCCCGCTGGCGGGGGGAGGCTACTCCTGCCAGGTCGTCAGCGACCGTGGCAAGGAGTTCCTGGCCGGATACCCGGAGCTCTTTGCCGAAGCCGCCACCGTCACACCGGTACCCCCGGCGGAGCCGGAAGGAACGCCGGTGGATCTGGCAAAGGTGAAGCTCTGGCTGGAAGAGCATTTCGAGGACGAGATCTGGGAGGAGGTTGCCGACCGCTGTGTCGGCTGCGGCGCCTGTGCCTTCCTCTGCCCCGCCTGCCACTGCTTTGACATCGTAGATGAGGGAACGGAACAGAGTGGGAGTCGGCGAAAAAACTGGGACGCCTGCGCCTTCAGCAAGTTCACCAACCACGCCTCGGGGCACAATCCCCGGGATGTCCAGAACAAGCGGTATCGTAACCGGTTCATGCACAAGTTCAAGTACTACGACGACAAGTTCGGCAAGACCCTCTGCACCGGCTGCGGCCGTTGCATCCGCTACTGCCCCGTGGGGATCGACATCAAGGGGATATTGGAAGAAATCGGCAAAAAAGCTTTATCCACGAAGGACACGAAGGGTCACGAAGAAAACCACCATGGATGAGCTGTTGTTCAAAGACGAGGTTTATCGGATAATCGGGGCAGCGATTGAAGTCCACCGGGAACTGGGCTGCGGATTCCTTGAAGCTGTTTATCAGGAAGCCTTTGAACGTGAACTTGCATCGCACCTCATCCCCTTTACCTCGCAGCAGTCTTTGACGATTTTTTCCCCTGATCAAGGAATACTGTGCAGATCTGGTTTGTTTCGGCAGTATCATTGTCGAGCTGAAAGCTTTACAGAAATTAAGTGGCAATGAGGAGTCACAGGTTATCAACTACCTGAAAGCTACCGGCATGAGAGTGGGATTACTCATCAATTTCGGAAGTCAGGGCAAGTTGGAGTGGAAACGCTTGATCCTCTGACGTTCACCTTCGTGTAACTTCGTGTCCTTCGTGGATAAAAAGGTTTTTATGTGTGAAACAAACAAAAACATCTACCTCCCCCATCTGGCCACCATCACCGAGATGCGGGACGAGACCGCGGATATCCGCTCCTTCAGACTGGTCTTCCAGGACGAGAAGCTGCGCGACAGCTTCACCTTCCGCTCCGGGCAGTTTGCTGAATATTCCGCCTTCGGGGCGGGCGAGGCGACCTTCTGCATCGCCTCCTCGCCCACGCGGAGCGGCTACATCGAATGCTGCTTCCGCTCCGTGGGGCGGGTGACCGACGCCCTCCGGGCGCTGGAGGTGGGGGACACCATCGGCGTTCGCGGCCCCTACGGCAACTCCTTCCCCATGGAAGAATTCTACGGCAAGAACATGCTCTTCGTCACCGGAGGGATCGCCCTCCCCCCCCTGCGCACCGTCATCTGGAACTGCCTGGATCAGCGGGACAAGTTCGGCGACATCACCATCGTCTACGGCGCCCGTTCCGAGGGAGATCTGGTCTACAAGCATGAACTGAAGGAGTGGGAGGAGCGCCCCGACGTCAACCTGGTAAAGACCGTGGACCCCGGCGGCAATGGTCCGACTTGGGACGGCAAGGTTGGCTTCGTCCCCACGGTGCTGGAACAGGCGACCCCCTCATCGGAGAACTGCATCGCCCTGGTCTGCGGCCCCCCCATCATGATCAAGTTCACCCTCCCCGTCCTGGAGAAACTCGGCTTCTCCGACGACGCCATCTACACGACCCTGGAGAACCGGATGAAATGCGGCCTGGGGAAGTGCGGCCGCTGTAACGTGGGAAACATCTACGTCTGCAAGGATGGCCCGGTCTTTACCGCCCGCCAGGTAAAGGCCATGCCCCAGGAGTTCTGAGGGAAGACATGTCAACCGTTCATTTCCTCCTTGCCGCCTGGCTCCTTGTATTCTGTTTGACCTGAATTATGTTACGCAATCGAAAAAAATAGCCGTAGTGCGTTGCTTGGTTTGCTCATCATTTCTCTCCGGTTATCTCCTGTGACGGAGGAATAATTCCTGCGTATTGGCGCGATCGCATTAAATCCT
>CAIUUR010000366.1 GCA_903902345.1 uncultured Geobacteraceae bacterium | reverse complement strand
CCCGGGCGATGAGAAATTCACGGGTGCATCTCTTTTCTTCTTCCTGTCGCAGATTTAGAACCTGCTGCAGTTTGAACTCCTTCTGGGCCATGGCACATCCTTTATCGGATCAGGAAAATAGTCAGACAGAACCAAGAATCCCCTGCAAGCCACTGATTGCATCGTTGACACTGCAACCGTGGTGGACATCCTGTTTGAGATAAGCGTTCATGTCACCCATTTTAGCGATGGCCTGATCTATCTTGGCATTGCTCCCATCCTTGTAGGCGCCGATATTGATGAGGTCCTCAGCCTGCCGGTACGTGGCCAGAAGTTCCTTGAATTGCCCCGCTAAATCCCGATGGGATCGGTCGGTTACGTTGGACATGACCCTGCTGGCACTGGCCATGACGTCAATGGGAGGATAGATGTTACGCGCTGCAAGATCCCGGGAAAGAACGATATGCCCGTCAAGAATACTCCTCATGGCGTCGGAAATCGGCTCGTTGAAATCATCCCCTTCCACCAAAACGGTATAGAGACCGGTGATACTTCCGAAAGGGAAATTACCGCTCCGTTCCAGCAACTTGGGAAGCGCGGCGAAGACTGAAGGTGTGTATCCTTTGGTCGTAGGCGGTTCTCCGATGGCCAACCCCACCTCCCGCATGGCCATGGCAAAGCGGGTGGCCGAATCCATCATGAGAAGTACTTTTTTCCCTTTGGACGAGAAGTACTCGGCGATGGTTGTGGCGATATACGCCCCTCGCATCCGGATGAGAGGGGGTTGATCCGATGTGGCGACTACCACCACCGACTTGTTCAGCCCTTCCTGCTGAAGATCCTTTTCGATGAACTCCTTGAGTTCCCGCCCTCGTTCACCGATGAGGGCGATGACATTGACATCAGCCTCGGTATAACGGGAAATCATCCCCAACAACGTGGACTTGCCCACCCCTGACCCCGCCATGATTCCCACCCTCTGCCCCTCGCCGCAGGTCAGGAGGCCGTTGATGGCCCGTATCCCAAGATCAAGGGGACGATCGATGGACTTACGTTTCATCGGGTTCACAGGATTGGCGTAAATCGGGAATTCCTCAGTCGTCTGGATGGGGCCGCCATCATCAATGGGAACACCGAGACCATCGATCACCCGCCCCAACATGGCAGGTCCGACCCCCAGCGAGGCGTTTTGCCGAAGAACCGAGATGAGACTCCCCAGGCCAACCCCCCGCAACTCTCCCAACGGCATGATCAGGGTCTTACTTTCACGAAAACCGACGACTTCAGCAGGGATGGGAGGACCGATCTGCGGATGGATCATGCAGAGTGTTCCGACGGAAGCGTTGGGACAGTACCCCTCAATGACCAGACCCACGACCTGGGTTACCTTTCCATGAAGCCGCAGGGGATCGGTCTTTTCTACTACGGAGAGATATCGGTCGAGATTTATTTTTGAGGTTTCCATGGATTCCCGGGAATACTGCTATGTTATAAACCGAATTCTTCCTCTTGCTCTTCTTCGGGTTCAGCGGAGTGGGAGACCCGCGACTCCGTCAACTGATTGAATAATTCCGTCAACTGGGCCTCTATCTGACCATCTATCTGTCCCGATGTTGTCTCCACAAGAGAACCGCCAAGGGCTACAGTCTCATCGGCCTTAATGTCCATACGCGCCCTGTCGGCCAGACCCGCATGGACAAGAGCTCCGCTTTCGGCCATTACCCGATAATCTTCAGGATTAAAGCGGACAATAGCCCCGTCACTATCCGTCATCTTCTCCACGACCGCGGCAACGGTCCTTGCCAGGATGCCGCGATCCAGGGTGATCTCCTGGCGGATAATCCGCTCAGCCAGCTTGATGGCAAGGCCCAAAAGCTCACCCTCGCTTTCCCTCAGCAACAACTCCCGTAGTTCAGCTATCTCTGCAACTGCCGAGCCAAAAGCACGACTGACTATCGTTAAATCTTCTTCAAACTGCCGCCGGCTTTCAGCGAAACCGCTATCGTACGCCTCGTCGACACGCTGTTGAGCCTCCTCTTCACTGATCATCCCGGCCAGGAGCGCCTCAACATCAATGGCCGGTTCGGGTTCGGGGGGTTCTTCAATTATGACCGGTTGGGGCATATACTCTGCGAACATATGCTCAAAGGCGTCATTGTTGGAGCACGACTCCGGAAATGCGGCGACAGGCGCCCTCGCAAACTCCGTAAAGAGGGGGTGGAAGGCCTCGTCGACGGGGAATTCGGCAGGTCTCGCCTCCCCTCCAAAATCTTCAAGAAAGAAGTGCTCACTCCCCCCCGTTTCGGACAATGACTTGATGATCCTAGACGAGGACATCTTCGCCACCACGACCGGCAATAACGATCTTTCCCTCTTCTTCCAGGCGACTGGCGACCTTCACCACTTCGGATTGCGCCTTCTCCACGTCGGAGAGTCGTACCGGTCCCATCACCTCCAGGTCCTCTTTGATCATCTGGGCGGCTCGACCGGAAATATTGCGGAAAATCTTCTCCTTCAACTCATCACTGCAAGTCTTGATCGCCAGCGTCAGCGTACCGCTGTTAACTTCGCGCATGATTGCCTGGATGCCACGATCGTCAAGATTGAAGACATCATCAAACGTAAAGAGATGTTTCCGGATGACGTCCGCCAAAGGAGGATTGATCTCGTCCAACCGGTCCAGAATCTGTTTTTCCCGGCTTCGATCCAGGTGACTGAAGACTTCGACCACCTTCTCCAAACCGCCGACCTTGTAACGCTGCAAGCCTCCCAGAGAGGTAAGCTCTTTCCTCACCACCTCCTCAATCTCGGTGAGGATATCAGGCGAAACCTGCTCGACATCCGCAATCCTCAGGACCACTTCCGCCTGCATATCGTAGGGGAGAAGCGAAATGACATCACCGGACTGCTTGGGGCGCAGTTTCGCCAGGATAACGGCTACGGTTTGAGGATGTTCCTGTGAAAGGAAGTTGGCCACGGTTCTCGAATCCATGTTCCCCAGTATATTGGCCAGATCCGCCCGTGTGGAGGTGTAGATTTCCTGAAGAAGGATCTCGGCTTTTTCCGGTCCCAATGCCTGTTCCAGGACTTTACGAACGAAATCTTCACCCTGCGAGAAAAAGCCGGACTCCGGGTCCGTCAGATGATTGAATTCCTGAACGACCTCTTCTATGGTCTGCCGGGACACATAGCCCAAACTGGTCATGCTCTGACTGATTCTCTTTATCTCGTCATCGTCCATGAATTCATAGACTTTTCCGGTAGCGTCCGGGCCAAGAAATAGTAGAAGAATTGCCGCTTTATCTGCTCCGTTCACATGAACCTCTGCCGAATTAAAGGTAAGATATCGTTATGGGGATAATCATAAAAATACGACGAACAACACACTTACTCGGTCTGTCGAAGCCAGGTCTGCAAGATCTGAGCCGCCTGATACGGTTCCTGCATCACCGTTTCCAGCAGTTCCAGTTGGCTGATGCTCTTCAATCCCAGTCGAGACAGATGAGGCTCCCCCGGTCCGGGAAGTTGTCCCTGCTGCTGTTCATCCTCAAGAGGTATGGGCTCCACCGTATGCATCATCATTGGTTCCGGCGGAGGCGGCATCAGCATCTTGAGCATGGGGCGCACAACCAGCAGCAGTAGCGCGATAAAACCGAGACCCAGGAGCCCGTTTCTCATGAGATCCATAAAGAATGGCTGTTCCCACCACTTCAGCACCTCCGCCGGAGCATCATCACCCGATTCCTGAAACTGCACATTTACCACGGCCAACTGGTCTCCCCGGTCTCCGCTGAAACCGACGGCACTCTTGATCAGCGATTCGATTTTCTGCAACTCTTCGGGGCTTCTGGGGACATATTTCGGCTTTGCCGGTTGGCCGTTCTTCGCCGGCGGACCAGCTTCATACTTGCCGTCCACCATGATTGCCACCGATATTTTCGCCAGCGCGCCAAGGGGCTCGACAATCTTGGAGGATGATCGGTTCACTTCATAGTTCAAGGTCTCATCATTTTTTGTTCCGCCGACGGGAGGAATAACCGGCGGTTGAGGAGCGGGAACGTTGGCGGTCCCCTTGATCGCATTGGTCTGGACCCCGGGAATTCCACTGGGGGTCACCGCCGGAGTCGACTCCTTCTGCTCACTCCGCTGTTGGCTCCGAACCACAGCGGAATTTGGATCGTAGCGCTCTTCAACCCTTTCCACCTGCTTGAAGTCCAGCAGCGCCGTCACCCTGGCCACGGATTTCCCGGAACCCACCGCCTTGTCCAGAAGAGTCTGGAGACGCTCTTCCACATTTTTCTCATAACTCTTTTGAGCTTCCATCATGGTGGAGGTCAGTTTACCGGCGGCATCAGACGGTCCGGTGTGACTCAGAATCTTTCCCCGGTTGTCCAGCACCGTGACCTGCTCCAGATCCATCCCTTCCACTGCCGAAGCTACCAGGTGGGTTATCCCCTGCACGGAACTTTCCTTCAGGCTTTTCCCCGATTTCAACTGCAACACAACCGACGCGGTAGGCGGTTTGTCGTTATCCTTGAACAGTGACTTCTCCGGCATAACCAGGTGAACTCTGGCTTTTTCCACCTCAGCCAACTGCATGATGGTGCGCGACAACTCCCCCTGGAGGGCACGCTGATAGTTGAGTTTCTGCACGAACTCCGTCATCCCAAAGTTCTTGCGATCGAAAATCTCAAAGCCGACCCCACCACCCTGGGGGAGCCCTTCAGATGCCAGGGAAAGTCGCAACTCATAGACCTTGTCGGCCGGAACGAGAATCGCCTTGCCATCGGCGGCTATCTTGTAGGGTACCTTCAGCTCTTTGAGCTTTTTGGTAATTTCACCGGCGTCTTCATTCCCCAGATTGGCGAAGAGCGGTTTATAATCAATCTTGTTGGACAAGGTGATCAAGACGCCGAAGCCGACAAAGGAGAGAAGAACGACCGCTCCCACCGTCCAACGGCGAACGGTGGAAAGAGCCATAAAAGGTCCGGAAACACGCTGTACCAGTTCATTCATATCGCATACCCTTCTTGTTCCAATTCATGGTCTCGTAAGCCGTTTGCCGTCAGACCTGCATCCGCATGATTTCCTGATAAGATTCCAGGGCCTTGTTCCGCACCTGGGTGAGAAACTGGAAAGAAATCCCCGATTTTTCCACGGCCAACATCACCTCATGCATATTCTTGGACTCACCGGTGGCCAGCTTCTGAATCGCACCGTCGGCCTTCACCTGCAGGTCATTGACCTTGTTGACCAACTCACCGACAAATTTGCTGGTGTCCCCGGCGATACCGGTGGACTTTGCCGTCTTCGTCCTGTCAACGGGAAAAGCTTGACTGATGCCGTATCCGCTTTGAATTCCTTTGATGACCATCGCGTCTCTCCGCCAGGGTACAGAGTATCCAACTTACCAACCGCTACTAACGGCCCAATTCCAGGGTTTTCATCGCCATGCTTTTCGCCGCTTGGGCCGCGGTAACATTGGCCTCATACGTCCGGGTAGCGGAAATCATGTCCGCCATCTCTTCGATGACATTCACATTAGGCATGGCCACATATCCCTGGGCATCGGCGTCCGGGTGAGCCGGCTCATACTGGCTACGGGGAGGAGAACTATCCACGACAATGGAGCTAACGTTGACCTTTTCCAGGCCGCGACCGGCCTTGCTCAAGGCAGCGGCAAACGGTTCGGTCATGGTTGTCGCGGTGAAGACGGCGTCCTTTCTCTTGTAGGGCCCCCCTTCGGCGCTCCTGGTGGAGTTGGCATTGGCCAGATTACTGGAAATCAGGTTGATTCTCGTTCGTTCAGCGGTGA
Source organism: uncultured Geobacteraceae bacterium (assembly GCA_903902345.1). Lineage (GTDB taxonomy): Bacteria > Desulfobacterota > Desulfuromonadia > Geobacterales > CAIOGM01 > CAIOGM01. The sequence goes on along the minus strand of CAIUUR010000366.1, from coordinate 7,293 downwards.
GCGCCGAAGAACTGACGGTCATGGCGGTAAAGAAGTCCATCAGACACCTCCCTTGATGGCGGTCTTGAGCCCTTCAAATTTTTTATTCAGTAACTGAATACTGGTGCTGAACATGATCTGGTTCTGCACCATCTTCCCCATCTCGTTCTCCAGTTCGACACCATTTCTATCAAGGCTGTTAATGGCGCTTTTGTCTTCCACAATGGTTCCGGTGATTTGATCCAGGCTCATGAGCGAACCCTTCAGGGGGATATGGCGAGGATGCGTCGGCACCGGAGCGGCTTGCCCTCTGCTACGAACCGCATCCTGCAACTCCTTATCGAAAGAGAGTGCCGTCGGCGTGTACCCCGGTGTTTCCGCATTGGCAATGTTCGCGGAGATCCGATTATGATTCTCGGCCCGCAGATCGAGGCTTCTCCCCAACAGATTAATCGTTGTGTTAAACATTCCGTCGATAGCCATGTTCCACCCCTCCCTGGGTGTACTAAAGCAATATTCATGCCATCGATCAAACAACGTCTTTCCGGTTAGTTACAAAGAAGAGTGGATAATTCGAGCCGGATCTGACCATTGAAGGAGATCAGGAGGGGAAGTCGCGGGGTGTGGACAATGGTGGATCGTGAAGGAATAGTGACGTCTATCTATCCGTATTTCAGGAAAATTATCAAAAACACCCTCAGGAGGTAATCAGCCGGGAGCGCCGTCAAGTCGGTAAGGCAAGATGTCGTTATTTTGACACGAGTCAGGTGGACGGAAGGTATTTCATTACTTTTGCCGAGAGCTCTTCCGAGGAGCAGGGCTTGAGAAGAATCTCTTTGGCGCCGAATTTAAGAGCCTTCAGAACGCTCACCCTGGTCCACTGTCGGGCGCACATGATGATGGGAGCAGGAATGTTGGGAAAAAGATTGGCGATCTTGATGCAAAGAGCCAACTCCTGCTCATCGGCATTGGCCACACCCAGAAGAACCGCCTTCACGTTCTGCATGGTAACCAGACGCTTCAGGTCCGCATCGTAAGCAGCCATGACCGGCTTCACCCCATTGGCTGCGAGTATTTCCGAAAACTGCCTCCGATCGGTGCTGTTATCCTCAAGAACCAGGACGGCAGGCCCATCGATCTCATCCGAAGCGAATTCGTCGTCGGAATCATGCTCTTTTTCCTCGGACTTCCCCTGCTTCCGCTCCTGAACATTAAATTGTACCGCCAGTTGTTCCGGCACCAGGAGATCAAACCGCTCCAGATCAAAACCCGGCATGATCATCTTCGGTTTGACTAGGTAATAGTCACCGTTGGGGATGAAGCTGTCCGTCCCTTCGGCATTCCCCACCTGATCTTCCGGAATGTACTTCTGAGGCACCAACTGCTTTAGATGTACCTTCTTGGGCAGGAACGGTTGAAACACCGTATTGAAGGAACCGGTGATCTGATTGGCGATCTCCGAGAAGGCATCCACATCATCCGGATCGAATATCGCCAGCCTCTGTTTCTCCACGACGCGAGCCGGTGGTATTCCCAACAGGGTACTGCTCAGCACGATGGCGTCCCTCAGGTCCACCACCATGTAGAATTTCCCCTGATACTCCTCCTTGGATTCGATGCCGACAATGAGGGAAGCCCCGGTTATTTCAGCACAATATTCCTTCCTGCTGATGGGCCCCGCGATGGAACCATCCATGTAGAGATCAACCCCAAGCAGTTGGCCACATTCATTCGCCGCCTGCACCAGTGAAGCCTCAAGCATTTCACGTAAATTGGGTAACTCTTTCATGGCAAGTCCTTGCCCGCTATTTTTCTTTTCTCAGAGTCAGTCCCACAAGAAATTTACTATTTTCCCACGTAAAAGGGATGATGACGCAATCCTTGTCAGCCATACAGTTGACACTGTATTCCGCACCGGAAATCACGGTGGGAAGGGAGAGATTGATGTCAAGCCCTCCCTTGGAGAAGACCTGTTTAACATGCCCCCCCAGCATATTGGAAATTTCTCCCAGCGCGTCGATGACATCTTCACCGATCTCATCCACCTCTATCCCCAGCATATTGGAAGTCATGGCCATGGCCAGAGATTGGGGGCAATGAATGGAAAGAACCCCCGTGTAGGTTCCCGCCAGCCCGACCATACCGGTAACGCTGCACTGAAGGCGGGTCACAGACTCCTTCAGAGGATAATCCTCAACCAGTTCCATCATGATCATGGATGAAAAGATTTCCTTGGTAGCGGCAATCACATACCGGGCAAGTTCCTCCTCCTCCAGATTGGCAAAATCCCTCACCGCATCGTTGAGGCTCATAGATACCCCCCCAATTTCTGCTGAAGATGATCCGGGGTGAATGGCTTCCTGATGCTGCTGGATGCGCCGCTGTTCATGGCATCCCGGATGACATCCTCCCCACCCTCGGTGGTAATCATGACGATGGGGGTCATGATCCCTCTAGCTCTGACCCGCTTGACAAACTCCAGGCCGTCCATGTTCGGCATATTGATGTCGGAGAGGATAAGGTCCACCTTCACCTTCTCCAGTGCGGAGAGACCCTCGTGACCATCTCCGGCCTCGGTAATCGTGTCCAGGTCAAATCCCGCCTGTCTCAGGGAACGGGTAATAATTTTCCGCATGGTCGATGAATCATCCACAATCAGAACTGATGACATGTTCTTGCTCCTTTCGTACGTTTGTTAAATAGTTGTGACGGCTACGGTTAACGTGGTGTGGCCGGTGGTCAGCTCAGCTTGAACTGACCCACGACTCTCTGCAATTCATCAGCTAAACACGACAGGTTATTCGCCGTAGAGGCGGATCCCTGCGCCCCCTCGGTACTCTCCATGACCACCGAGGAAATCTGATGTATGTTTCGGGCAATCTCGTTGGTAGTGGTTGTCTGCTGCTCGGCGGCAGTGGCTATCTGATTCACCTGCATGGTAACGGCGTCTATCTGCGTGAGAATATAGCGGAGAGCCTCGCCTGATTTGGCTGCTTCCGTTGTCCCCTTCTCCACCTGATTCACCCCTTCCTCCATGGAAGAGACAGCGCTTCCCGTTGCCTGCTGTATGGAGCGGATCATCCCGCTGATCTCCTTTGTCGCCCGGGTGGTCCGTTCGGCCAGGGCGCGAACTTCATCGGCAACCACGGCAAATCCTCTCCCCTGCTCTCCGGCCCGCGCCGCTTCTATGGCGGCATTGAGAGCCAGAAGATTCGTCTGATCGGCAATATCTTCGATTGTCCCGACAATCTGACCTATCTGGTCGGAATGTACCCCCAGACCGGCGACAGTTCTGGCCGACTCCTTGACCCTTTCGGCAATCTGGGTCATGAGATTAACGGTGGCCTGAACGACCGCCGCACCATCCAGGGCGGAATCGTTGGCATGACGTGAGTTTTCTGCGGCGATATGGCAATTCCTCGCGATATCCGCGGCTGTGGCCGACAATTCTTCACTTGCGGTGGCCACCGTAGTTGCCTGAGACGCCACCTCCTCCGCTCCGGTGGCCGTATGCTCCGCATTAACGTAGAGTTGACGGGCTGACGACGCCACCTGAACCGTATTCCGCGCGACACTACCCATGATCCCATGCAATTTACAGATGAACTGGTTAACAAGGGCACAGATTGAACCCAGTTCGTCCCTGGCCGTATAAGAAAGACTTGCGGTGAGATCACCCTCCCCCCGGACAATATTGTCCAGCATGGAGAGCACATCACCCAAAGGTCCCGTAATGCTGCGAGAAAGCGAGTAGCCTGCCACGCTGGTCACAAGAAGACAGAGCAGTGCGACAACGGCCGTCTGCTTCAGGGTGGAGGCATATGCGCCGTTAGCCTCCAGATGCCGCAGCGCCAAACGTTCTTCAAGGTAGCTCCGGAGAGACCCATATGAACCCTTGATCTCTTTTTCCAGAGACACGGAGTTTTCCGCCAGGATGTCCTGAGCGGAGTCGAACTGATTCCGGTTCGCATAGTTCACCGCCGCGTTGTGGCGCGCCAGAAGAGTCTGCGCCACCTTTTCCACGGCAAGAAGCAAACCCTTTTCCTTGTCGTCGGTTTCAAGCTTCTTCAGCCGATCAATAAGTTCCGTCAGGTTATTCCAGAGTCGCGGAAACTCCTTTGCGTCCACAGCCTCGCCGGCGGCAACCCGCTCGACCAGTTCGTGGGAATAGCCATGAATACGATAGGAGCGCTCCTCCGCCTGATACGCCAGCTTCATCTTCTCAACATCCACGGTCACGATGGAATTCAGATCATTATCCGCCTTTTTCATCCCCATGGTGCTGCTGACAATCACCACAACCAGAGAAAAAAGGATAAGTCCATACCCTAACCCCAGGCGAATCCCGATTTTCAAATCGCACAACTTCATCAACATCATCCTCCACCCGGGTCGGCACAGCTATTGTGGCGCCTGTCGCCTGATGGCGGCAGTTAAAAAAAGATCCTACCATCCCTCTTCGGCAGACGGGACGTTTTCTTTAGAAAATTGAAATCATTGAACAATTATGCGAAAATAACTTCCCCGGGCCTGGGGAATGCAGCCGCTGAAGGGACACAAAAAGACTCTCTTGACGACTCTCTCCCGGCAGTGTATGTAAATCTGTAAAACTCGGTTTAAATATGATACAACTATGCCGATGAGAGTAACGAGGATAGTTGCCCCCATAGTACCTCATTCCAAAAGGACATGCGTAATGTTTTTTATGTCAAGCAACCGAAAAAAAGCAGTTGTCCAGGAGCAGAGCGTCACCGACCCGCCCCCTCCATCGACGACACCCGCCCCACGCAGGCACAAATGGGAAGAAGATATCCACGGAATGCTCTCCACCATAACAAGAGGGATGGTCTCCGGTGAAACCTATTTCCTTACCATCGGCGCTCAATTGAATGATTTCCAGGAGAGAGCCAGATCTATTTCCTGCACTGCCGGGCAGATTGCGGAACAGGTCGCCAACAGCGAGGGAAAGGCTACCCTGACCGAGGTGGGAGATCTTCTGGCAACCCTGCAGAAATATCTTGATCACTGGGACAGCCAGTGGCACAACAGTGCACTGCAGTTGCGCCGGTCCGAAGCACTCCTCCCCCAGGTGGATACGCCGCTGGATGAGTTTCGTAAGATTCATAAGAAGCTGAGGATGTTGGGGATATCCACCAAGATTGAAAGTGCTCGACTGGGATCGGCCGCCGCAGGTTTCGAAACCCTGGCCAACGATGTGGAGATGCTCTCCGTACAGGTCATCGACAGGTCGGCCCAGATCGCCTGCCAGATCGCCAAGCTGGCCAGGCTGCTCAGGGATACACTCGCCTGCTTCAGCGCCATCGAACAGCAACAGAAGAGCAGGGCTCGTCAGGTCATTTCGGCGTTGAGCATTTCCCTGGGCGAACTGACAAAGATCAACGAGCGGTGCCACGACGCCATCGGCGTCATCTCCCACGTTTCCTCCAGTGTCTCCACGAAGCTGGGACAAGTGGTCATGTCCCTGCAGTTCCACGATATCGTCCGTCAGCAAATAGAACATATCGTCTCAGCCTTTAACACCGTCATGACAACGGCGTCCGCTCATCATCCAGCTGAAGCCGGCCATGATGTCAATGAAGAGTTCAGCGCAGTAACGGAACTGCAAGCGGCCCAACTGCAACATTCCGCCGACGAACTGGAAGAGGCGCTGAATAGCATCGGTTCCAGCCTGGGAGGGATCGTCAAGGACGTCACCGAAATGGTTGGCGACATTCGCGCCATCGCGGGGGTCGCCGGGTCGGCGGACAGTTCCCGCTTCGCCCAAATGGCCGGCGACCTGGCCATGGTCAATGAATCCTTGCAGGAGTGCTCGGAGGCCAACCGGCAATTGCAATCGGCCATTGAAGATGTTGAGGTGACGGTGCATACCGTTTCCGAACATGTTGAATTCATCGAAAAGGTCGGATCCGAAATCGAGTTGATCGCCCTCAATTCCCAAATCAAGGCGGCACGCACCGGCATCGAAGGGGCGGCCCTTGCCGTGTTGGCCGAGGCGATCCAGCGGTTGTCCCTGGACACCCTCACCCAGACGACCACCGTCACCACAACCCTGAAGGGGATAACGGGGGAGATCCAAGGAATGAACCAGGTGGCCGATACGGTATCCCTGGCGCTGGACAGGGAAGTTACGGGGATCATGCATGAGCTGGGCGGACTCCTGATGATGCTTCAGGAGTTGAACGGCAGGATCGTTTCCACCGTATCCGCCATGGAAAGGGGAATTGAGGGACTTGCCGACGATATCGGTTCCGCCATGGGGTCACTCTCGGACCAGCAGGAGATGGTCTCCTCGCTGCACGAAGGAGTCGCCACGCTGACTCTCATCGTTGCCGAGGCGCGTTCGGAACTTCCGGAACTGGCGGCGCAGCAGGTTGCAAACCGCCTGCGAGAGCTTTCCAGCAACTACACGATGCAGAGTGAACGGGCCGTACATGAGCGTCTCTACGGTCAGAGCGTCGAGCATCACGACCCGCAGGAAACAGCCCCTGCGGCGGAAGATGACGACGGTCTGGGTAATTTTGAGTTATTTTGAGCAGAGACAGATACGGGAGCCAACAATGATCACGCAAAACTGGATGGATGACACTCATCAAGAAGTACGCCTGGAAATCAGCGGAGCCATGACGATATCCCGTGCGGCGGAACTGCTCCAGGCGCTTACCCAGGCGTTCGCCGCAGCCCGAATAATTCATTGCGACCTTTCTGAAGTCACGGAAATCGACGCCGCCGGCCTGCAGCTTCTCTGTTCAAGTCACCGGACAGCCCAGAATGAAGAAAAGGAATTCGTCATTCACGGTATCGAACGGGAACCCTTGCATGGCACCATACTCCGGGCCGGTTGCGCCGGAAAATCCCGCTGTAATCCCCTTGAAAAAAATCCCTGTATTCTTGTCGGAGGTACGAACTGATGCAAAAGGTGGTTCTGACGGCAGACGATTCTGCCAGTGTTCGACAGATGGTCAGCTACACGCTGAAAACCAACGGCTACGAGGTCATCGAGGCCGCTGACGGTAAAGACGCCCTGAGCAAACTGGACGGCAGGAAGGTGGACATGATCATCACCGACCTGAATATGCCTAACCTGGATGGCATAGGCCTCATCAGGGCGGCAAGAGCGCTGGCGGCCTGCCGCTTCATCCCCATCATCATGCTCACCACCGAATCCCAGGACTCCAAGAAGAAAGAGGGGAAAGAAGCCGGCGCCACCGGGTGGATCGTCAAGCCGTTCCAGCCCGAGATGCTTCTCGCTGCGGTGAAGAAGCTGGCGGGCGACGCCAAGGCGGCGTGATGGCT
>CAIUUR010000365.1 GCA_903902345.1 uncultured Geobacteraceae bacterium | reverse complement strand
TTTGTTTAACAGAAGTTTTAAAACTATTTTTCTTACCTGCCGATTTTGTGACAATGATGCTGGATATAACACTCAGGCTGTTAACACATACCATTCCATTGGAATGGATCTGAATGCTGCAGCGGTGCCGTTCCGTTTGAATATAAAGGAAATACCTGAGGCTGAAATGAGAAGTATTCTTAAACACAAAGATAAAGTACCCCTGGTCTGCACCAACAAACTGCCGGACGGAACTGAGTGCGGGTTTCCGGTTAGCCATACCGTGAACAACATTTGGACTGCTCTAAAGCAGTCGCATCTACACTGTCAGGGGCCATGCGATGCCAAGAAAAAAGGGAAGGCACGACGGAAAACTTTTGCGGTGGCTGCGGCAGAATTAAACGAAGCCAGGGGCGGCACGTATGAACTTACCGACGAAAACTACCGTAAAAAGAGTCAATCGGTGAAGGTAACTCATGTGCCGTGTGGTCAGGTTATTATGCGTTCTCTGGCTGACCTGGCAGAATTTCCTGATCGCAACAAATTGCCGAAGGACACTATTCAAGACTGCCCGTTCTGCGCCGGTAGGTTGGCCCGACGCTTTTTGGAGAGTGATCCTGCGCGGTATGGAGAGTGGCTCCGCCAGATGACTGAGGGTGCTGTGGCCTATCGTGGTGGGAGTCTGGACCCAGCCGATCGGTTAATTGTACCCCTGGATGTTGAATGTCTGTGTTGCGGAACCTTTTACAGTGGAAAAGAATCGCAACTGCTCAGAGCTGTCGCCCACGGTTGCCCTGTCTGTACCCACGAGGTCATCCATAGTCAGAGGGCTTGGGTCCTCGACGAAGCTCGGGAGATCGTTGCCCGGCGAGGTTATTGCCTGCAAGGAGATCCGGAAAGCTACTCGATCTCCGCCACGCTGCTGACCTTTGATGGGAAAAAGTCCGGGTACGATACCATTTTAGATTTGGTACAGGCTTTGCCGGCAACGGCCGGAGGGTTTGGTCGACCGGAGGTTCCCGCTTGGGATATGTCAGGCACTGGTAAGGCATATTCACTGGCAGATGTGGAGTTCATCCGAACGGCCCATCTGGAGAATCGATCCAAGGTCTTGATTTGCCGTGCATTACGCCGCACGTATGGCTCGGTCTCGCAGAAATGCAAGAAATTGGGCCTTCGTTTTGATGAAAAGGATCACGCGACAAGGCGCATGGTAGTAAATGACGAATTTTTCAGTGAACTGACGGTGCGTAGCGCCTATTGGGCCGGGCTTCTGGCGGCTGATGGTTGTTTGGGGAAAGATATAACAATCGAGCTGAAAGCTATAGATGAGGCTGTATTACAGAAGTTTATGGCTGACCTCGGACATCCTGGAACCCTGTCCTACCGGATCATGCAGAATTCGACTGGGGGCCGGGGGCTGTATGCTGGATTGCGCTTCCAGTCGCGAAAAATCACGAAAGACCTCGAAGAGCGGTACCGTCTTACCAAAAGGAAGTCGAAAACATTGGCTCCCCCAGATCTGCAGGATAAGGAGCTGATCCTCGCTTATATAAGTGGCCTGCTGGAAGGTGACGGCTCTGTTAAGGTCGATCGTCGTGGTTCCTTGTTTGCGATTTTGGTCACAGCCTCGCATGAACTGGCCACATGGCTGGCCGATCAGATTGCTAGGCTGGTCGGAGTGGACACTAGGGTCTGCGAGGCAGGTTCACGGGGCAACGTCCACTATACGGTGGGTTGGTATGGCCGTTCTGCCGAAAAAGTACTCGGTGCATTGCGGGAGGTATCTGTCGGCGCCATGGAGCGTAAGTGGCGTGTTTTCGAAGAGTATATGGCGGGCCGAAAAGGATAGCCCGGACATCTCGCCTGTGGCATTACCACTGGCGAGACGTCCGGTGGTTCCTTGCTCTTGGTGTCTGCGTGCTCATCTCGGAAGGGGAGGCCTGAATGGCCGAACTTGCTAAAAAGAGGGTAGGGGAGGGAGCGCAGGAGTCATGGTGGCAGAGTTACGGAACTATGCCGGTAGACTGCCGGAGAGGACCATTCGGTGGGTTGGTTGTCGCAGGTGCGAGTACCGCGAAAGGCTAGCCCTTCGGGAAAACCCGGGTGAACTGCCCCGGTAGAGGCCGTGGCGGACAGTGGTGAAGGGACCATTATGGATAAACGATTTTTTGCCGTGTCGAACATTACGGGACGGATCAGCGAACTGCTGGCGCCGGCTATCAGCAGGCAGTTCTGGGTCAGGGCGGAGATCGCCAATGGCTGTGAGCGCAGTGGCACATTCTTCTGTGATCTCGTAGAGACTGATGGCCAAGCCAAGGTGGTGGCTAAAATCAGTGGAATCATCTGGCCAAAGGATCTTGCGGCCATCAGAAAGGAATTCAAGGCAAAAGAAATGGACTTTGTTCCGGTGAGCGGCATGGTGGTAGGCTTTATGTGCTGTGTCCAATATAGCCCACAGTATGGTTTATGCCTCCGGGTGCTCTCTGCAGATCCGGCGGTTGCCCTGGGCGAGTTGGAATTCAGAAAGCGGGAGATCATCGAACGTCTCCGGAGAGAGGGGTTGTTCGAGGCAAATAAGGAGCGAACCGTGCCGCTTTTGCCAGCGCGAATAGGTCTGGTCACCAGTGGCGGGAGTGCCGCGTACCAGGATTTCATCCAGACACTGAAGACGTCGGGCTATGGTTTCACGATCTATCTGGCCGATAGCGCCATGCAGGGGGAGCGAACGGAGTCGTCAGTTCTGCGGGCACTTGATGCCCTGGATCGGCTTGGTGTCGAGTTGGTCTGTATTATCAGGGGAGGTGGGAGCAAATCAGATCTCTACTCTCTGGACAGTGAAGTTCTTGCACGGCATGTGGCAGGGTATTCAGTACCGGTCTGGACAGGTGTCGGGCACGAGAGTGATACGAGCATTCTGGATTATGTGGCCAATAGATCGTTCAAGACACCGACGGCGGTAGCTGGGGAGCTGGTGGCCCGATTTACCCAGCTGAGCCGAAGGGTAGGGGAGGCCACCGCCACTCTGTCCACCGTTTGGCATTACCGTCTGAAACTGGCAGTTGAGGAGGTTGCTCGCGCAAAACACCGGATTCGACAGGGACCATGCCGACTCCTGGCCGAGTCTGCCGGGTGTCTGCGTGAGCGGGGGCAGGTCCTGCGGTTACGGGTGCAGAGTCGGATCTATGCCCGGGAATATGAGGTTCTCAGTTACCGGCAACAGCTGCGGTTGCAGGCGTCGTCGCTGTTACAGGCTCTGGTCGCAAAGTTGGCTGGGAGCCGTCAGCAGTTACGTGTGGTGGTCACGCATCGACTCAGTGGCTGCCTCGATACTCAGGCGACCTTCCGCCAACGTTTTACGCGGGAGCGTTTCCTGTTGGTCGTGAACCATGGTCGGAAGGTGGTGACTAAAAGTCGGGATAGCCTGCGGCGCTGCTATGCCGGTGTGGTCACCGTCGAGAAGTTCCGGCTGGGCAGTCGACGAGAGCGGTTTCGGCGGGAACGGGTGCTGTCGAGAGTTGTGGTCGCGCGTAACAGTCTCAGCGAGAAAATGGCCACGCTGAAAGCCTGTGATCCGCAAACTGCCCTGCAGCGAGGGTTCGCTCTGGTTTACCGTGACGATATATTAGTCAAATCCATCGGTGCTGTTC
>CAIUUR010000364.1 GCA_903902345.1 uncultured Geobacteraceae bacterium | reverse complement strand
TCCCTCAACTTCTCCCCCGATCCCACACTTCCGCAGATTCTGCTTGACCGGGACCAGATCAAGCGGGTACTTATTAATCTCCTGGATAACGCGGTGGCCGCGGTGGAAGGGAAGGGGAAGATTCAGATCAGTACAAGCTACAATCCCGAGCTCCGGTTGGTTACCTGCGAGGTGGCGGATGACGGTCACGGTATCGTCCCGGAGGACCGGTCGCGGCTCTTCGAGCCTTATTTCTCCACCAAGGCATCGGGTACCGGTCTCGGGCTGGCCATCGTCAACACCATCATCACCGATCACCAGGGATTCGTCCGGGTGCGGGACAACGAACCAAGAGGCACCCGTTTCATCATCGAACTGCCGGCAGGGTGAGAAAAGGTCGTTCACCGTTCACCGTTTACCGATGACCGTGGGCCGTTGACCGTTGACCGTTGACCGTTGACGGTAAAAAGTTAAATGAGAACGACCAACGCCCAACGGAACACGCCCAACGGAACACGGTGAACGGATAACGGAACACGGTGAACGGTACCAAGGACTTTTATGAAAGAGACTATTTTAATAATCGACGACGAGAAGAATATCCGCCTCTCCCTGGCTGGTATCCTTGAGGATGAGGGGTTTGTCACGGTGGGGGCTGATTCCGGTGAGGCAGGGTTGGAAGCTGTCCGTAAGGAGCCGCCGGAGCTGGTGTTCCTGGATATCTGGATGCCGGGGATCGATGGCATGGAGACCCTGAAACGGCTGAAGGAGTCGCACCCGTACCTCCCGGTGATCATGATGTCGGGACACGGCACCATCGAGACCGCAGTGAAGGCCACCAAGATGGGGGCCTATGACTTCATCGAGAAGCCCCTCTCCCTGGAGAAGATTCTCGTTACGGTGGCCAATGCCCTGGCCATGAGCCGACTCCGGGAGGAGAATCGCACCCTTCGGACCCTCGTGGCGGAGGACCATGTCATGGTGGGGGATTCTTCGGTCATGAAGTCGCTACGGCGGGAGCTGCTCCTGGTGGCGGCCAGCGATGCCCCGGTTCTCATTACCGGCGAGAGCGGCAGCGGCAAGGAGCTTGCGGCCCGGCTGATCCACCTCAACAGTCCACGCCGGGCCAATCCCTTCGTGGAGTTGAACTGCGCCGGAGTTCCCGACGAGCTGGTGGAAAGCGAGCTCTTCGGCCATGAGAAGGGGGCTTTCCCCGGCGCCACAGCCCGGAAGAAGGGGAAAATCGAGCTGGCCCAGGGGGGGACGCTTCTGCTGGATCGCATCGAGACCCTCCCCCTTCGGACCCAGGCGAAGCTGCTGCAGTACCTCCGGGAGCAGAGTTTCGAGCGTGTGGGAGGTGTTGTCCGCCTGGAGGCTCAGGTCCGGATCATCGCCGCGGCTATCCGTCCGCTGGGAGTAGAGAGCCGCCAGGGAAGGTTCTTGGCCGAGCTCTATTTTGCTCTCAACGTGGTCCCTTTGGCCGTCCCACCACTTCGGGATCGTCCGGAGGATGTGGGGCCGTTGGCTGAGCATTTTGTTTCCCTTTACTGCCGACGGGAAGGAAAGGGGAACAAGGCGCTCTCCCCGGAGGTGAATGGGCGGCTGCTCCATTACCAGTGGCCCGGCAACGTGCGGGAATTGAAGAACATGGTGGAGCGTCTGGTGATCATGACCCCGGGCGGTCTCATCGGGGTGGAGCAGCTCCCTCTCTTTCTCCGTGAGGGGAGTGACGCCGCAAAACCCGAGCACTCCATAACCCTCCCCCTCAAGGAGGCCCGGGAACGGTTCGAGCGGGAGTACCTTACCCAGACTCTGAGCAGCTGCGACTGGGATGTGAGCCGGGCCGCCGATCTCCTGGAGGTGGAGCGGAGCGTTCTCTTCCGGAGGATCAAGGGGTACGGTATTGAAGTGGCAGCACAGGAGGGGGTATGAAAGGGCGTCAGTTACCCCGGCTTCTCTATGCCGATGAGAAGGGGACGGTCTTCGATCATCCCGAACTCTGTATGGCCGGGATGAGCGGCACTCAGGCGGTACTCCCGGAGCGAGTTGAGTTGATTCCCCTGCCGGAGGGGAGCAGGATCTTTACCATTCCCGATACTCCACCCCTGGCGTGGGACCAGCGGAAACGTTCCTTTGTTCCCGTGGAGAGTGTCCGCCATGGCCGCAAACAGGTACGGGTTCAGGCGGTCTCCGCCTTCATGTCACCCGGCTTCGTCCGGACCCTACTCCCCGCCTGCGACTACGGCCGAAAGAAGGTTCATCTCCCCCTCTGGTCCTACACTGCGGTGGGGTGGGATGACGAGCAGGAGCGGTTTGTCGTGGCGGCCAGCCGGGTGGACAATAACGACAACTGGAACCCCTGCAACTATGACGACCGGTTGCTGGATCCCCTGGTCCGGAAGATGCTGGCGGAGTTTCCTCATAATCGCCTTCTGGAGCAGCTCGCCCGTTGCGCCGTGGATTACCACTGCTTCGCCGCCAAGAATCTCTTCTTCCGCCGCTGGGAGGCGCCTCTTCCCACGTCGCCCGTCTGCAACTCTCGCTGCCTTGGCTGTATCAGTCTGCAGCCGTCGGAATGCTGCCCCTCCAATCATGAGCGGATCGGTTTTGTCCCGACCCCGGAGGAGCTCTGCCAACTGGCGCTCCCCCACCTGAATGATGCGCCGGAGGCCATCGTCTCCTATGGACAGGGGTGCGAGGGGGACCCCATTCTTCAGGCGGAGACCATCGCCGAGGCCACCCGCAGGATGAAAGCCGCGACGATGCGGGGGACGGTGAACTTCAACTCCAATGGTTCCTTTCCTGACCGGGTGCGGCTCCTCTGCGACGCAGGGATGGATTCGTTCCGCTTTTCCCTCAATTCGGTGCGGGAAGAGTACTACAACCGGTACTATCGTCCCGTGGGGTACCGTTTCGCCGACGTGACGGAATCGGTGAAAGCGGCCAAGGAGCGGGGAAAGTTCACCATGATCAACTATCTCGTCTCTCCGGGGCTCTCCGATTCCCCCGAAGAGGTGGAGGCGCTCCTTCGGTTCATCGAGAGCACGGGGATCGACATGATCCAGATGCGCAACCTTTCCATCGACCCGGATTATTATCACAAACAGCTGGAGTTTTCGGGGAAGGGGATGGGGATGTACCGGATGCTGGAAAAGGTCAAAAAGAGTTTCCCCCGCATTCAGTACGGCTACTTCAACCGGACCAAGGAGAATTTTTATCCGGAAGGGTTGGAGACGGGTTGGCCCATAAAACCGTAGGCAATGGACAATGGACAATTGTTTGCGAACAGCATGGAGGTCGAAGATGAGAATAGTAGGCACGAGAAAAGCTCCGGCGCCATCTGGAAAGCCATCGGCTGAAAATCTCATACGAGGCGCGGCCATGAACGAAGCCATGCAGAAATTGCCCACCGGAAACACCACCTTTATTCCTAAAGGAAAAGTGTACAGATTCAATACGGGTATGCTTCTGATGCAAAGGTGTTTGAAAAAAGCATAACAGTTTCGGCAAGGGGTGCTATCATCGGATATACGGTGTTAAGGTTGAAACCATTTGTTCCCATAATAAGATTAATCGTCGTAACGCCAAAACAGGAATATTTGTTGAACTATTTATTCCAACTTATAAGAGCGTTTAGATACGATAGCTCAGCTTCAGCACAAGGATAATTAACCGTTCCTGGAATATCATTGATGCCGCTAATAAATCCTCAGCAGCAAATCCTTTCAAAATATCAAGAAATTACCTCCTTACTTGTACAAAAAATAGAATCAACTAAAGCACAACTATCAAAATTGGACGATTTGAAGGCTGTACTTCATTCGAAGACCTGATTGGTACTAATCACCGGCTATTTTCGTTCCTCCCCCTTCAAGGGGGAGGTCAGGAGGGGGATGGGGGCTCAGGCTCTGCTTTTTCCCCATCCCCACCCC
>CAIUUR010000363.1 GCA_903902345.1 uncultured Geobacteraceae bacterium | reverse complement strand
GCGGAGCAGGCGCTTGTCGGTGGTGTTGAGATAAAAAGTGTCCTGCGAATCGCGGGCGGGATGGTCAAGGGCGGGTTGATTGTGTTGGGCTCTCTGCACGCGGAGATGTCAGCCTTGCTGGAAGATCGTGCCGCGCCTCTCTTCAACAGGACGACAGACATACTGTCTCTTGATCACCTGGATATCGCTTCTCTGATGGAGTTGTTGCAGGTACATGCAGACACCAGTCCCGAACGACTACTGTTTCTCTGGAATCTGTTTGAAGGTGTTCCGAAATTTTATCGCGATGCTTACGAGCAGGGGGTTCTGAACGCCGATCGCGCAACCCTCTTGAAAGCTCTTTTCTTTAGCAGTTCTTCACCATTGCGAGGTGAAGCGGATAACTGGTTTCTGCGTGAGTTGCGCGGTCGCTACGACATGGTGCTGCAGTATATCGCTCGTCACCCCGGTTGTGACAATGCCGGTATCGTTGCGGCTATCTCTGCTCTTTCTTCTCATGAAGGGAAGCAGGCTGGAGGGTATCTCAAAATTCTGACCGAACGCTATCGCATGATAGAACGCCGCTTGCCGATGTTCGCTACTTCAAAAGCGCGCTCCGGGCGCTACTATATATGCGATAATTTTTTACGGAGTTGGTTGATGGCGTTACAGCGACCGGTTTCAGCAATTCACTTCCGTCCGGAGGTGCAGTTGATAGAACAAGCTGACCAACTGCTGTGCGATGCCGAAGGCGCGGCATTGGAAGAGCTTGTGGGCCGCTTGTACGAAGAAGCTAGTCGTAAGGGTGTCGGTGATTTTCCCCTCTCGGAACGGATCAAGGGGTACTGGGATCGAGGCGGTGTAGAAATCGACCTGGTGGCGGTCAGTGACTCCAGTCGCCGGATTCGCTTCGGTACCTGCAAGCGAAATTCGGCCAAACTGTTGAGTAGCCTCGCTTCATTGCGAGCAAATGCCGCTGTCTTTCTAAAACATCATCATTTCGAGACCTGGCATGTTGAGTATTGCGCTATCGCGCCCCGGATACCGGCAGACATACGGACTCAGATCCAGTCAGCAGGGGTGATTCCTCAGACGCTGCAAGATCTGACTGATCCGCTCCGAATGGACACGTCAGCAACCAAATGATAATATCGAAACTTACCGGAGGTCTGGGAAACCAGCTTTTTCAATACGCAGTGGGACGACAACTCGCGTCTTCCGCAGGTTCGGAACTGAAGCTCGACCTCTCTTTTTATGACGAGCAGGATGTCTGGCGGTATGAGTTGCATCATCTCGGTATCCGGACCCCCCGAGCCACTCCTGAAGAGTGCCGGGGGTTGCAGTACAGAAAACCTCCGCTGGTCACTAAGCTGAAATGGTTACTCCTGAGACGGCAACGGTATCCCGTGGTTCCGGCTAAATCGTACTGTCTTGAAGCCAAAGCGAATCTGTTTGACCCCGGGGTTCTTGCCCGGGGAGGAGATCTCTATCTCCACGGTTATTGGCAAAGCGAGAAATATTTTATAGCCAGTTCAGAGGCATTAGTGCATGATGTCCGACTGTCGGGAGGCCCTTCTCCGGCGTATCTCGACCTGTCGGGGAAAATAAAAGAGTCCACGGCGGTGAGCATTCATGTCAGGCGGGGCGATTATCTGGAACCCCAGTTCAGTACCGTTTATAGCAGTTGCACCGCGAGATACTACGAACAGTCCCTGGAGTATATTTCGAAGAGAGTCGTGGCGCCCCGCTACTTTGTCTTCAGCAATGACATTCAATGGTGCCGGGATAACCTGCCGGTTCCCCCTTCATCCGTATTTGTGGGCGAGGGTGGTCGGCTGCCTGCCCATGAAGACCTCATGCTCATGAGCCTTTGTCAGCATAACATCATCGCCAACAGTACCTTCAGCTGGTGGGGCGCCTGGTTGAACCGCAACCCCAATAAAATTGTCTGTACCCCCAGCCAGTGGTACTGTAACGGACGCCAGATTCATGACCTGCTGCCGGAACAGTGGGTGAAAATTGATCTATGAGAAATTCCTTCCTCCATTTTATCGCACTCCCAGGCCCCTTGCTGAAAAATATGTTCCGGTTGAGCGGTTGCGGGGATATCTCCACCGTAATCATGAGGTCGAGAGCGATTATCACTGAATTTTTGTTCGGCATCATGTAGAATCGGGCATAATATGTATTTGACTCCATGTTTGGGGGATGGCATAGTGATATCATGAACTGGACAGTACTCTTTCAGGATGAATTTCAGGTAGAGTTCCAGGAAATGTCCAATGACCTTCAGGACGAATTACTTGCTCACGCCACGTTGCTGGGTGAGTTCGGGCCAAATTTAGGAAGGCCGACCGTTGACACGTTGAAGGGTTCCTGATAACGGGAGAAAGCCATGGCAAAAAATCTTGAGGAAATTCTTTGTGAGTTGCCTAGTAGGCGTAGGGCTGCAATAGAACAACGTGCAGCCGAACTCGCCACCCTGAAAGATTTGCGCCTGGCAATGCAAAAGACACAAGCTGATATGGCTGCTTATCTACGCATTGGTCAGGACAGTGTCTCACGTCTTGAAAAACGAACGGATATGTTACTTTCTACCTTGCGGAGTTATGTTGAAGCAATGGGAGGAAAGCTGGAGTTGACCGCTCGTTTTCCTGATCGTCCGCCTGTTACAATTGACCATCTATCGGGGAGGTTAGAGGGAAGATAAACTTGATGCTTCTGCGTAATGGTTGTTTACAGTCGTCGAGAGGAACGACGTGTCGAAGTGAACAGCCGTTATTTTAGCAGCTAGCCGGCTTCGAGATTGCTTCGCTTCGCTCGTAATGACAGGATTTGAGAAAGCATCAAGATTGATCTATGGAAAATTCAGACAAGACACAGCTAACGGTTCTTTATGTTGGGGCTGATGGTAGCTGGGATGATATCCGGAGAAGCGGCTTTCGGCGTCGTAACACCTGCCTGCTCAAGGCGTTGGCGGTACATTCCGAAGTTTCGGCGCTATATGTCGTCCGGCCTGTACCATGGGCAGATAAATCGGTCGGATGTTTCATGCTTCACGATCTCCCGGGGAGCAAGGTGCGGGATCTTTTTCTCCCGCTACTCCCGGGATCTGCCCGGTCGGCGTGGGTGCGTCGTCTGAATGACCTCCTCTGGCGAGTGATTCTCCTTCGTAAAGGGATAAATGCCTCTTCGGAGCGAACCTGTCTGTTTGCCTACTGGCCCGATGGGTTACGCACCGCCCTGAAACTTGCGGGAACTGCTCCCATACTCTTCGATGCCGACCATAATATCGTGGATGATGTCAATTTTGACGCAACAGAAAGGGAAGAAATACGATCGCTCCTGGCGGAATGCGGGAGGAGGGGCGGGGTCGTCGGCATTGCCGCCGCCAGGAGTATGCTTGACTATTTTACTTCGGTCGGCATCCCTTCCTTCCGACTGAGGAACGGAGTCGATCCCGACCGTTTTCCTGTGTCGTCTCCCTGCCCGGCAGAGCTCCGGGAACTCCCACGGCCTCTCATCGGGTATGTGGGGACTCTCTCCCGCTGGCTCGATCTCGAAATGCTGGGCGAACTTGCCCGTCGTCGCCCCGGGTGGAGTTTCGTCGTTATCGGCGCCACCTATAAACGGGATCTCCCAGAAAATGTGGGAGGGTGTCGCAACATTACGTTTGTCGGCGAGAAGGGCGCCGGTGAGGTGCCGGAGTATCTTACGCAATTCGATTGTGCTCTCAACCTTTATCGCTGCGACTCCCCGGAGTGGATGGACCCCGATAGTATGAAGCTGTTCGAATATCTGGCGGCGGGGGTTCCTGTGGTCTCCACCCCGTTTCACCCGGCGCTGTATGATGATTTCGAAGGTTTGGTTCGAACTGCCGGCGATCTGGACGGAATTCTGGAAGGCATCGACACTGTCGTGGCCCTTTCGGAAGAAGAACGCGTTTCCTGGAAGATCAGGG
>CAIUUR010000362.1 GCA_903902345.1 uncultured Geobacteraceae bacterium | reverse complement strand
TTGACGGTTTCGGTTTCGGCTTTGTCGGAGGTCGTTTCAACCGAAACTGCGCGGTTGATTGTCGCCCCGATCCCGTTTCGATCTGATATTCGTAACGAAAGCGGGAACCAGGTGGCAATCGGCACCTCACGGCGGTACAACGCCACGCTCAGACGACCACGGCGTTCAACTGTTGTGATCATGCCGGGGTCTATCGTCACGGATGACCAAGCAGGTTCCGTGCCTTGGGCCGGTTTCCGCTGCAGTCTTGAGAAGATTGTCACTTCCCCGCAGAAGCAGGATCTTCCGAAGGATGATCCGTTAATTCCGATCGAGCTTACTGCCGCGGAAAAAAAACTGACGCGCGCACAAGCCGGCCAGTTGCGCCAAATGCTGCATCCGGCCATGAGTCCCGATGCGTTGAATAATATTCTCACACATCGGATCAAAAAATACAAAAAGAAGGATAACACTGAAGCCAAGGTGCTCCTTCCGCTGCTCCAGAGAATCCTTGATTTTCTGACACAACCGACCAACGGTCACCACGTGATGAAACAGTATGTTCGCGCATTCCTGGATCATTACGCCATTGCCCAGTGGGAAGAAAACACTAGAAAATCAATGCAGAAAGGAGGTGCTGACCATGAGTGTCCGCAATGAACGTTACGCCCTCAAGTTTTCGGTGGATTTCACCTCGGAAACCGGCCTCCTGCTTCGTTCCGGCAAAGAAGGGGAATTTTCTGATTCGGCTATTGAGCGTGCTGATGGGAAACTTCATATCAATGGCTATGTCTGGGCCAGTCTGATCCGTCGCGCGCTTGCCCGGTGTGTATCCGGGGCAGGTTACGCTTCTGCATGGGGTAGATACGATAAAGAAAGCATGAAGATTTCGCCCCTCTGGACCGAAGCAGCCTTACTTGATGAACGTGACTTTGAAGCTGTCATTAATCCCGGTAACCGCATTGATCGTGAGTGGGGCACAGTAATCGACAATGCTCTGTATTGGGACGAACTGGCCATTATCCACGCTCCGCTCGTCTGCCAGGGGACTGTGTTCTGCACATCAGAAAAAAGCGCCAGCTTAATCCAGGCGGCGCTGACCGATGCTTTTTGGGTGATTTCTCAGGGAATTGAGACCATTGGCGGTGGCTGGAGTTACGGTTTCGGACGGCTGAAACTGCAACAGCGCCGTTTTTCCGTGCTTGACCTGACCTCCGATGCAGGTAGAAAAGCTCTGTTCGATCAGTCATTTGACGCCTGGACTCCTGATAAGAACGTCGAAAATCCCGTAATTGCGGCAGGTAAGGGGTGGACAGCGTTGGAGGTGAACGCCGCTATTGCTGATGGTCAATTGCTGGCCATTCACACGGATGTCCCCCCCATGACAGAGATTTTGCCATTCGAGTTGCCGGATAGCTTCGTCTTCACTCGTCCGGTAAGAAAAGCCGGCAAGCGAGAAGAAATTCCGGTCATAACCGGTAAGGCATTTCGCCAGTCGATACTATCCAGGGAAATCGAGAGGAAGCAAAGATCAACCGGCGGTAAAGCCTGTCTCGATACAGCTGACCGTAATCGGGACGCTGTAGTCAAGGATACTGCAGGAAAACGCCATTGCCGTTGCCCCCGGTGTCTCTGGTTTGGTGACAGTGACGTAGCCGGAATAGTTTCCGTGGGAGATGCCCTCGCAAACGGGTATGAAACTGAGGTACTGCATCGGGTGCAACTCTGCGAGCATTCCATGCAGAACATACAGCTCTTTTCTGGAGAATATCTCAAAAAAGGGACGTTTACCTTCCGGGTATTGATAGACAATGCAAGGCCGGATACCGATCATGCCGGTTGCGTTAGGGCTGTAACTTCGTTGCTACAGGAGATGCGACCGGGAAACGGGCCTGACGGCTGGTATAGACTGGGGGCAACCAGCACCTGCACCGGGCAACTGACAATTGTAGAGGAGATAAAGGAGCAGACTCATGGCTGAGAATGACTTCAAAGCAGGCCGCCTGGTCTGGAGTTCCGGGAAGATGGATGCTGATACGTTGCGCTCACAATATCTGCAAGAGCAAGTATGGAGTGATGGTTTTCTAGCTTTTTCCACAACCGAGCAGCGATTGACCGAGGGAGGGCTTGATCTGTTGTCACGCTGCCTCGAAGGTCGCAGCGATGCTCATGGCGGTCCGGAAGGGTATCTGATGGAAGCTGGTCTATGGCGGACAGTCGTGTCGGGCTTGGAAGAGCTTGCCATAGAGCGGGACGGAGATAACTTTTCCGTTCACTATTGGTGTCTTTATACATCGCCGGATGAATCTGACGCTATGGAATGTTTTTACCGACAGGCTAAGACTTTTGTCCGTCGCAATGTGAGACCTTTTTCCGGGGCACTTGAGAGTGTGGAAGTTGTGGTGCCTGAGCATCGATTGCGGTTTTATTTGACGAAGGGGGTGTAAAAATGAAGCTTATTATGCAGAACCTTCGTGCCGGGAGCACTGAAGAATTCGTCCGGAGTTTTGTTAAGAAATTTAAGCCGGGGAAAATCACCATCGTCCATGGCGATTCCGATTGCAGTGCCTTGATTGAGTTTGCTGATAAGGCTGATGCCGACAGGGCAATAGAGCATTTCATCGGGAAAAAGAACACCCTTGAAGTCTATGATCCCACCGCCAGTGCCGTCGGGGTTCTGGTCCCCGCGACCACAATTCGATCAAATGGACAGGTGAATGCCACACCTTATTCATTCGCCGATCGCAAAAAACCGAAAAAAACTTCACCCCGAACGCATGAAATACTGGCAACCGGCCAACATTATGATATCGCTTTTGATCTGGAGTGGTTGGCAGAAACGCCGGTAGCTGCCAATCCTTGCACCGCCGAAGGGGATAACACCTGCCCGGCAAACAATGATAATAAGTATCAAGGATATGCGAGGCGATGGTTGATGGTTGGGAATCGGTTGGCCTTGAGTCCATTCACTGTTAAGTCTGCCATAGCCAACGGTGTTGCCGCTCTCCTTGGCAGTTGTTACCGGGTTATGGCGAACAAAGTTGAGGGACATAATGCCAATCTGACGGAGGGTACATATCCCTATACCGGCATGTACAAGAGATATCGGGTCGGTAGAATAAACTCCAAACCAGGAATATTTAAATCGTACAATGAAGCTACCGGAGAAGTGGTAATTGAACCTGTTACGGAGTTTTACTATGACTCGGCAACGGTTCCGCCAGGTATTGAGTTTGTAAAGGATAATAATTATTTCGCCCGGTACACTTCTGGCCAGAAAAATATTATCAACGCGCCGACAGATATTTCTCTCACTCAGTTATCAGGCACCAGTGTTGCGGAAGTAACCTATTATGGCCCCTATAAATTCGGAATGGACCTTACCTTTGGCCCAGGTGATTTTGGGAAAGGTCATTATCACCGTTTTTTCAGGTCTAATGGTAATACAATTCGCGGAACACTTAATAAGCTGAATATGCAACCGAAAGAAGAGCAGATGGGTCAAGTTCACATGGGAATCTTCAAAAAATTTAACGGCACAGCGCACCTCGACACACGCGATATTGGCAAGTATGTAGGTAGCCCCTGGCACCAGGAACTTTCCAGTCTGGAAGACGGTGACTGGATTTATTATCAAGTTTTAGATAACCAGGTTGCAGCCATCGGCAAGAACTTTCAGTTCAAGACTACATTTCATCACAGTGACACCGTCCCGACAGGGCAGGATGCCTGCAAAAAAGTCACTGAGCTCTGTCCTCGCTGTTCACTGTTCGGGATGGTGGACGGCACCGGATCAAAAGAGCGTAACGCGGCGGGATTCAAGGGGCGCTTCAAGGCTGCGGCATTGGTAAGTGTACTTGATGTTACGGAAGATACCACTACCGGACAGATTCGCAATGGAACTGATCGTATGTATCCGGTAAATGTGAAAAAATGGAACTATAACGGTCAGGAGGTAAGTCGCCAGTTTTTACTCCCAATCATGGGAGGGCCAAAACCAAACAAGCGCGATGTGGGAGGCTACTATCAGAACGGCATGGTGAAAGGGGCCAAAGCCTACCGGCATGCGGTGATGACTTGGCGTTCCCTTGAGCAGCTTATCACCGAGACCAACAACAGGGACTACCTTGAGGGTGCCGCAGGGATGCCGTATACGCACGACCTGCGCAATTATGCTCAAGTCTGCAAGGAGGGATTGACATTCTGTGGCACGTTTGGTGCTGAAAACTGTTCGGTTGATGAAGTCGCGGCGCTTCTTTTGGTACTGGATCGGCGTCATGCACGACATGGCTTCAAAATCGGCCTCGGCAGACCACTTGGTCTCGGCAGTATGTCTTCCTTGGTAAAACGGGTCTGGGTTCGCAAGGCTGGCAGCTTTTCGTGGGAAAAATATGATATCCAACGCGAGTCTGAAACCTCTCCGATTCTTCCCCCTGCTCTGGGTGAAATCAGTAAGGCAATGAATGTCCTCAAAAAAGCTCATAGCCGCGTCATGTCGTTGGATCAGTCCGCAGATTCGCTGCGTTTTCCGCAACCAGGAAATCAGTACTGGAACGGAAATTTCAGATAAATTACTGTGCAATAATGCCATCCTTCTGAATAAAGGAGTACGGCATGGTTAACTGTCGGCGCATCTCGTAAAGAATGAAACATTTTCGGCATTGTGTTGGTGGCGTAAAAGAGAGTGCTATCGTGGTTGATCAAAAATGATTGATACTTCCTCGGTTTTTTTGCCATGTCTTTGACTGTTCCTGCTTTTCACCTCCTGGAACTCCGCTTCAGGGTGCAACTGGAATCAAGGGTATCACGGGAGCTACTGGAGTGTCGGGCATTACGGGTATCACCGGTGCGACGGGCGTATCTGGAATTACAGGTATCACGGGT
>CAIUUR010000361.1 GCA_903902345.1 uncultured Geobacteraceae bacterium | reverse complement strand
CGCTACTGAGGCGATCGGCGCAGGCTATGGCTTCGGCAACAGTGAGCAGCGGCACTGACATCTTGCGCTTTCCCGACCGCCAGGTCAGGAGATACCGGAGCGCCACCCCGCCATCAGGCCAGGATTCGTCCAAACCGGCCAGGTGTGGCGCCAGCAATTCCAGGGTAAGGGTGTCGTGATCCAGCACGTAGCCGGAAACGGTCCTCTTGCCGCGACTATCGAAGCATTTGATCTTGCCTATGTCGTGCAGGAGCGCCGCGACAATGGCCAGATCCCGCTCATGGCCATGCAGTTCCAGCATTTTTGAAACCATCGTGGCACATTCGACGCTGTGCCGGAGTAATCCCATCGGTTCACTATGGTGGTGCCGACCACTGGCCGGAACCTGCAGGAAGGGGAGAAACAGCGCGTCATCATTCATGACTTCTCCAACAAACGCCCTGATGGCTGGTATCTCCAAATTGTCGACAATTTCCGACAAGCGGGGGACCAGATCCCGGTTGAGCATGAACGTGCAGGGGATCAGATCAAGCGGACTCCCCCCCGCTGAACGCTCAATGCTCATGATGTCGCAGATCGTTGCCCCGTTAAAGGTGCGGCTGGTGGCCACGATCTCCACACGCTCCAGGTCAATCAGGTCACGGGGGCCGTCATACAGCCCCTCCCACCCATAGGCGGTAATACCTCCGGTAACATCCACCAGGTTCGTGACCATGAAATCGGCCCCCTTCTGTGTTTTGCGCCAGCGCGGCTGACAGACCCGAAAGACCCCTTTGAACGGTGTACTCTTCCGGTCGGGGTAGATGTCTCTGATCATGGCGTACTCCTCAAGCGGGCGGCCATCAGATTCTCGAAGGCCGAACCGTCACGGCGGGTCAGATTGGGGACATACCGGGAGTAAATAGTAAACAGCATCCGGGTGGTGGAGTGTCCCATCTGCCGGGCGATCCACTCGGGATTTTCACCCGCCGCAAGCCAGAGAGTCGCCGCAGTATGACGGGTCTGATAGGGACGACGTTTCTTGATGCCCAATTTTTCCAGGAGCGGATACCAGACCCGATTGGTGACGTTGGCATAGCAGAGCGCCGTCCCTTCCCTGCTGCAGAAAACATATCCATTCCGGGCGCCGCTTACTTCAAACTGTTCCTTCAACGCATCGAATACCGGTTGGCTCATCTCGATGGTGCGGAGGGAACCGTCGGTCTTGGGCGTTTCCACATTCCCCTTGACGACGGTCTCCCTGACGAGGACCTCCCGCCGTTCAAAATCCACATACTCCCACTTCAAGCCGTCAATCTCGGATGTTCTCATGCCGGTCAGGAACCGCACCAGGTAATAGGTGCGGAACGTGGAATGTACGCCGTAGATGATCCGGTTGACCTCATCAATGCTGAACGGATCGATATCCGTGCGGGGTACAATCAGCTGTTTGATCCCCAGAAAAGGTGTGGTAAAGTTAAATCGGTCTGCCGCCTCTCCCAGGATCATGCGCAAAGGCGTCATGATGTGATTGATACGATCAGGTGAGAGCCCTTCTTTTGTTCCGTTATTGACTTTGGCGAGTGATGAACGGAACTTGAGAATTTCGCCTTTGGTGATGCGGCTGACCTCTTTATCACCGAATTGCGGTAGCAGGTGCTGATTGATGGTCCCCTCCATCATCCCCTGATAGGACTTCTTCCAGCGGACTACGTTTTCCTCGACCCACTCCTTGCTGAAATCCTTGAAGAGATGCTCTTCCGCTTTTACGGCTTCGACAACGGTTTCATCGCCGGGCGAATCGCCAACATCAAACTGCGAGATCATCGGCGATTCAGGAAAATATTTGCCGTAGTCAAATGTACCCAGCTCAATCTCCGCCTCAATCTTTTTCAAGACTTTTTCCATCCTACGCCGATTATCCTTCCCATCAGGCAGTATGGTCTGCTCCCGGCAGCGGGTACCCTTGTAGCGAAAATCAAAAAAGAGATAGCCGTTTTCCTTCCGCGATCTGACGCTACCCATGGCAGACACCTCCCCTCGCCAGAGGAATATCAAATACCTCCGCAGTTACACTCTTCATCATGTCACGCTCAATGCTCTCCCATACGAAGAGGATCTTCCTCCGGCCGAATGGACGGAAATAGTGGATACCTTCCTTGAGAACCACATCAATCAAAAAATCTCCGATGTAGCGCGGGTGATAGTGAAGCTTCTTGGCCAATTCATCAGTGGTAAGATACGTCGACGTGTTTTCCATGTTGCACTCCTCCTTTGTTTTGATAACTGATACTACCATGCACAAGTGTGCATGTCAAGCACGTTTACGCACATATGTGACATTATTTCGACAATAGTGACTTCAGGTGGGCTATCGTGTATAATTTGCACTGCAACAGACTACAGAGGAGGTAGAGACGTGCTGAGGTATCGCTTGAGGGAAATGATCATCGACAGAGAATTTAAGGAAGGACGGAGGATTCCGCTTGAGGAGATTTCACGGGTAACTGATATTCACCGGACGACCCTCTCCAGAATCGCCGGTCAACGTGGGTACAACACGACCACCGATAATTTTGACAAACTGTGCCGGTACTTTGATTGCCCCATCGAACGTCTCATTGAATACATCCCCGACGAGCAAATGACTCCGGAAAAAGAACCCGGAAGCACATCATCATGATCTGGATCCGCCAGTGCCGCAAAACGGGTTGCAGTCATAATCCCGGCAGCTTAAAAATGGGGATAAAATTCATGGG
>CAIUUR010000360.1 GCA_903902345.1 uncultured Geobacteraceae bacterium | reverse complement strand
ATAGAGAAATTCAGGTCACTCATCTTGCATTCCATTCCCGCACTATTATTTTCCGCATGGCAGATTCGTTTTCATCGTTTAACCGATAGCCATGATACCCGTCAATGCCTATCTTCGCCTCATACACTTCACCGTTATCGTCAACGCACCAGATATATTTCGGCAAATCTCCTTGCCTGCAGGTACTGACCATCCCTCGTCTTATCCCGGACTCAAAGAGGCGACGGGCTTCCTCCAGTGGTATCGATCTCACGTCGTCGCAGAGCGATTTGTGAGGGCGAGGGTTAACAGGAGGATGAAAACCATAATTGCCGGGATATTGTTTATGCAATGCACTCCCGACATAACGTGTTTCGGCAACAAGACGTTCGACCTCCAGCAGATCTAGCTCGCCGGGAGGTGCGACTCGCCGCTTGGGGTTATTTGATTGACGTTTGGTCATTTTTAACTTTCGAGAAACAACGTATGGCTAACATACTCTGGGTATGGATATTTTTAGAAACATATCACAAATTATCATCAGTTTTCACCTTTATTATTCTGACCGGCAGGGACGCTGGTAACTTATGACCGGGAGGGACGCTGGTAACTTATGCAACTTATTAATGTTGATCGTCATCACTCCAATCATCCCTTCCCTACTCAAAGACTGAAAAGGAATGGTGAAGGGCGAAGGATAAAAAGTGAAAAAAGCCTTACTGCACCTCAAACCATACTCAGCTAGAAGTGCCGTTCAGATCCGTCAAGAGAGCAGCCATGTCTTGCATGAATACCGGCCCGTACTCTTCACCCCGGTATTCCTTCTCATTCCGCAAAAACTTTCCCCACCCCGCTTCTCCCAACAGAGGCCTCATTTTCATGGTCAGTCGCCGAAATTCCGATGCCAACAACAAAGGATCAACTTCCTGTAGCTTCGGATCAGTCAATCCCAGCCAGAAGATTTCCAAGGCTCGGAACAGCGGCGTCCAGTTTGTCCAGACAGTGGGCAGACCATCGAATCGAAGCAGGTTATCCAGCAAACCGGGCCGTAGCCAATACATCTTTTCTCGATTGCTGCAGCGCATCTCTATCACACCGGAACGGGCCATTTCCACCAGGGCGTTTTGCACTGTCCGTGGGAAGTATCCGGTCTTCCGGGCAATCTCCGATGGATGTATCTCTTCAGCCGAACCAAGGAGGCAGAGTAGTTCACAGCGTTACGCTCGCATTAAAGGTTAAAATCGGTCAAGAGCATACAGGAGAGAAGCAAGGGTGAAGGGTGAGAAGCAAGGGTGGTTGGTTCCCGGGCCTCTTTGCAGACAATGGAATACTTGGCAACGAAATCAGCCCGAATCTGACTTCCCTGACCTTCTTCAACATTTGCACCAATGGACGTCCCTGACCTCATGATATACCGCTCCAGAACAGCTGCTCCCGCACACCCTGCCTGTTACGTTCTCATTAAGATTAAAGACGGACAAAAGTATACACGCAAATATTCCGTACGTATACCGGCGAATGCAGTTTTAGAATGTGTTTGGAATTATTATCCGAAAAAAGAAAGTTGAACCAGGCACGGAGACACGGTGGAAATCAGTGAGAACAAAAGGAGAAATACAACCTTTCGCCGTATGGAATCGTGGAAGACGACGGCCTTCCCTCCCCAGAAATGTGCGGCGGGTGCCTTGGCATTTTACAGAACGCTATTCAGTTGAAGATTAAAGGGGAAGCAGAAAAACCTGGGTGGGCCATCTTAGATCTTCAGAAACATCCACTCTTTATGGTGCAGGCGCGTGAAGCCAAGATCAGCATAAAATTGTTCAAGTTTTTCGTGTGCAGGCTGTAAAGCCAAGAAGTGAACAGGAACATAGGGTAATATCTCCTGTACAAGCTGTATGGCTCTGGCAACAAGATGATGCGATATTCTCCTCATTTGCAACTCTGCAACAATCAATCTTCGGTACGGCACTGAGCAAAACAGATAGTTAATGACAAGACATGAACTCGTGGCTATTTTATCGAATGAAAGCGCCATAAAGGCAACCGGCTTATTTTCATCGTTCGTAAGGAGATGAATGCGAACCTTGTTATTAACCGCAAGCTTAGCCACGTATTTCACATATTGGCGTTCATGGTCATTACTGAACTGAAACTGCCCTAAAAATGTCTGCGGTGACAGGAATGCCCTGGAAGGAGTGACAAGGTTATAAGCCACATGTCGACCCATCAATTATTTTGAGCTTTGCAAGAGTAGACACATACTCCATCAAATCGTTGCCAGGTTTCAAATTTTCCAGTAACTCCCTGTCTTCCTTGGAAAGTCTCACCGGTGGTCTCGCCGCTGGATTATATCTATTCGTACGCTGTTTTTTAGGGTCAGCCTTAGTGGCAGTCACTTCAATAACCTCCATACCTAATATAAAGATTAGATATTAGCAATCTTAAGCGAATATTCAATTCAGGTCAAGAAGTTATTGGGCACGGAATGGACACAAGGAAGAAAAAAAGGGTCACGCTTTAGACGTAACCCCTTGTTTTTATTGGTGGGCGATGCTGGGTTCGAACCAGCGACCCCTGCCGTGTGAAGGCAGTGCTCTCCCGCTGAGCTAATCGCCCGTAACTTGTGTCACCTGAATAACAGAACCCGTCCATGCTGTCAAGCCTGTTTCATGGGGGACCCAAAAAAGACGACCACAAAAATGTTCGTGAACAATCAGTCATCCACGGAATCAACCGTGATATTTCTCTTTTTTAACAGCAATTCACCTTGACACCGGAAAGCCCCCCTTGTTATAGTTCCCCCGTTAATTTATAGGTTTTTTTCTCCAGGGAGTTCATAAATATGCCGCTGGAACAGGGACAGATTCAGGTTTATACCGGTAACGGCAAGGGAAAAACTACGGCGGCCCTGGGACTGGCGTTCCGCGCCTGCGGGCGGGGTCTCCGAGTCCTCATGATTCAGTTCATGAAAGGTGGAGGACCCTACGGCGAACACCTTGCCGCCCAGAAACTGGCGCCGCTCCTCACCATCATCCCCTCCGGTCGCCCCGGCTGGGTGAAACGCCCGGTTCCCGATCCCGAGGACGTAGAACTGGCCCGGAAAGCCTTCGCTGCAGCAACGGCGGCCGTCACCGGCGGAGAGTACGATCTGGTAATTCTCGATGAGATCAACGGAGCACTCTCCTTCAACCTGATCCCGGAGGAAGAACTTCTGGCCCTCATGAAGCTCAAACCGGGTTCGGTGGAACTGATCCTCACCGGTCGCGACGCCACCGACGGAGTCATGGCCGCAGCCGACCTGGTGACCGAGATGAAAGAGATCAAACATTACTATAAGGCTGGAATCCCTTCCCGCGAGGGGATTGAAAAGTAGCGGCAGAACACGACGTTTTCTTTGTATCCACACACCCGGAGGGAGTAGCCCATGTCAGAAAGAAAATTGCGCATATTAGTCGGTAAGCCGGGCCTGGACGGCCATGACCGCGGAGCCAAGATCATCGCCCGGGCCTTTCGCGACGCCGGATTCGAGGTCATCTACACCGGCCTCCACCAAACCCCCGACCAGATCGTCTCCGCCGCCATCCAGGAGGATGTGGACTGCATCGGTCTCTCCATCCTCTCCGGCGCTCACAATACCCTCCTCCCCCGGGTCTGCCAGCTCCTCAAGGAGAAGAAGGCTGAGGATATCATCCTCTTCTGCGGCGGAGTCATCCCTGAAGACGATATCCCCGGGCTGAAAGCAGCCGGGATCAAGGAGGTCTTTACCCCCGGCGCCTCCACGGATCAGATCGTCACCTGGGTGAAGAACAACATTATCCCTCGCTGATTCCAGAGGACACCGCCCCATGGCACTTGCTGAACGGATACTGGACGGCGATATCCGCGCCGCCGCGCGCCTCATGCGCAACATCGACGACAACCTCCCCAGCTCCCGTGGGGAGTTGCAGGAGCTCTACTCCCACACCGGCAGAGCCTTCCTCATCGGCGTCACCGGCCCCCCCGGCGCCGGCAAGTCCACCCTGGTGGATCAGATCACCGCCGCCTACCGGAAGCAGGGAAAACGGGTGGGAGTAGTGGCCATCGACCCCACCAGCCCCTTCACCGGCGGCGCGATCCTGGGAGACCGGATCCGGATGAACCGTCACGCCGAGGACGAAGGGGTCTTCATCCGGAGCCTGGCCACCCGCGGCCATATGGGGGGACTCTCCCGCTCCACGGCGGACGTGGCCAACGTCATGGACGCCATGGGGATGGACGTGGTCATCATCGAGACCGTGGGAGTGGGTCAGGATGAGGTGGATATCGTCCGTCTGGCGCACACCACCCTGGTGGTAATGGTGCCCGGGATGGGTGACGACATCCAGGCCATCAAGGCGGGGATTCTGGAGATCGGCGACCTCTTCGTGGTGAACAAGGCCGACCGGGATGGCGCCGACAAGACCGCCCGGGAACTTAACCTCATGCTGGAGATGAACCGGTACGCCCCGGGGGCCTGGCGACCGCCCGTGCTGCGGACCGAAGCCCAGCGTAATGTGGGGGTTGAGGAACTGGTGGGTAAGATGGATGAGCATCACCGGTGGCTTCTGGAGTCCGGTGAGATTAATCAACTCCTTCAGGAAAAGAACACCTCCCTGTTCCAGACCCTCCTGAAGGAACGACTCTTTGCCGAGGTGTACGGAGGAGTTGCAAGGAGCGGCAAGCTCTCGGAGATTCTGGAAGGGATGCTTTCCCGGGAGCAGGACCCCTACTCCGCCGTGGAGCAGATTCTGGCGGAGCGGCTCTCCCCCTGAGGAAAAAAACCCCAGTTAATGAGCGGCTTGACCACGCTCATCCACCTGTGGTATGAATGAAAGAAAAATGGGGCACGCGCCCCATTTTGTCGTTCAACCGCAGAGGAACGGTATGCATCAGATCCTGTCCGCCATCATCGCCCTGTCACTCTTCAGCGCCATCGTCGTCAACTCCCCTCTGGTCGTTTCCGAGCCCGGAGCAAACCCCAAGGACCCCGCGCGGGAGGATCTGACCCGGGTGGAGTACCCCAGTCTGGCCCAGGGTGGGTGGGTTCCCCGCTTCATCCTCCCCCAGGAAACGCTGGAATCTCTCTACGGCGACGACTGGGTCACCGTGGCCCGCTACAACCGGGTCGACCGCCGCCACGTCTACCCTGGCATGACCATCAAGGAACCGGTGGATATGGCCGCGGCGCGAGAGTACACTCCCCTGCCCGCCTTTTATGAGCCGGCCAAGGGGCACGAAAAGTATATCCTCATCAATATCACCGAACAGTGGCTGGGAGCCTACGAATTCGGCGAGTTACAGTTTTCCATGCCGGCGGCCACGGGGAAAAAGGGGAAAGAAACTCCCGCCGGCAGCTACCGCGTCAGCGCCCGGCACCGGAATCATACCTCGTCCCTGTACCAGACCGACTCCGGCGAAGAGCAGTATCCCATGGACAACGCAGTCCGGTTCCATATTGACGAAAATGCGATTGCCTACTGGATCCATGCCCGGGATCTCCCCGGCCGACCGGCCTCCCACGGCTGCGTGGGGCTCTTTGACGAGGCGATGCAGAAGCGGGTCTACGGGGTTCCCACCGCCCCGGTCCTCCTGGACTCGGAAAAGCTCTATGAATGGGCCGTGGGGGAAGAAGAGTATGAGGATGACATCGGAGAACAGGAAGAACTGGAAGAAGGACCCGTCGTGGAGATCATCGGCGATAACCCGGTCTACCTGCCGTTCCCGGTAAAAAACTGAGATAAACGGCATTGGCAACACAGAGCCACTGAGAACACAGAGAAATCATTGAAGAAACGTCGGACAACCTTTCACCGTATGGGTGAATCCAAGATCAAGAGCGAAGAGTCCATAACCGCAGGATTTGCATGAGTTTTTTCTCTGTGACCTCTGTGACTCTGTGGTAAACCGCTTTTTCTAGGCATATTCATGACCCTGGCTCAATTCGTATCTGTTTTCGGCATGGTGTTTCTGGCGGAACTGGGGGACAAGACCCAGCTCACCGCCATGACCCTGGCCACCCATTACCCCTGGAGAAAGGTCTTCACGGGGATCGCCGCCGCCTTTGCGCTCCTCAACCTGGGGGCGGTCTTTGTGGGGAAAATCCTCTTCGTCTTTCTATCCCCCTTCTGGATCCAGCTCCTCTCGGCGGGACTCTTCCTCTTCTTCGGCGTCAATTCCCTGCTGGAAAAAAGTTTTGACGAGCATGAAGAGGAAGATGAAGAAAAACGCTTTGCCCGCAAGGGACCCATCGCCACCGCGTTTTTCATGATCCTGCTGGCGGAACTGGGGGACAAGACCCAACTGGTCACGGCAAGTCTGGCGGCGCAGAAGCCTCTCCTGGCGGTCTTTCTCGGTTCCACTACGGCCCTCTGGTCCTGCTCACTCATCGGGATTTTTCTGGGGCGCCAGCTCACCCGCTTCATCCCCCTCTTCTGGATCCACCGGGCCGCGGGAATACTCTTCCTGATCTTCGCCGGACATAATCTCTGGCAAGCGTTTTCCGGATGAAACGATAATCCCCATGGCCGACTCTTCCGTCGAAAAAATATTCCTCTACCTGGTCGGACTCTCCCTTCTCCTCCATGTCGCCGTATCCGCCCTGTTTTACTATCTTCCCGATGAAAAACCTCCCCTGAAACCGGAACCGTACCTGGTGGATCTCCGGGAGATGCCGGTGACGCCGCCGACTCCCCCGCCAAAGGATGAGGTTAAACGGATTTCCGATAAGCGGCAGCGGGTGAAACGGGAGGTGGCCCCCAAGGGAACCAGGGAGGTGGAGCGGCCCAAACCGCCGGCGCCCAAACCTCGGCTAATCGCTGCTCCCACCCGCCAACCGGCGACAGCAACGGTACGGCAGGATAACCCCGTCGCCAAGCCGATGCCGCAGCAGAATAGACCCCGTCCGGAACCGGGAGATCTCCCCGGCGCCGAAGAACCACCGGCCCAGGATTTCTTCAAAAAGGAGCGAAAAGAGCCGTCCCTGGCCAAGCTCTTCCCCAGCGCCGGCAAGATGGCCCGCCTGGAAGAGAGCTATCGAAAAAGGTTCGAGGCCGACGTGGCCGAGGGGGACACCAACTTCCTCAACACCGACGACATCCAGTTCGGTTCCTTCCTCCGCCGTTTCGAATCGGCCATCTACGGCGTCTGGCGCTATCCGCCGGAGGCGGCCCGACTGGGGGTGGAAGGGGTTGTCCCGGTGCGGATCACCTTCAACCGGAAAGGGGGGGTGGAAAAGGTGGAGCTCCTGGAATCGTCCCACAGTCGGATACTGGATGACGAAGTCATCCGAACCATCCATGCCCTGGGTCCCATCGGCGGTTTCCCCCGCAACTATACCAAGGAGGAGTTTCACCTCATCGCCTTCTTCCAGTACACCATCGGCCGGGGAGGAATGACCGGGAGGCTCCGGTAAGGATAGTAAACGAAGAAGGGCGGCCCTGGTGGGGTCGCCCTTCTTCGTCCACCTTAAGGATCGTTCACCTATATCCGGCAGACCTTCGTCTGGAGAAAGGCGGTGAAATCTTCCCGGAACTCCTCCCGCTTCAGCGCCAGATCCACGGTGGCCTTGAGGAAGCCGAGTTTATCGCCGCAGTCGTGCCGGTTTCCCTCGAAATGACAGCCGTAGATGGTGCGGCTCTTGGAAAGTTCCAGGATGGCGTCGGTGAGCTGAATCTCCCCCCCTTTTCCCGGTTGCTGCCGTTCCAAGATGGGAAAGATATCCGGAGTCAGGATATAGCGGCCGATGATGGCCAGATCCGAAGGGGCGTCCTCCAGTTTCGGCTTCTCCACCATGTCCAGGACCTCGTAGGTCCGGGGAGCGATGGTCTTGGCCTTCACACAGCCATAGGAGGAGATGGCTTCCATGGGAACCTGTTCCAGAGCCAGCACGGGCCCCCGCCAGTGACGGTAAACATCCAGGAGCTGAGCCAGGCAGGGCCTCTCCGAATCGATGATGTCATCCCCCAGGAGGACGGCGAAGGGCTCGTTATTGATGAATTCCCGGGCACAGAGAATGGCATGTCCCAACCCGAGAGCCTGTTTCTGCCGGACATAGAAGATATTCACCAGGTCAGCCAGAGAGCGGACCGCCATCGCCTCATCCTGCTTCCCCTTTTCGTGAAGGAGCGCCTCCAGCTCGAAGGCGATGTCGAAGTGATCCTCGATGGAGCGTTTGTTCCGCCCCGTCACGAAGAGAATCTGCTCGATACCGGCGTTCACCGCCTCCTCCACCACGTACTGGACCAAAGGTTTGTCGATGAGGTTGAGCATCTCCTTGGGAGACGCCTTGGTGGCGGGAAGAAACCGGGTGCCGAGACCGGCGACAGGGAATACCGCTTTTTTAACCTGCATGGGAATCTCCCTAAAACATGTGAAAGGTTCAAGGTTCAAGGTTCAAAGTTCAATTTATCCTTTATCAACTGTCAGCCTTCAGCCTTTAACCTTGAACTTTTTGCCTTTTAGCCGACTGGACGGTATTGTAGAGAAGCATGGTGATGGTCATGGGACCGACCCCGCCGGGAACCGGCGTGATGGCCGAGGCCCGCTCCGAAGCTGCGGCAAACTCCACATCCCCCACCAGCTTCTTCTCTCCCACCCGGTTCACCCCAACGTCAATGACCACCGCCCCCGGTTTGATCCACTCCCCCCGGATCATCTCCGGTTTCCCCACCGCGGCAATGACCACATCGGCCCGTCCCACATGGGCCGCCAGATCGCGACTCCGGGAGTGACAGAGGGTAACGGTGGCATGCTCCTGGAGACACATAAACGCCACCGGCTTCCCCACGATGTTGGACCGCCCCACCACCACGACCTCCTTCCCCGCCAGGGAGACGCCGCTCTCCTTCAGCATCACCATCACCCCGTAGGGGGTACAGGGTTGAAAGAGCGGTTTTCCCACCACCAGCCGCCCCACATTGTAGGGGTGAAATCCGTCCACATCCTTCAATGGTGAAATGGCCTCCAGAACCTTGTCCGTATCGATATGCCCCGGCAGGGGGAGCTGGACGAGGATGCCATGAATGCGGGAATCGTCATTGAGCTTGCCAATGAGCGCCAGCAACTCGGCCTCGGAAGTCTCCGGAGGAAGTTTATGTTCATCGGAAAAAATCCCGGCCGCGGCACAGGCCTTCTCCTTCATGCTCACATAGACCGCACTGGCCGGATCCTCTCCCACCAGCACCACCGCCAGCCCCGGCTGAATCCCCTGCGCCGACAGCGCTGCGGCGTCGGCGGCTATTTCCGTTCGTAGTTTCGCGGCAATGGCCTTGCCGTCGATGATCGTCGCCATGAATCAAACCTCCCTGAAAATGTATGACAGAATATAAAAGACAACCCTACCCTTGTAAAGAGTTCTTCCTTTCCCGAACAAAGAAATCCTCCGGCTGGGAGGATTTCTTTGTTCGGCAGGTTG
This sequence comes from uncultured Geobacteraceae bacterium, assembly GCA_903902345.1. GTDB lineage: Bacteria > Desulfobacterota > Desulfuromonadia > Geobacterales > CAIOGM01 > CAIOGM01. The sequence continues at coordinate 31,278 of CAIUUR010000360.1, read as the reverse complement.
AAGGGAAAGTGAAGTTTTGGACGTTCAGGATGCGGACGAAGAGGGACAACCGGCACAACCGCCACCGCCGGCTCCGGAGCAGGGGGCAGCTGCCGCTTCTTTCTTAGCTCCGTACCCTTCATTATACCACCCTCCCCCCTTCAGGGTGAAGGCAGTCTGCGAAATCATTTTCTCAACAACACCGCCACATTCCGGACAGGACGTGGCAGGGGGATCGGAAAACTTCTGACGAAGTTCGAATTGCTCTTCACAGCTCGTACAGCGGTACTCGTATACAGGCATAGTTGTTACACCTCCCGTTCATAGTCTTCATAATGAATATAAGGATCTTCCCCATGGTTTGTCAAGGCATTACGAAAAGAGACGCGTCATCCCCCTGATGAGGGGAGAAACTCCCGGAGCCAGGCATCGAAGGTCTCGACTTTTTTTTCTCCGAAGCGGGCCAGTCCCCTGCGCACCTCATCCGGAGTCAATTCCCGGTCGATACGATCGGGCTTCTTGGTATAAAAAAGATCGGCAAAACAGATGATCCGCTGGGAAATGGTGACCGGTGTCATCTCCCGTAGCGGCAAGGGAAGATCCTGGCTGATGATGTCCTCCAGCGTCAACCCCACGCCAATGTGCCGCTCGCAGACCAGTCCATGCTCCGGGTATCCTTCCCGCTCCAGAATACCCCGTCCCAGAATGCCATGGCAGAGGTAGGAAGCGGTTCCCCGGCACCCCAGTCGTGGCGTGTTGGTCCCCACAACACCAATGTCATGGAGGAGGGCAGCCTCTTCGATAAACTTCAGCACGCTCCCCTCCAATCCCTGGGAAAGCGCCACGGTCAGCGCCTTACCGGCCACAAGACGGCTATGTTCGTACACGATGTCGAACCCCTTTTCGTTGCCGTCAAAATATTTTTTTAGAAGATTTAGAGGATTCAACAGTTTACCCCACGGACGAAGAGCGGTAGTATGAGCATACGGAGACGTTCTCGCCATCTCCTTAAGGTGGAATATATCGTCAAAAGGGCGCCATGAAAACAGATTTCGACCCATCAGAACTGGAATTCGAATTTTTCCGTGGTTCGGGACCGGGGGGACAGCATCGCAACACCACCGATTCGGGAGTCCGGGTCCGACACCTCCCCACCGGAATCGTCGCCCAGGCAACGGAGAGCCGGTCCCAACTGCGCAACCGGGAGTCGGCGCTGCAACGTCTGGCCGATATTCTGGAGCGGCGCAACCGTGTTCAGAAAAAACGGCACGCCACCAATGTCCCCCATGGTGAGCGGGAACGAAGGATCGAAGCCAAGAAACACCGCTCGGCCAGAAAACGGGAGCGTACCGTAACCCGGGACGATTAGATTTAAACAGCCTCCCGTCAAAATGCCCTTGCGTGAACCGGCGTTTACCTCTATTATTCTTTTTTATTTGAGCTCAACATGAGGTTTTTCTGTACATGGTCGCCGTCATCGTCTTCATCTTCGGCCTGCTGGTCGGGTCATTTCTCAATGTCTGCATACACCGTTTACCCCGCAACGAATCTCTGGCCTTTCCGGGGTCGCACTGCCCGGTATGCGCCAAGGCCATTCCCCCCTGGCTCAACATCCCCGTGGCAAGCTACCTCATGCTCCGGGGGCGCTGCAGCTCCTGTTCGGCCACCATTTCCCCGATCTACCCGATCGTTGAACTCCTCACCGCGTCCCTCGGGCTCGCCCTGCACCTCCGGTACGGCCTCACCCCCCACTTTTTCATCCTGGCGTTACTCTGCGCGGCCCTGATTGTCGTTGCTTTCATCGACCTGAAACATCAGATCATCCCCGATGAGATCTCGGTAACCGGAATCTTCGTCGGCTTCAGCTACTCCCTGTTTTCCACGAAGTACCTGCTCCCCGCCACGGCTGTCGGTCTGACGATATCATTGGGCACCTTGCTGCTTCTCTTCGGGCCTCAGCTATGCTCCGTGGTCATGGGCGTCTTCAGGAAAGAAGCGGCGGAACCGTGTGAAGAGTCCGAATTCAGATTAGGGGAGTATGTCAAGATTCTTGCGGTAACAATCCCGGGGATAGTCTGCTGCGTCTATGCCCTGCTCCATTTCCCCGGTCAGAATTGGGCCGACTCACTCCTGGGGATACTGGTGGGAACCGACGTCATTGTTCTCTCCATACTTCTCTATTACCTCCTCCGGAGGGCGGAGGGGATGGGGGGGGGAGACATCAAGCTCCTGGCCATGCTGGGGGCCTTTTTCGGGTGGCAGGCCATCCCCTTCATCATCTTCGTCAGCTCTCTGGCCGGCTCGATCATCGGCCTGACCGTCATGCTGGTCAAGAAAGAAGATGGCAAACTCGCCATCCCCTTCGGCCCGTTCCTGGTCATCGGCGCCCTGCTCCATATCTTCTATGGGCCGCAGATCGTGGGATGGTATTTCAGTACCTGGAGTCACTAACGTGCTTCCGCCATTCGAGGTAACAGTGCAGGTCTCTTTCTTTCGCCGCTGCTGGATCACCTTCTCCTGTCATGTCTTCGGTTTTTACGCCGCGACGCTCAACCATGTCCGGATTCTCGGAGCGGAGCAGATCCCCCATGAGGGGGGGGTGCTTATCGCCTCCAACCATATCTCCGCCTACGACACCATCTTCCTCCCCTGGGCGGTGATCCGGACCAACCGGCTCCAGATGCTCTGGGCGCCGGCCAAGGAGGAACTCTTCAAGGGGTTTCCCGGCTGGCTCTACCGTTCCTGGGGAGCATTCCCGGTAAGGCGGGGACGCGACGTACGGGCCGGCAAGATCATCAACGACCTGCTGGCCAACCAGAAGGTCATGCTCTTTCCCGAAGGAACCCGTCACAAAGATGGCATTCTGGGGAAGGGGAACCGCGGAGTGGGAAAGATCATCTACGACACCCGGCCGACGGTTATCCCCACTGCGCTTATCGGATTGAATCACTGGAAGTTTCCCGACTTCGGCCATCAGGGAGCAATTGTCTTCGGCTCCCCGGTGGATTTCTCCGACCTGCTCACCCTGGATGACTGCAAGGATACCCACCAGCAGATCGTCGACCGGGTCATGGACGCCATCGCCGGATTACTCCGGAAAGAGGGGGCCTATGTCAACCCCAGTTGAGATCTTCTGCGACGGCGCCTGCAGCGGCAACCCCGGTGTGGGGGGATACGGCGCCATCCTTCGCTGCGGCAACGTGGAAAAAGAGCTCTCCGGCGCCGAGGGGGAAACCACCAACAATCGGATGGAGATGACCGCCGCCATACAGGCGCTGACACTCTTGAAGCGCCCCTGCAGCGTCACCGTCACCACCGACTCCCAGTACCTGGTCAAGGGGATGACCGAATGGATCAAAGGGTGGATCAAGCGGGGCTGGATCAACAGTAAGAAGGAGCCGGTCCTCAACCGTGACCTCTGGGAACGGCTGCTGGAGATGGCAAAGATTCACGAGGTCACCTGGAGCTGGGTCCGGGGGCATGACGGTCACGCGGAGAACGAGCGGTGCGACCAACTGGCCCGAGACGCCATCACCGCCTGGCGGGAGCAGCGGGGTTCTAGGTTCTAGGTTCTGGGTTCTAGGTTCTAGGTTCTAGGTTCTAGGTTTTTCCAGTCACCAATCACGAGTCACCGGTTTTACCTATGTCCGACTATTTCATCACCGACATCACCGAGCAGGACGTCCGCCGGGAGCGAGACAAGGGGCGGGATCTCCGCCGCACCCGATGGTGGCAGAACCGCCTTGCCCGGGGGATCTGTCATTATTGCGGCGAGACCTTTCCGCCGGACGAGTTGACCATGGACCACCTCCTGCCGGTGGCCCGGGGGGGGAAAAGTACCCCCGGCAATGTGGTCCCGGCCTGCCGCGGCTGCAACAGCCGAAAAAAATACCTCCTCCCCATGGAGTGGGATGAGTACCTGGAAAAAATGAAAGAAGGTGAAAGATAAAGAATGCCATTCAAGACGATCATCTACGACTGCGACGGTGTCATGTTCGACTCCCTGGAGGCGAATATCACCTTCTACGAGCGGATCATGACCCCCCTGGGACGAACCCTGGACCGCCGGGACGATACGACCATGCGGGTGCTGCATACCTACGCCAACCGTGACGTCCTGGCATATTTATTTCCCCAGGAGCCCCAGAAAAGCCGGGCGCTGGAAATGGCGGCGGCCATGGATTACCGGGAACTTATCCCGCTCATGGTGATGGAGCAGGGGTTCGTGGAGACCCTGGAGACCCTTCAGCCGAGGTATCATCTGGCCGTCTGCACCAACCGCTCCACCACCATGGAGGACGTCCTCCTGACGTTTGACCTGGCCCGCTACTTCGGCTACGTCATGACCGCCTCCCAGGTTGCAAATCCCAAACCCCACCCCGAACCGCTCCACCGGATTCTTCAACACTACGGCATAGCTCCCCACGAAGCCCTCTTCGTGGGAGATTCCGAGGTGGACTGCCGGGCCGCCGCCGCTGCCGGCGTCCCTTTCGTCGCCTACAAGGCCGATCTGCCGGGCTTCGCCCGGATAGACCACCACCGCGAGATTCTTTCCCTCCTGGCCAGCTAAGCTACCCCTCATCCCCCTCTGCGGGGGGGCGCTTCAGCAGCTCCATCCGCTCCCCGATGGATTTTTCATAACCATGCTTCGTTGGTTTGTAAAACTGTTTTCCAGCCAGCGCCTCGGGGAGATAGTCCTGGGGGACATACCCCCCCGTGAAGCTGTGGGCGTACTTGTACCCCTTGCCGTACCCCAGCTCCTTCATGAGCTTGGTCGGGGCATTCCGGACATGCAACGGCACGGGGAGCGGACCACTATGCCGAACCTCCGCCAGGGCCGCGTCGATCCCCACATAGGAGGCGTTGGACTTGGGGGCTGTGGCCAGGTAAACCACCGCCTGGGCCAGGATGATCCGTCCTTCGGGCATACCCACCAGTTGGAACCCCTGCAGCGCCGCCAGAGCCATCTGGAGCCCCCGGGGATCGGCGTTGCCGATATCCTCGCTGGCCATGATCACCATCCGCCGGATGATGAAGATGGGGTCCTCTCCCCCCTCCAGCATCCGGGCCAACCAATAGAGAGCCCCGTCCGGATCGCTCCCCCGCAGCGACTTGATAAAGGCGGAGATGACGTTGTAGTGCTCTTCCCCCCCCTTGTCGTAGAGGAGCGGTTTTTTCTGCAGCGCCTCCCGGGCCGTGACCAGGTCGATGGGATGCTCTCCTGCCAGATGGGACGCCGTCTCCAGGGTATTCAGCGCCACCCGCGCGTCACCGGCGGAGTGCTCGGCAATGAAGGCAAGGGCCTCGGGGGCGATGGAGAGCCGACCTCTCCCCAACCCCCTGGCCTGGTCCACCAGCGCCCGGGAGAGGATCTCCTGGAGCTCGTCGCGGGCAAGAGGAAAGAGGGTCAGGACCGTGCAGCGGGAGAGGAGGGGTGCGATGACCTCGAAGGAGGGATTTTCGGTGGTGGCGCCGACGACGGTGAGAAGGCCGCTCTCCACGTAGGGGAGAAAGGCGTCCTGCTGGGATTTGCTGAACCGGTGGATCTCGTCCACAAAGAGGAGCGTCCGCGCCTTGCGGTATTTCCACTCCTCCTCCGCCTCCCGGACAATCTCGCGAATCTCTTTCACCCCCGAGAGAATGGCGGAAAAGAAGACGAAGCGGGCACGGGTGGCGCCGGCGATGACCTTTCCCAGGGTCGTCTTGCCGGAACCGGGGGGGCCCCAGAGGATGAGTGACCCCAGGGAATCGGTCTCAATGAGTTTGCGCAGAAGCTTTCCTTCTCCCAGGATATGCTTCTGTCCCACAAACTCTTCCAGCGACCGGGGGCGCATCCGGTCGGCCAGAGGGGATTTTCCCTTGGTCGGCTCCCCTCCCCCACCTACATCGAACAGGTCTCTCATGGGCAAAACTCCAAAAAACGAACAGGAATCAAACGCCACAAAATTGTGAAGCTCGATTCCTGTTCATCTTCATACATCCTGTACATCCTGTCAAATGATCATTCGATTAGGTGTGCCCGGGAAGGTGGGGGATCTCCTGCCCTTTCTTATGATACCCCTGGAATTCGTTCACCTGAACCGGCTTGACGTCCCAGATCTCCGCGGCATATTCGGCAATGCTCCGGTCGCTGGAGAATTTTCCCATGCGTGCGGTGTTGAGAATCGCCATCCTGATCCAGGCTTCCTGATCCCGGTAGAGTTCGGCCACCCGCTCCTGACAGGCGACATAGGAGGTATAATCGGCGCAGAGGAGATACTGGTCGTTGTTTAACAGCGAGTTGACGATGGGGGCGAAGAGGTCCCGCTGCTGGGGAGAAAAGGCGCCGCCGCCGATCATATCCAGGACCTGCTTCAGCTCCGGATACTTCTCGTAATATTCCCGCGGGCGGTATCCCTGTTTCTTCAGTTCGTTAACCTCGTCGGTGGTGAGGCCGAAGATGAAGAAATTCTCGTCACCCACCTCCTCCCGCATCTCCACGTTGGCCCCGTCCAGAGTGCCGATGGTGAGCGCCCCGTTGAGAGCAAACTTCATGTTTCCGGTGCCCGAGGCCTCGGTCCCCGCAGTGGAGATCTGCTCGGAAAGGTCGGAAGCGGGAAAGATCTTCTCCGCCAGGGAGACGCTGTAGTTGGCCAGAAAAACGACCTTGATCCGCCCCGCCACATCGGGGTCGTTGTTCACCAGATCCCCCACGGCGCTGATGAGCCGGATGATCAGTTTGGCCATCTGATAGGCCGGCGCCGCCTTGCCGCCAAAAATGATCGTACGGGGAGTCACCACAGCTTGAGGATCCGCCTTGATCCGATTGTAGAGGGTGATGACGTGCAGTACGTTGAGAAGCTGCCGCTTGTATTCGTGAAGCCGCTTCACCTGACAGTCGAAGAGAGAGTCGGGGTCCACCTCCACCCCGTTATGCTCCTTGATATAGGCTGCCAACAGGAGCTTGTTGTCCCGCTTCACCTTGCGCCACCGGGCGATGAAGGCGGGATTATCCAGCTCCACCTCCAGGCCGCGCAGCAGGTCCAGATTGGTCACCCAGTTGGAGCCGACGGTATCCGACACCAGCGCCGCCAGGGTCGGGTTACAGGCCATGAGCCAGCGCCGGGGGGTTATACCGTTGGTCTTGTTGTTGAACCTCTCGGGAAACATCTCGTAGAATTCCCGAAACACATCCCTCTTGATGATATCGGAATGGAGAGCCGAGACTCCGTTCACCGAGTGACTCCCCACGATGGCCAGGTGGGCCATGCACACCTTCTTCTCACCATGCTCCTCGATGATGGACATCCGGGCCAGCCTTCCCAGGTCGCCGGGAAAGCGGAGCCGCACCGCGGCCAGAAACTTCTCGTTGATATCGAAGATGATCTGCAGATGCCGGGGGAGAAGATTCCCCACCATCCAGACCGGCCATCGCTCCAACGCCTCGGGGAGTACCGTATGGTTGGTGTAGGCGAACGTCTTGACGGTGATATCCCAGGCCGTATCCCAATCCAGATGCTCCAGATCCAGGAGGACCCGCATCATCTCGGGAATGGCCAGAGCCGGATGGGTATCGTTCAACTGAATGGCCGCCTGATCGGGAAGCTGCCGCCAGTCGCCGCAATGTTTTCGGAACCGATCCATGATATCAGCCAGGGTGGCGGCGGAGAGGAAATATTCCTGCTTCAGCCGGAGCTCTTTCCCTTCCCGGACATCATCCGCCGGATAGAGAACCTTGGAGATGTTCTCCGTAGCCGCTTTCTCCTCCACGGCCCGGATATAATCTCCCCGATTGAAGAACTGGAGATCGAACTCACGGGATGCCTTGGCGCTCCAGAGACGGAGGGTATTAACGGTGCTGGTGCCGTAACCGGGGACCGGAGTATCATAGGCGAGAGCAACAACCTCCTCGGTGTCCACCCAGTCATGGCGAATGACGCCCCCCGCATCCACGCAGGTCACCACCCGGCCGAAGAAACGGATGGGATGGCAGTGACGTTGCCGGTCGAATTCCCATGGATTACGATAGCGGAGCCAGTTGTCCGGCACCTCCACCTGGGCGCCATCCACGATCTTCTGGGCAAAGATGCCGTATTCGTAGCGGATACCGTAGCCGTAGGCCGGGAGTGCCAGAGTCGCCATGGAATCAAGGAAGCAGGCCGCCAGTCGGCCGAGACCGCCGTTCCCCAAACCGGCGTCATGCTCCTCATCCACCAGTTCATCAAAATTGTAACCCAGAGACTCCAACGCTTCGCGAAACTGATGGAAGAGATCCAGGTTGATGAGAGAATTTACCAGAGTTCGCCCCATGAGAAATTCCATAGAGAGATAATAAACCCGCTTGGGATTTTCGCTGTGATAGGTTTGCTGGGTGTCCAACCACCGCTCCACCATCCGGTCCCGCACGGCATAGGCAAGGGAGTTATAGAAGTCGAAATTGGAGGCGGAGTACTTGTCCTTCCCCAGAGAGTACTCCAGGTGTTCCAGGAACTTCTTGATGATATTCATGAAATCGTCAAGCTCGGCGGCTTCGTTGATCATGTCCAGGGGTTCAGTACTCATGTTCTCCTCAGGGCGCGGCAGGGCTGGTCCGGCTGCAAATCCATTGGACATGCCGCCGCGGGTATGATAATAAACGGGGACTTTATAGCACAATTCGGGGATAAACGATGAAAAAAATTGCGCTCTTCGCCAAGGTTCACGATCCCCGCTGCCAAGTGGTGGCCGGCGAACTGATTCCGTGGCTGGTGGCCCGGGGGTGCGAACCGCTGGTGGAAGCGCACCTGGCCCGTCATCTGGCGTGGCCCAGCGGCATTGCGGACGAGGATATTCCGGGGGAAGCCGACTTGGTGGTGGTCCTGGGAGGGGATGGCACCCTCATCTCCGTCGCCCGCCTGGTGGGGGACCGGCGAGTTCCCATTCTGGGGATTAACCTGGGGAGTCTGGGGTTTCTCACCGAGATCACCGTGGACGAACTTTATCCCGCCCTGGAGGCCTGCCTAGCCGGAGCATACCAGACCACCGAGCGGATGATGCTCCACGTGACCATAGAGCGGGGAGGCCAGGTCGTCGCCGAACACCGGGTGCTCAATGACGCGGTCATCAACAAGGGGGCTCTGGCCCGGATCATCGACCTGGAAGCCACCGTCAACGGCCACTACCTCACCACCTTCAAGGCCGACGGTCTCATCATCTCCAGTCCCACCGGTTCCACCGGGTACTGCCTCTCCGCCAACGGCCCGATCATCCACCCCTCCCTGGATTGCATCGTCATTACCCCCATCTGTCCTCATACCCTGACCAACCGCCCCATCGTCGTCGACCGGAACGCCGAGGTCACCCTGATCCTCAGATCCCAGCATGAGGATGTCTACCTCACCCTGGACGGCCAGGTGGGAGTGGAGATGAAGATGGGGGATGTCGTTCGGATCATGAAGGCAGTGAGCAAGACTCGTCTGGTCACCTCCGTCAACCGCGACTTCTTCCAGGTCCTCCGGGCCAAGCTGAAGTGGGGAGAACGTTAAATACTGTTCAAGGTTCATAGGTTCAAGGTTACGAGCAAACTCTGCCCCCTGGAACCTTGAACCTGTGAACCCTGAACCTGTGAACCTTGAACCTTGAACCTTGAACCTTGAACCTTGAACCTTGAACCTTGAACCTTGAACCTTGAACCTTGAACCGAGCCTTCATGCTTATAGACCTTGCCATCAAGAATATCGCCATCATCGACACCCTCCAGGTGACCTTCCAGCCGGGGCTGAACATCCTCACCGGGGAGACCGGAGCGGGGAAGTCCATCATCATCGACGCGGTGAACCTGATTCTGGGGGGACGCGCCTCCACGGAACTGATCCGGAGCGGTGAGGACGAGGCCCAGGTGGAGGCGCTCTTCAGTCTGGCGGAGGCTCCCCAAGTGGCTGCGGAGCTGGCGGAATCGGGGATCGAGACGGAAGGAGAGCTCATCGTCAAGAGGATCGTGAGCCGCGCCGGCAGAAACCGGGTCTATTTGAACGGCTCGCTGGCCACCACGGCCCAACTGGCGGCAGTGGCCCCCCGACTCATCAACATCTACGGCCAGCACGAGTCCCAAACCCTCCTTCGTCTGGGAAACCATCAGGAATTACTGGACGGTTTCGGGCGTCTGGCTCCGCTCCTGAGCAGCTACACCGGGCTCTATACCCGATACCAGCTGATCGTCACCGAACTCCGCTCCCGGGAAAAGGACGGTCAGGCATCGGCCCGGCGGCTGGACCTTCTCACCTTTCAGTCCCAGGAGATCGCCGCGGTGGCCCCTCTGGCGGGAGAGGAGGAAGAGCTGGAACAGGAACGGGAGCTTCTGGCCCATGCCGAGCGGCTCCTCCAGGGGACCAACGGCGCCTTTGCCCGCCTCTACGGCGATGATGGCGCTCTCCTCGCCCGCCTTGGTGAGATCCGCCGTAATCTGACCGACTGCGCCGGAGTGGACCCGCGACTCCTCCCCCTGGACGCCTCCCTGGCCGAAGCCGCGCTCCTCCTTGAGGATACCGCCCTGGCGTTGCGGGATTATGCGACACGGGTGGAGGCCGACCCGCTTCGCCTCCAGAGTGTTGATGACCGACTCAACAGTATCCGAACCCTGAAACGAAAGTATGGGGCGACGGTAGAGGAGATCCTGACCCTCAAGGTAAAAATCGACGAAGAGCGGGAGGAGCTCCTCCATGGGGGGGAAAACCGGGAGGAGTTGGAAGGACGGCGGGACGAACTGGCAGTTGAACTGCGACGTCAGGGAGAGGAACTTACGGCTCGCCGTCGGGAAGCAGCCGTCAGGCTTTCGGCAGCAATGACCGGTCAACTCCACGACCTAGCCATGAAAAACGCCCTCTTCCTCCCCGACCTTACCCCTCTTGACGAACCGGGTCCCACCGGTCTGGACCGGGTGGAATTCCTCTTCGCCCCCAACCCGGGAGAGCCGCCCCGCCCACTGGCTCGCATCGCCTCCGGCGGCGAACTCTCCCGTCTCATGCTGGCGTTGAAACAGCTCCATCCCGAGAGCGATGTCCCCACCCTCATCTTCGACGAAGTGGATACCGGCATCGGCGGCGCCGTTTCGGCCCTGGTGGGAGAAAAACTACGGAAGGTCGCCGGGGGACAGCAGGTCCTCTGCATTACCCACCTCCCCCAGGTGGCGGTCTACGCAGAGCACCACTTCCGGGTCAGGAAAAAGGTGGAGGGTGGACGGAGCTCCACCACGGTGGTTCCCCTGGATGACGCCGCCCGCATCGAGGAACTGGCCCGGATGCTGGGGGGAATCACCATCACCGAGACCACCCGAAACCATGCACGGGAAATGATAGAAAATGTAACGAGTAAAGGGAGAGCAGCATGATCCGCAAGGCCCGCATCGCCGACGTCAAGCCCATCCAGAAACTCCTCACCCACTTCGCCTCCCGGGGGGATATGCTCTCCCGCTCCCTGTCGGAACTGTATGAAGCGCTCCGCGACTTCTACGTTGTCGAGGAGGATGGCGCCATCCTGGGGGTATCGGCTCTCCATATCGTCTGGGACGACCTGGCGGAGGTCCGCTCCGTGGCGGTTTCGGAGAATGCGGGGAGAAAAGGGATCGGGAGCCAGGTCGTGTATGCGTGCATCAATGAGGCCCGCGAACTGGGGTTGAAACGAATCTTCTGTCTCACCTATAAACCGGAGTTCTTCGCCCGATTCGGTTTCCGGTTGGTGGACAAATCCGAACTCCCCCACAAGGTCTGGGGGGATTGCGTCAAGTGCGTCAAGTTTCCCGACTGCGACGAAAACGCCATGATCCTCGACCTCTGACCCCCCCGGTTGTTCCTGCTCCTTTTTCAGATCAGCCCCGCCTTCATCAGGCTCTGGATGATGAGTCTTGAAAGATCCTTGCTGACGGTAACGGCCTGCTTCGTCTCGAAGGTCGTGGAGGTCCCCGACCAGATCATGGCGCTATCCACGACCTGGAAGAGGACGGTCTCCAGGGTCGCCACCTCGTAACTCTGGACGGTGGGGGGTTGGATGATCTGGGAAGCACCATAGTAGGAGTAGAGATCCCGCTGGGGATAGCGATGGGAATAGGAACCGGGACCGTACGTTTCCACGTAGCCGGGTGTTACCGTCGCCCGCTGCTGGATATCCACAACCCGAGTCGTGATAACGGCGTCGGCCCCGGTCTTCTTCACCGCCTGTGCCAGGAGTTCCCTGGTAACCGGCTCTTCCTGGGGGGTGACTGAATAACTGGCGGTGGCCTGCAGACCGCGGCTTCTCAGCTCGGCGGTAAAGATGTCCTCAAAGACCCGCCTGACTCCCGGATCTTTGGTAATCCCCACCACGAGAAAGTTGTGGAACCCCTTCCCACTGTAGTTGGGATCACGCCAGCTGTCCACCATGGAAGTGGTGGCGCAGGCCGTCAGCAGAAACGCCGCCACGGCAACCGGAACGAACCGCAGTAATCGGACCGATGCCATGGCTCGTCCGGTAATTCCAGCTACTGATTTCATTGGTCATCTCCTCTGAAGGTGCAGCCGCTGCTCCACAAGAACGCAGATACCGCCATGAATTTCGCACAAGCATACCCTCTCATCAAAACTATTGACATCCTTTTTCCTTCCCGCCTGAGCGGAAAAGATCCCCACTACCGGCTCACCCCGTTACTCATGGGGAAGAGCCGGGCTCTCTGACGGCGCAACAGCTTCAGCGCAGGGGAGCGCCTGAACCTCCCGCAGTTTTCGCTCGATGGCCCGGGAGCGGACCGCGGCACTGTCGATACTGTTGCTCGCCTCCTGAAGCTTCTTGGAGGTCTTGTCCAGGATACTCCCAAATAGAGCGAATTCGCTCTTCACCTCCCCCAGGATGGTCCAGACCTCGCTGGAACGCTTCTCGATGGCCAGGGTACGAAACCCCATCTGGAGACTGTTGAGAAGCGCAGCCAGGGTGGTGGGACCGGTGAGGATGGTCTTGTACTCCCGCTGGAGATTCTCGAAGAGTCCGGGACGGCGGAGGAGCTCGGCGTAGAGCCCTTCGGTGGGAAGAAACATGATGCCGAAGTCGGTGGTGTCGGGGGGAGCCAGGTATTTGTCCCGGATGGATCGTGCTGACTCCCGCACCGACCTTTCCAGCTCCTTCCCCACCTGGGCCACCAGCAGCGCATCCCCCTCCTCCTGGGCCTCCAGCAGCCGGAGGTAATCTTCCTGGGGAAATTTGGCGTCCAGGGGGAGCCAGACCGTGTGCCCCTGGACGGCGTCCCGTCCGGGGAGCTTCACGGCAAACTCCACCCGCCCCGCGCTCCCCTTCTTCGTGGCCACATTGGTCTCATACTGTTCCGGGGCAAGAATCTGTTCCAGCAGGCTCCCCAACTGGATCTCCCCCAGCGTACCCCGGCATTTCACATTGGTCAGCACCTTTTTCAGGTCTCCCACCCCGCTGGCCAGGGAGTGCATCTCCCCCAGTCCCTTCTGAACCAGTTCCAGCCGTTCGCTCACCAGTTTGAAGGAGTCACCCAGCCGTTTCTCCAGGGTATGGTGCAGTTTCTCATCCACCGTGGCCCGCATCAGTTCCAACTTCCCGGCAGTATCTTCCTGGATGAGGCGGAGTTGGCTCTCCACCGTATCCCTGAGCTTCTCCAGCCGCTGCTCCGTGCTTCCGGTGAGGTTCTTCAGTTGATCGGCAAAGGTATCCAGCTGGGCCTTCTGGAACTGGGCGATCTCGATGCTCCGCTTCTGCAGCGCCTCACCGAACTCCTTGAAGGAGGTCGACAGCTCTTCCCGCCCCTGGCGGCTTCCTGCCGAGGACTCTTCCCTATTTCGCGCCAACTCCTCCCGCAGGGTCCGCTCCAGCAGTTCCTGTCCCCGGGCGAGGGTATCCAGACGGGCCTCCAGGGGGGCGGCGGGCCGACCGCTCCTGGTCAGGAGGAGCAGCAGGAGCGCCACCGCCACGGCGACGAGAATGAGGGTCATGATGACAAGGAGTTCGGTCATGGGATAGTTCCGTTAATCGTCAACCGTTACCCAAAAGCTGAGACAGCCCGCTTTCGCGGGCTGTCTCAGTTCATCCGCGTCCGTACTACGTAGAGACCGTTACTTCACCTGCTTGGCCGGGGGGTTGTGGGGATCCAGATGACAGGTCAGGCATCTGGGGTAGCGGCTCAGGAACTCCTTCTTGTGCGGCGCCGCATGACACTCGGTGCATTGCGGCACATACCCATGCTTCAGGTGATGGCAGGCGGCGCAATTGACCTTGGCGTGTTTGCTGGGGCTGTTCTGCCAGGTAGCGTAGACCTTGCCGTGACAGGAACCGCAGGTGGCCGCGGAGGCATCTTTTCCGTAGGTGATCTGCCGTGGCTTGTGCACCTGATGACAGGACGTGCAGAGCCCCACAACCTCTCCTCCGTGGTGCGGCTTCGTATGGCAGGAGATACAGTTGGGCTTATAGCCATGAATGGTATGGCAAGTCTGGCAGGCAAGCTGAGAATGTTTGCTGGGGAACTTGACGAGCTGCTCCTTGGGTGAAACATGGCACTGGGGACAGGCGTTCAGCAACCGTGTCTCCATGGCGACCTTCTTGGGGGTGTGAGGGTTGACGTGGCAGGAAGCACAGTCAGTGATCCCCTTGCCATGGGGTTCCGCATGACAGGAAGAGCACTTGGGCATGATTCCGTCCCAGTTCATCTTCTTGGGACTGAAGGAGTGGAATGTGGCGTGACACTTCTGACAATCGAAACGGTGACGCCCCCCCTCATCCTTGAGTCCGGCGAAAACTCCGGGATGACACTGACCACACTGGGTCACCGTCAGCGGCGGGGGAGTCGATGCAAAGAGTTCCGGCGCCGGGGGGATGGTCACCGTGGCAATCGGCCTCCCCTCGCCGGCGTAAACCGACAGCGTCGTAGCCAACGCCGCCACCAGCAGGGCGACAGCGAGCAGACCCGTTTTCAGTACGTTCCTTGTTGTCATCCGTTTTTCCTCCATACTGTGGGATAGTGAGCCGAGTGAGTAAAAACCCCTTCGGACGTGATTACATATATCGGGAACATTCCACCTGTCAACAATAAAGGTTCTATTGTTTACTTTGTTTAAAATTTGCTATGATGGGGCTCACGCTCCACAAACCATCCATCGGAAAGGAACTGCCATGAAACGGTATCTCACGCTGATCTCCCTTACCCTCCTGGCCGGCATTGCCACCGCAACGGAACTCCCCACAACCCCCAACGGCATCTCCCTGATCAAAGGGTATGCCAGCTGGCAGATTATCGCTCCCTCCTATCGCCCCGACAAGGACCATCTACGGGTAGTACTGGGGAACGACGTCGCGGTACAGGCCATGACCAGGGGAACCCGTCCCTTCCCCGACGGCGCCGTCATGGCCAAGGTTGCCTGGACAGTGCGGAAGCATCCCAGCTTTCCCGTGGCCGTGGAGCCGGACAAATTCGTCCAGGTGGAATTCATGATCAAGGACGCGAAGAAATACGCCGCCACCGGAGGTTGGGGGTTCGCCCGTTTTGTGGGGCCCGAACTAAAACCCTACGGCAAGGATGCCGGTTTCGTTCAGGAGTGCTTCGGCTGCCATACCCCGGTGAAAGGGAATGACTACGTCTTCACCCATCGACCGGCGTACCCCGAGTAGGGAAGATGGAAACCCTCATCGATCTCCTGGAAAGCTTCCCCCGCCACGGGAAGCGCGTCGCCATGATTCACCGAACCGGAGTCAGGCGGTTCATCACGACCTATGAAGAGCTGTACCAGGGGGCGCTGCGCTGCGCCTCCCTCCTGGAACAGCAGGGAGTTAGGCCTGGTGACCGAGTGCTTCTCTGGGGGGCCAACTCCCCGGCCTGGGTGATCGCCTTCTGGGGAATTCTCGCCCGGGGAGGGGTGGCCGTTCCGGTGGATTTCACCTCCGGCCGGGAACGGGCCGAGACCATTGCCTCCCTGACGAGTTCGACCCTGGCCTTCCAGGGGGAGGCCAAGGGGGAAGGGCTGGCAGCGGCGCCGGTGACGATCTTCCTGGAAGAGCTCCTCTTCAGGCTCCCCAGCCATCACCCGTCGGCGACTCCTTTCCCCGCCACGCCGGCCACCCTGGCCCAGCTGGTCTACACCTCCGGCACCACCGGCAACCCCAAGGGGGTCATGCTCTCCCACGGCAACCTGGCGGCCAACCTCCGGCAGGTAAACGAGCATATCCCGGTGGTGGGTCCCCAGTACGTCTTCCTTTCCGTCCTCCCCCTCTCCCATATGTTCGAGCAGATCGGCGGACTCCTGGTTCCCCTTTCCCGGGGGGGGTGCATCGTCCATCTCCGGACCATCAAACCGTCGGCACTCATGGAGGCGTTCCGGGAAGAGGATATCCGTGCCATGATCCTGGTTCCCCGTCTCCTCCTCATGCTGAAGAGTTCCCTGGAGCGAAAACTGGCGGCCCACGGTCTGGAGCGCCTTTTCGCCCGAATCCGGACCGCCACCGCCGGGCTCCCGTTGCCGCTCCGTCGGCTTCTCTTTTACCCCATCCACCGCTCCTTCGGGAAAAAGTTCACCCTCTTCGTCTCCGGTGGGGCGCCGCTGGACGCCGGCTTGGCCCGTTTCTGGGGGGGGATGGGGTTCCGGGTACTGGAAGGGTACGGCCTTACCGAGTGTTCGCCGGTCCTCACCGCCGCCACGTTCACCCGACAACTCCCCGGCGCCGTGGGGCTCCCCCTCCCCGGGGTGGAGATCCGGCTGGTGGGTGGGGAAATCCAGGCCCGGGGTCCCAACATCTTCGGCGGCTATTTTCAAAACCCTGCAGCCACCAGGGAGGCCTTCACCTCCGACGGCTGGTTCCATACCGGCGACCGGGGAGAACTCCTCCCCGACGGCTGGCTCAGGATCAAGGGCCGGAGCAAGGAGCTCATCGTCACCGGCGCCGGAGTCAACGTCTACCCAGACGAGATCGAGGCGCTCCTGGCCGGACTACCCGGAGTCCGGGAAGCGTGCGTCATCGGCCTGAACCGGGAAGAAGGGGAAACTGTTCACGCGGTCATCATCCCCGACGACAGCGGGAGAAGGGTGGACGAGATCATGGCCGAGGCCAACCTGAAGCTTGATCCGCTCCATGCCATCACCGGCATCTCCCTCTGGCGGGAAGGAGAGTTCCCCAAGACCACCACCCTCAAGGTGCAGAAATTCAAGGTACGAGAACTGCTGAAAGCTACGAAGGAAGGAGACGGGGGGAGTACCACTGACAGGCTCACGGGGCTGGTGGCCCGGATCACCGGCTCACCCGTTCATGCCGTCCGGGAAGAGTCACTCCTGGTGGCCGACCTGGGACTCACCTCCATCGCCCGGCTGGAGCTGGTAACCGCCCTGGAACAGGAATTCCGGCTGGACCTGGAAGAGACTCTCATCGGCCCCCGGAGCCGACTCGGCGACCTGCGGGAGCTGATCCGGAAACGGGGGCCAATCCCCCCCCCCCGCCACCGGTTCCGCTTCTGGACCAACAGCGCACCGGTCCGCACCCTCCGGCGACTCTGCGACCTCTGCCTCAACGCTCCCCTACTCCGACTCTTCGTCACGCTGGAGGTCCGGGGTCGGGAAACACTGGCGGAACTGGATGGCCCGCTTTTTTTCATCGCCAACCACCTGAGCTACCTGGATCAACCCGCCGTCATGTTCGCTCTCCCTCCCTCCCGGCGCTACCGCACCGCCACTGCCGCCTGGGCCGAGTTCTTCTTCCGGAACTTCCGCAATCCCTGGCAGCGTGCCTGGAAACGATTCACCTACGACTACGGCACCCTGGCGCTCAACCTTTTCCCCCTGCCCCAGGATAGCGGTTTTCGCCCCACGGTGGCGTTCATGGGAAAACTGGCTGACGCCGGCATCAGCATCCTCCTCTTCCCCGAGGGAGAACGGAGCAGCTCCGGAAAGATGCTCCCCTTCCGTCCGGGGATGGGACTCATGGCGCGGGAACTGGGAATACCGGTGATACCGGTGGGGATCCGGGGGATGGAGACGGTGCTCCCCAGGGGGAGCGCTTTTCCCCGGCGGGGGAAGGTGACGGTGACCTTTGGCCCCCCACTCCGCTTCACCTCCGAGAGCCCGGAGGAGATCATCCGGCGTACAGAGGAAGCGGTGGGGCGACTTCTCTGATCAGGGGGAGGTGGGAAACGAATTTTGTTCCACAAGATATGCTGCAAAATTCCGGTCTTCAAGACGTATATGCTGAATGAACCATCGAATCAACAGGCGCTTGGTCGTCAGAATGTGTATCTGGCGAACCTCACCCTCCTGGCCGATCTCCTTGTCCAGCACCGACAAATCCGTTATGAATTTACGATGTAATTCCCTGTGGCGCCCGAACTCCGGATAGAGTGCGCCAGCCATGTAATCCTCTTCATCATGGAAATGCACCTGCGTGTAATCCTTGAGATAGGTCAGCAGGCATTCCAGATCCTGACCGGCGGCGCCATGGTCGCAGGCCTCGAAAAACTCGTCAAATTTGGCGAATATCCGCTTATGTTGCTCATCAACTATTTCTATCCCCGTGAACAGACTGGTCTGCCAGGTAATGGCCATAAGGTATCTCTCAAAGAAGATATGAACTGTGAGCTACTCGGTGCTGAAGCTGCCGGGTGTAAACAGGAACGTATACCCGGCAATAAGGAAGACGACAACAAGCGCCAGATAAAAGAGAGCGGTCATCACCCTTTGGCGATCACGGGTCATCCGGGAAAACTTCTTCATCGTTTCCGAACGATGCTTCCTTCTACGGGGCTCGCTCTTTGCCTCACCGGAGTTTGAACTCTCTTCGTTCTTGACCATTGTCGTACCCATGAGAAATGCGTTGCAAGGCCGCCCACTCCGCGCACCAATGCGGGGCCTAAGCCTTGAGGTTATCGATGCAGAGTGTCAATGACGAGGTTGCTACGCACAGAAAAGTAGCCTCACCGGGGGCAGTTTGTCAAGCATTATGCGGTCAATGATCGGAGTACGCTACATTACCGCCAACTCTTTTTATGGACAGCAGCGGGCCATCTACCCTCCGGCTCACTGTTTCGGAAGAAGCTGACCGGATCGGAAATAACGTACCAGCAGAGGGACGAAAAACATCAGCCCCAGGACGACCAGCGACGTGCTGTTGGGGTCTCGAAAGTAGGAGTTCAGACGCAACGTGGTCAGCGCGATGACCGCGAAATAGAGCATGTCTCCGGCAATGGCGAAAGCCCATCCCGCAATGAATCCGTGTCCCGCGGCAAGCGCAGTGGCGCGTCCTGTCATGGGGTCCACGCCAAAGGCAATCATGACCAGCGCCAGGGGACCGGCGCTGGTGCCACCGAAATGCGTCACGCTACGCGCCGTTACCCCCTTAAGAGCCGTGCTGAAACGAGTGAGAAGGGGAACCTTTCCCGCCAACAGCGCCAGAAACCGGAGGATCGGTTCAAAAACAAGGGCAAGAACCAGATCCGAGACCAGATAGAGCCCCGCGGTGAAGGGCCAAGCCAGGCCATTGGCGCGGGCAAGGAGAACACCGGCAGGGATTCCCCCCCCCACGGGAAGAAGGAAGAGCTTCAGGACGGGAAGCATGCCGGTTGGAGAGAGAAGCAGGTGAGGAGTTTGCGCGGACAATGAAAAAAAGGGCATGGGATTCCCGGTACGACGATATCAAAAAAGAGAGTGGCGGATACTATACCCAGTCGAGGCAATTACTCAATTCAAAAGATGCGGATACTCCGAATTAATGATTGAGGCGCAGGTCCAGCTCCCCAAGCAATCGCAGATCATCCAGCGCCTCAGCCAAACGCTGCAGGGTATCCCCACCCATCTCATCCGTCACCTGGCTCCCCAGAAGTGCCCCGGTGACGGAGTTATTACCCACCAGCCGCACCCGCGCCGACTCTCCCTTCTGCACCGCCAGTTCCGATTGATAAAAACTTCCGGCGAAGAGGAAGAGATCCAGAGGGCGCCCCCCCTGGTGACGGAGGAGCACCCTTTTCGGCTCCACGTAGAACTGCGGTGAGCCGAGAAAAACGGCGCCGGCGTACTCCCGAATATCACAGGCCGGATTACCCCCTGCAGCCGGTCTCAGGTGCATCTTGGCGCACTGAATGGTAATCCGTCCGGGAGGATCATCCCCTTTCCCTTCAAGGAGGAAACCATGCTCCGTCTGCTCGATGAAGAAATCACTGGCGACCAGAGAATGGTTGTCCCTGACATACAGAGCGTAGTCGCTGGAGGTACTCAGATGAGTCAGCACCCCCAGAAAGCCCCCCCGACGCTTATCCTTTCCTTCCACCACCAAAGATCCTTCGTAGGTATTGTTCAGCAGAATCGTCGCCTGAGCCGAATCCACCAGATGAATATTCCCCTCCATCTGGCGAATGAGAACCGTCGACTCCTTGCCCAACCCCTTGAGCCAGAGCCCCTTCAGATACGGCTTATTCTGATACATCCCGAAAACCGTAACGTTATCATAGGTCATGGCTGATCCTTTGCCGCTGCCGCTCTGCAGGATATCGATACCGTTATTCATGGAGAGACCGGTATCATGGTTGCCGATGGCCATGTTTTCCAGAACCAGATTCTGCGGGTCATGCACCGAAATGATGGTTCCCCCCTCTCCCCCTTTCCAGAGCAGACCGCTCCTGAAACCGCTCCCCCCCACGGTGTAGTTCCCTCCCGTAATGTTCAGCGTCTTCCTGACGACGTACACACCGGAGGGAAGATAGGCCATCCCCCCCTTGCCATGCATTCGTGCGGCATCAATGGCTCTCTGAATGGCGGTAGTATCGTCCGACACGCCATCTCCCCGCGCCCCGAAATCCCGTTTCACATCGAAGATCGCCGACGGCACGCTCACCTTCTCCTGCAGGAAATGCTGCGACGCCGAGACAACGGCGCCACTGCGTCGTCCGGTTGGAATTTCATAGACCTTCCGGGGCAGACCGAACTGGAGGAGTCCAGCGGTGGTGGGGAAGCTGTTCCCCGAGATGAATAGCTTTCCCCCCAGACCATGGAGTTTCACGGGAGGCCTCCCCCCCGGCGGCTTGGTGAAGACGGAGTCGAACAGCAGGACCGGCGCTCCGGAAAGGGAGATGGCCCCGTCCGGATCGGTCCATCCCTCGACATGGCAATCCTGAATGGTGAGGGGCGAAACGGCATTGGCAAAGGAGATAAACGAATGGGAGCCCACCGAACTGCAGCGCCGCACCGATGAACCATGTTCGGGCTTGAGAATGAGATCCGCGCCGCTGCTCCCCTGAAAATGGCAGTTTCGCAGATACACATTGCCATGAACGCACTCCACGGCGCTACCGCACTGCCGGAATTCACACCCGTCGATGGTATAGTCGTAATCGTTGAAGGAGAGACAGGCGATGCCGCGGCGACAGTTCTCGAAAAGAGAGTTTTCGATGATCACCTCCGCCGTCGCCGGATCACCCTCCGCCAGAATTCCGGCAGTGGTAAAATTCAGGAATGCCAGGTGCTGATGCCGGACCTCCGTCTCGAAAAAGCTCGCTTCGTTCTGATGGTATAGTCCCACCGAGGCTTTGCCCCGGCCGTCAAGGACGAAACCGACATAACGACTGTGAGTGGCGCCGGCATCGTGGAGCATTCGGCCGCCGGCTTTGCCGTCCCAGATGATTCTGGTATCACGGCCATGACCAACCAGCAGGAGACCGGACAGGCGGGCGGCATGACGATTAACCAGTGTCTTCGTGATTCGGTACGTCCCGGGAGGGAGGTAGAGCACCGACCCATGAGTCATCCGGTCCAGCCCCTTCTGGAGCGCTACGGTGTCATCCGCCCTGCCGTCGCCAACGGCGGCGGGAGAAATATCACTCTTGACACTGACCCAGTCGGACCTTTTTTCCCATTTGAGAGCGGGAATCCGGGGTGTGGCCTCAGCCGACCGGCAGAAAAGAAGCAGCATGAAAACGAGGGAAAGGGCTCCGATGCCGGACCTTACAAAAAACGATGTTACCATAGCCATATATTCTCCCGTCTCCCTGAAGAAGCAGCCTTGCATCCGGATGACAACAACCGAAAACTACTGCGGGAGGAGTATGCCGGAACCGGTGATTGCCCGCGACTCCGGATCACGCTGAGCTTGCGCCGCGTCCTGCAGCAGTACCGTATCCCCCTTCTTCACCCGATAGGTTCTCCGGATGAGGTAGTGAACCGTCAACCCCTTGAGCATCATTGCCGCCCCCTGCTCGAAGGTGACCCCCTCCCCCACCATCTCCACAACCCCGGCCCCGGATCAACCACGTCAACATCTTCCCAGCGCTGGACATCGGCGCCGCCGAATTCGTGAAACCGTAGAGCCTTGGCCATGCTACTCCTCCCGTTACCGCCCTGTTTTTTTCAAAATACAGCATACACCATGGTTGTCAACTGAGGTTATCATCATTAACGACAGGGGCGATATGCCAACGGGTGTAGCGAAGAGGGGTATCGGCCTCTGTTATTGGTCCTTCCACCCCCAGTTTGTAGCGGGTGGGCACGAGTGGTATAGATATTGTCGCGAATCACCTAACCTGCGGTGATAACCCGCAGCACTCCCTCGCCTCTGTTGCTCTGCATTGTGGTCACTCTACCGGTTCTGCACGAGCACCACCTGCGCCGGCATCGGCGCCGGGAAACCGGCGGCGTTGAGGGACTCGCGAATGATCCGATTTCCGTCAAAATAGACCTGCCAGTAGTGATCGGTATGACAATAGGGACGAACCGCAAGGACCGGCCCAACCAAGGTGAATTCAAGGATCTCGACCTCCACGGCCGGTTGCGCCACCACATTAACCACTGTCGCCACGCGCTCCTTGAGGAGCTGCATGGCAGCCACGTGATCGGCGCTGCCGGCCAACTGGTATTTCAGCTCGACCCTCCGGAACGGATTAGCGCTGTAGTTCCGGATGGTACCACCGAAGATTTTGGCGTTGCCGACCAGGGTCAGCAGCTTAACGAGGGCACACCCCTTAATCTCTCTGTTTTCCAAAAAACGGATATATTCTCTTGTACCCTGCCGAATCGTAGGGCAAAATGGAGGATGAAAAACGGGTTAATTCTGACGCTACAGCACCCGGAACAACGAACCGTTGTTGTCCACCACTACGGCATCAACGGTATATATCCTCGACCCTCAGTCCAATGTCGCCCGGAAGCTGTCCAGGAGAATTGTCAAGATGAACCACCAACCGTATGGTTTTGAGAATCGGCCAGGAGATGTCACCGGGGTCTTCACATTATGATAATTTATCCTCCCCTACTATTTGAAAGCGGACAAGGTTCGGCAGATGGTGACGATTCTGCAGCCGCCGGCATGGCGGCAGCCCGTCAGGCTCTCGCCGCCATCTCTACCTGCCCGGTGGCGGCAGTCATGGTGTTTGCCGCCGCGAGCTATGATCTCCCTGCCGTGCTGCGGGGGATCCGGGCAGTACTCCCCGGAGTCCCGCTGTTTGGGGCCACCACTGCCGGCGAGATTTGCGTCACGTCACTTCAGCAGAGTGTTGTTGTGACAATTCTGGCCTCGGCATACCTGAAGGTGTCATGTGGGGTGGGTCGAAATGTTTCCGCAGATTGGCAAAAGGCGGTGGACCAGGCTCTTGAAACTCCGGCCCTGGCTCCCTATTTTACCGACCCGACTTTCTGGAACGACTTGACCCTCACGGGAACGTCGGTCTTTGCCGTGCTCTTCTCGCCGGGCAATACCCGCTCCCAGACTTCGAAAAGCTACGAAATCCTCGAAGCGATCACCCAGAGGTCTCTGGGTCGCTTGCCACTGTTCGGCGGATCAACCGCCGACGACTGGCGCATGACGGAGAACTGGGTCCTGCTGGACGAGGAAGCCCATGCCGACAGCATGGTCCTGGCCATTTTTGAGACTCAACTGCAGTATGGTATCGCCATGGACCATGGCTTTGTCCCCACCGGACTGCGGGCCACGGTCACCCGTGCCGATGGGCATGAAATCCTGGAGTTGGATGACCAGCCGGCGGCTACGGTATATGCCCGGATCACCGGTTGTTCACAAGCTGAGTTGGCAGGCAAACACCTGACCATGACGACAGGCTTCACCATGGGGAGGGCCGATCCGCTGGGTCAGTTCAGCATCAATGTTGCCAGCTATTTCACTCCGCGAGGCGGGATAGCCGTCACTAGGCCGGTGGTTCCGGGTACTGTCCTGATCCTCATGAGCTCAGTGACCGGCGACATGGTCTGTGCCGGGCAGAATGCGATCCGCAAAGCGGTCATGCGGGGAGGCATTACCACCCCGGTCTGCGCAATCACTGCCTATTGCGCACTCCGCCCCAGAGTCATCGGCGCCGGCAACGTGACCCGTGAACTTGAACTCATGGCCGAAATGCTTGACGGACAATTGACCGGTTTTTTCAGCTTTGGCGAACAGGGGCTGACGGATAACGGTACCGTCACCCACAACAACGCCGTGGTCTCCGTACTGGTTTTCGGTAACGGACTCTCTCCCGCGGCAAGTGTCGCCCTCGAGAACATCAGGCTACGCGAACTGCTGGAGCAGCAACGACAGCAATTACTGGACACAAAACTGCGGGAAAGCGTCGAAAACTGGAAAATTGCCCTGGACGGCACCGGCGTTTGCGTGTGGGACTGGGACGTACCGACGGATAACATTGAATATTCGGCGCAGCGCCGGGAGATTTTCG
This sequence comes from uncultured Geobacteraceae bacterium, assembly GCA_903902345.1. Lineage (GTDB taxonomy): Bacteria > Desulfobacterota > Desulfuromonadia > Geobacterales > CAIOGM01 > CAIOGM01. Next base: position 6,674 of record CAIUUR010000360.1, on the reverse strand, counting down.
GCATGGCCGCCGAGGGTGTCGAAAGTACGGTGGCGACCGGTCGGGAACGGGTGCATCCGGAAGAGTTGTCGGGAATGCTGGCTGTCATGGAGGCTTTTCTCCATGGCGTACGCCCCGATTACGTCCACGAACATCGCTTCCTCTGCGGGGACGGCAGCTGGAAGTGGATCCTTGACCGGAGTGTTATGGTCAGCCATGGGGAAGATGGCAGGATTATGCGCGTCATCGGGACGCAAACCGACATCACCGAACGGAAACAGGCGGAAGCGACCACACTCAAATCACTGTCACTCCAGATTGCAACTCTTGAATCCACTGCTGACGGTATTCTCGTGGTTGACCGAAGCAGTCGCATCACGACCTGCAACCAAAAATTTCTCGATCTCTGGCAGATAGTTGATAAGGATATCGGCAATGACGATTTAACCCTGCTACAGGCCCATGCCTTGCCGCAACTGATCGACCCCGAGTCATTCACCGCAAAGGTTAGGGAACTCTATCACCAACCGGAGACGATTTCCCTGGACACCATCTACTTCAAGGATGGCCGGGTCTTTGAACGGTATTCCCAGCCGCAACAACTTGGAGACGAAATCGTCGGTCGGGTCTGGAGTTTTCGCGATATCACGCAGCGCATCAACGTTGAGCGGGAATTGATCGACTCCCGTGAAGCGGCCGAAATGGCCAATCGGGCCAAGAGTGAGTTTTTGGCCAACATGAGTCACGAGATCCGGACTCCCATGAACGCCATCATGGGTTTGGGGCGGTTACTTGCGCAGACGGAATTATCGGGTACACAGGAGGAGTATCTGACCACGCTGAACCGGTCGTCCCGTTCTCTCCTTCGACTCATTGATGATATCCTCGACCTGTCACGGGTCGAATCAGGACAACTGGAACTGGAAGAGTCGGACTTTTCACTTCGCCGCACTCTTGATCAGGTAGTAAACCTGACCACCGGATTGGCTGCCACCAAGGGTATCCTGCTGCGGACCGAAATAAGCCCAAACACACCGGACTGGTTGAGGGGTGATTCGCACCGCCTGGAACAGATTCTCATCAACCTGGTGGGAAATGCAATAAAGTTCACGGAGCGCGGCGCCGTTGACGTAACGGTAGCCCCGGAGGAACGGGGAGGAGGTGAACAGAGCGAGACGGCGCTCATTACCTTTATCGTCAAGGACAGCGGCATCGGCTTGTCCCCTGATCACATCCAACGACTCTTCGAGCCGTTTACCCAGCAGGACAGTTCCACTACCCGGCGCTATGGCGGGAGTGGCCTGGGTCTCTCCATCTGCAAGCAGTTGACCGAACTGATGGGTGGGAAAATCAGCGCCCATGGCACGCCGGACGTGGGGAGCACGTTCCAGGTGACGATCCCCTTCGAGATTGGCGATGAGTCCCGAATGACCGGCAAAGATCCGGAGGGGACCATCTCAACCGAAGCCCTCCAGAGGATCAAAGGGGCGCGTCTGCTGGTGGTTGAAGACAACAGCGTCAACCAGCAAATCATTACAACCGTCCTGACACAGGTCGGTGTCGCGGTAACGATAACGGCTAACGGTGTCGAGGCGGTGGCAGCAGTGCTGGCGGCCAAAGAACCGTTTGCCGCGGTCCTCATGGATCTTCAGATGCCGGAGATGGATGGTTACGAAGCGACCCAAAAAATCCGGGAACGTCTCACTGCCAAAGAGTTGCCGATCATTGCCATGACCGCACACGCGTTTGCGGAGGAGCGCCACCGATGTCAAAGTATCGGTATGAACGATCACCTGACCAAACCAATTGATATTGCCCGGTTGCATGAAGTCCTGATCCGCTGGGTTACGCCACCGGCATCGGAACACGCTCCTCAGAAATTCTCTGCCGAGACCGGGTTAGCGGCAGAGTCAAAAGATGCGTCAACGACACTTCCCGGTCTTGATGTGGAATCGGCGCTGACCCGGTTGAATATTTCCTGGGACTCCTACCGGGAATTCATTATCGTATTCGGCCGGGAGCATAAAGGCGATGTAGATCTGATCCGGGAGCGTGTTGCCACGGGGGACGTGGAGGGAGCCCGAAGGGTGGCCCATACCTTGAAAGGTGTTGCAGGGAATCTGGGTGCAACGGCGTTGTCGACCATTGCCGACAACCTGGAGGTGGCGCTCAAACAGGGAGATACTGCCGCGGCACTCCTCCATCTGCCATCGGCAGACGCCCACCTCTGTGCGCTCTTGGCGGGGGCAAGCATCCTGGAAGAGAAACAGTCCGCGTCAGTAGCGGGCGCCGACCCGGCGGTCGCCCCAACTGCAGTAGCTGAACTAGTATCGGAATTCTCCCGGCTTTTGATGGACCGTGACCTGGGAGCGCTGGAGATCTATGCTCGACTGCAGCCGTATCTGACGGAGAGCCACTCGCCGGAATCCTTGAAAAAACTCACCGGATGTATTGATAACTTGGATTTTGGTGGGGCTCTCATCCAGATAAACTTAATGTTCGCCCCGTTCCAGTAAATCGCACCTGTCACAGCGTATGGAGTCAAACAAGGTACAAGAAGAAATTTTGCACGTTACCTTTCGCCCCATGAGAACCAATGCGAATCGCCCCAAACGCTGAGCCGGTTTCCCCTTTATGAGAACCACATCTCCCTGTCCAAGATCCAGGGGAATTGCGGCCAGAGCCTTATCGAAGTTCAGGTCGGCTTTCGTTATGGCGCTGCGGGGTAGTCCGGCTCTTGCCGCTCCGGATGCGTAAGGCTGACATTTGGTGCCCCAAAAAATGGCGCTATCGGCAATTCCTGCGACCCGAGCGCCCAGACGGCGATAGACCGGCCCCTGGTTTTCCATAAGTTCAGTCACACCTCCGAGGATCACGAACTTGCGTCGCGCCGGAATCTGTTCCAACACATCAAGAGCCACATCCACTGTTTCCAGGGTTGATTTAAAATCATCACGAAGCAACCATGCCCCGTTATCCAGCAGGAGAGGCTGAAGCCGTTCAGGTGTAGGCTGGAGCCCCTCCAGCCGAGCAAGGATCAAATCAAGAGGACATCCTTCCGCAAGGGCGACAGCCACCGCGGCCAGGGTCGAATATACGAAGGTACGGCCTATGAACCGCGTTCGCGCCTCTCTCGTCGTTCCAGTTGCATGTATCCGGAATCGCATGCCAAACGGCCAATCGAACCTGAGATCACTTGCGCGAACATCATTGGCATCTCCGAAGCCGAAGGTAATGACCCGCGCCATGGTGGAGTTCTTCATCCACACCACATGAGGATCGTCACCATTCAATACCGCCACTCCCGACGGAGAGAGACCGCGAACCATTACTGATTTTTCTTCGCGAATTTCTTCCAGACTCCCCAGGGAGAGAATATGTTCACTGGCGATGGATGTTACCACGACAATATCGGGACGCAGGGCAGAACTGTACTGAACCATCTGCCCCTTTCCCCCGATGCCGACCTCAATGACACCGTGCCTTTGCCACGGAAGGATTCTCAGCAGGGCTAACGCGACATAGGTGTACTCATTGTTTCCGTTGATCGTCTCCGCGGGGAGTCCCAGAGCGGCGGAAACTGCCCGCGCGGTGGTTGTTTTTCCCAAGGAACCTATTACCGTCACCACCCGGGGGGATCGCGCCAAGGTGATCCGGTACATACGTGACAAGCGTCGCGCCTTTGGCCACTGGCGAAGAAGTATTTTTGCCCACAGATCGGCTCGATCCGCCGACGACCGGGAAAACGCCCACCAGGCTTTTTTCACCTTGTACTCAAAAAGATAATACCGGTGTACGATCTTTAAACCCATGTTTATACTCATTAAATTGGCCGCAACGTATCCAGTCGGCAATGAATGCGACATTCCGGACCCTTAAATTTCAAGGCAATTTCCGTCGCGATAGAGAATCGTGGTTCTGTCGACACCCTCTCCGGTAGCTTTCAACCCTTCGTAATGCAACGCCCTGAATCCATGCATTTTGGCGAAGTCAATCCCTTCCTGATGATTATCCATGTGCGAATCATCAATGAGTATGCACCCTTCCGGTGTTAACGCCGAAATGCTCTGTTTTACGCAATTCACTCGATCTACGCCATCAACGACGACGATATCATATAAATATCCCGTTGAACCGATCAGACGACAGTACTCTCCGTCGATATCTCTCTTTTGAAAAAGAAGGAGTACGTTCTCCGGAACATGTGACTGCACAAAATTAAACCATTCGGCATTACATTCCACTGATGTTACGTGTTTTGCTTTTCTGGCGTAAAAAAAAGTGGAGTAGCCGCTTCCGAACTCAAAAATATTCATTTTTACCGAGAGTCTCTCTTCAAGGAAGCTGATAACGGCATAGTTCATCCATGGTATCGCCAACCCGTTATTGTCTATCGGCTTTCGTTCTTTAAGACTTCGCATCCATCCTGTTGAATACAGATATGAATTCCTGTTTTTAACAAGATTGACATATGCCCTGTAATGAAGGCAAGGCAGAGGAAACAGTCGTTGGAGAACGGTTTTTATGAATGATTGCACAGCGGTTCCGGGGAGATGATTGGCGTTGGCAGTTATTTCCATTGGTTTCCCAGCCATCGGTTGAACAGACGGCTCTTTGTTGGAGTATCCCGATAGCCGGATTCGGGATAGATGGTGATCTCACCCAATCGTATCCCCTGATCCGTGTCGTACAGGTCAACTCGCACAAAATCGATTCCGGCGCCGAGGGCTTCCGCTGCGGCAATCATGTCATCCAGCAAGGCGGGTCTTACCGGCAGCGGATCGGGTAAGGTAATTGAACCTGACTCCAGGGGGATGACGTGCCAATCGGGGTAGAAAAAAACATTAAGCCCCTGGCTTCTGTAGGTGGGAGAACCGATGCTGATGGCTTTTACTGAACCGTTGAAGGTATAGAACCGGAAGTCTCTCAGTTCGCCATCATCAGAAGGTTTGAGCGTTTCCTCAACAAGTATGCGTGGTCGTACCTGCTGGTAAGCCCATTCGCGGCGATGCCATTTGCGTCCGAGCCATGCCCGACAGCAATCAACGGTTTGTTCTCGGGTCAATTCACCAACCACTGTTCCCGCATGTTGTATTCGACTCCCATCGGCAAAGAGAACAAAGCGCCCCTCCGAACGTCGTATGTTCCACCCGCTGCCATGGTTGGCCTTGATGAAACAGTTGTCGGGAAGATCAAGCTCCAGCAGCGATTCGGCCGAATCCGTAATATGCAGCAGTTTGGACGTGGCTATACCCTTTGCCGCAGCAACGGCACTCACCGCATATTTGTCAACGAGAGTAATGAACAGGGGATTTCGGTCAAACAATATGCGTCTCCGCACCCGTGCGGCAAAGTCCCCGTCACGAGCGCCGATCATGCATTGAATCCACCAAACGGGGTCCCCGAGACGCCAGGAGATCCGGTTGAGAACTCCTCTGAATGTGGGACAGGTCATCATGGCTAGTATCTGATTTGCTTGTATTCTGCGCCACCAATGCCCGATTTGAGCCTCAGCTTTTCCCAGAGGCTCACATATCTCACAAAAAACATGATGAAGCAAACTTTCAATTTTTGATTTCCCCCACGCAGTCGAGAATCGAAACAGGCATGAGCTGCAAACCGCAACGGAGGCATACAATCGGTGAGAACACTACGAAAGAACAGCATGTTTTGGATAAGTCTGACACTCCAGAGCTCGTAGGCACGTCAGCAATGACTCAACATCATTAAAAACCGGGATTATTACGGAAACAAAGGATACGGCATCGTGCGTGATAGCCCGGTTGGTTTTGCAGGAGTCGGCTCTCATGTTTTCCCGATCTTCTCTCGGACGACGATCCCTTGATCTCGGCGTTAACGCCGCTGGTCACAGCTTCCGGCGGTTTAACGCCTCCTGCGGATATTGCAGCTGCCGCTGGCACAGTTATCTCTTTTGGGCAGATACGGTCTGATGCGTGCGAACCCCTGGTACAGCAGGCGAGCTATCCTGTTCAGCAACGGAGCGGTGACAATCGCGCCCATGAGTCCGTACACCGTTGAGGCCGGGAATGCCTGCCAGATCGCCCAGAATGCTTCTACGCCACGGTAGATGTTGCCGTTACGATCAATGACATGCAGTTCGTACATGAAATCCGCCAGGGAGATATGATATTCGTCCGGGCAGAAATCCGGGGTGCTGATATCAATGGCTGCAAGTTTACCGTCCCGTTCATGGCGCAGGTAGTGCTCGATTTCGGTGGCGCAAACGACGCAATTACCGTCGTAAAATATCCGTATGGGAAATTCAGGCTGCTTCATAACGCACCTTTCTCTGCTGAAACCTACTACAGTACGCTACGGCATTATGCCTTGACCGGAACCATCGCGACCGCTAGAGTGGCAGAAATCTGTCAGTTACCGGAGGGAGATCCTATGATGGTCAAGACCGCTTTGTTCGAAACCCTGCTGGAGAGCGCTGTGGACAACGGCGATAACACCTGGACATTTACTCTGGAGGGCAAAAGCTACCTCATCACCGACACCCTCCAGATTTCGAAAATCGCCCAGGAGCACGACTACATCGTCATCTATTGAGGGGTTGTTGTCATACAGAATGGACGCCCAGTTGGCCAGCAAAACCTTTTCCGTGGGATACATGAGGACATTCTTTTCCCAACCTTTGTGGGAGAGAAGTTCCACCAGGGCGTCTTCAAAGT
>CAIUUR010000359.1 GCA_903902345.1 uncultured Geobacteraceae bacterium | reverse complement strand
CGCAAACGGTCGCCATCCCGGCTCGACATTCTCAGGCGAAGAGTGGAGCTTATTTCTTGATCATCTCGATTTCCAGGGTGATGGTCACCTCTTCCCCCACGGCAACGCCTCCGGTCTCGAGTGCCTTGTTCCAGATTAAACCAAAATCCTTACGATTGATCTTGGTGGTGGCTGTTACCCCGCGCCGGATGTTGCCCCAGGGATCCTTGCTCTCCGGAGTCGGTCCTTCCACGTCCAGCACAACCTCCTTGGTCACACCGTGCAGAGTCAGTTCCCCGGTTATTTTCAGCCGATCTTTCCCCGCCTTTGCCACCTTTTTCGAGGCAAAGGCCATGCTGGGGAATTTGGTCACATCAAAGAATTCGGCGCTTCGCAGGTGCTCGTCCCGCTTTTGAACATTCGTGTTGATGGAAGCGGTGTCGATGGAAACGGTTACCTTTGACTTGGTAATATCCTGTTCGTTGAGGTCAACGGTTCCGGAAATTTTTTCAAAATTTCCCTTTACGTTGGAAACCATCATGTGGCGGACCTTGAATCCGACATTGGAATGCTCGGGATCAATGGTCAAGGTGGTTGCGGAGGCAATAATCGGCAGGGCGAGTGTGACTATGGTGATGATAGATGAGATAAGCCGTTTCATGATCTTCTCCTTTGATCTGCTGCTGTTGGGATGTTGGTAATAGTAGTTGTCCTCAAATTTTAACGTGCTCCGGAGGGTCTCCTTTCAATCCGAGTTTTTTGCACAGGATACCCAGTTGTTCCTGTTCCTGTGGGGTAAGCCTTCTCATTTCTGCGCAGATATCCATCCTTATTCTTGCAAATGCCTGGGCAATCAACTCGCTCCCCTCACTGGTGAGGTGAATGGAAAGATACCTTCGATCCTCGTTATCCCTCTCCCGGCGCACTAAACCCCTCTTTTCCAAATTATCGATCACCATGGTGATGTTACCGGTGCTCTTGAGGATCTTGGCTGCAATGTCTCTCTGACAGAGTGGACCCTTGTGCAGCAGCGCCTCCAGGACGCCGAACTGGCTGATGGTGAGGTCGTACGTCCCAAGGGGACGATGTACCCTGCTGGTGACCGATTCCGCTGCACGCATCAGCTTTGTGTAGGCATTCAGGGTGAGGGAAAGCTGTTCATCGTTCAGGTTCATGGTCCCCTTGTGAATGTATCGATGTCTTACCGTTTGATGTTAATCTATATAGCCAGATACCGTTTGTCAACTATTTTGTGCGAGCATGGCTATGTCGTCATCCGGGGCAGGCCGACAAAAAGCCCCTCCAAACCTTGTTTGGGGGGGCTCTTGACTGCAGGAGGCGATCCGGACCGCTACACAAAAACAATCATTTGCCATATGCCTCGATCTCGATGATGCGGCTATAACCTCCCAGCGAGGCGTTAACCTGTATCCGGATACGGTCAGTTGTCACGGGTGTCGTCAGGAGGATCGACTTCCAGACCAGCTTGTTGCCGGTGAAGCTGCCGCCAGGCACCGTCACCCATCCCGTCGTGCCGCTGATGGTGCACGTTGACCCTGATGGGCAGTATTGGACATCGAAGGCGGTGATGCCGTATTTGGTGAAGGTCATGGTCGCGGTGGGGGCCACTGACGCGGCTAGAGCGTCTTGCAGGGTGATAACATCGATTTCATCGATGCTTTTTACACTGTTGAAGGTGATTTGCGCCCAGTCCGGATAGCTGTTGATCGTGGCGTCGTTCCATCCCCCCCCCGCACCCCAGGTAGCTCCTATCCGGTCACCGTTGTTAAGCGATGCCGGAGGATAGTTCGTCGCGTTGTTCGTGGAAGATACGGTTGCCACCCCGCCGTTGGCTGAAAGGGCGACGTTGCTCCGGATACCCGTGCCGGTGGCAGTCATGATAACTGAGGTTGTGGCGGTGTTGTAGTTGACGCTGTCCGTGGGAGTGAAGGTAACCGACAAGGTCTGGCTTCCTGCCGCCAGGGTAGCTCCGGCCGCGGGCGTATACACAAAGGTTCCCGGCACGGTGGTGGTGGCGTTCAACTGGGTGACGGTGAGAGGGGTTCCTGCCGGAACCGCAGAGGGAACCGTCCAGCTGATAATCGGGGTAGCCCTGTTTACGGTGATGGTTGCCGAGGCGGTAACAACGGTGTAGGTGATCAGGTCGGTTGGAGTAAAGGTTGTCTTCAAGCTCTGGCTGCCGGTCGGAAGAAGCAGTCCGGCGGCGGGGGTGTAGACGAAACTTCCCGGCACGGAGGAGAGTGCGTTCAACTGAGTGGCGGAGAGGGGGGTGCCATAGGTGATGGCAGCAGGATTTGCCCACGTAATCGTCTGTGGCGTGGGAGTCACTACGGTGGTGGCGCCGTACGCCTCAATTTCGATGATGCGGCTGTACCCACCCAGAGCGGCATTCACCTGCACCCGAATCCGGTCGGTTGTTACCGGCGATGTCAGCGTCACTTTGCGCCAGACCAGGTTGTTGCCGGTTATGCTGCCGCCGGGTACCGTCACCCATCCGGTGGTTCCGGTGATGGTGCAGGTTGCACCGGAAGGACAGTACTGGATGTCGAAGGCGGTGATGCCGTTTTTGGCGAAGGTCATGGTCGCGGTGGGGGCCACTGATGCGGTCAGCGCATCCTGAAGAGTGAATACATCAATTTCATCGATGCTCTTCACCCCGTTGAACGTGATCTGAGCCCAGTCCGGGTAACTGTTGATCGTAGCGTCGTTCCATCCTCCCCCGGTTCCCCAGGTTGCTCCTACCCGATCGCCGTTGTTCAACGATGCCGGAGGATAGTTGGTTGCGCTGATCGTGGAGGATACGGTGGCCACTCCGCCGTTGGCTGCCAGGGCGACGTTGATACGGCTAGCTGTGGCGCCGGCGGCGGTTACGGTCAGGGCGTTGGAGGCGGCGGCGTTGGCGTAGTTGATCGTGTCGGTCGGGGTGAAGGTCAGTGAGAGAATTTGGGTTCCGGCTGTGGAGAGTACTCCCCCCGCTGCCGGTAGATAGACAAAAGTCCCCGGCACGGAGGCCGTGGCGTTCAACTGAGACGCGGAAAGGAGCGTTCCCGCCGGCACCGAGGCGATACCGGGCCAGGAGAGGATCGGGGTCGCCCTGTTGATCACCAGTGACACCGGGACGGTGGTAATGGCATAGGTCAACGTATTGGTGGGGGTGAAGGTCGCGGATAGAGTCTGAGTTCCGGTTCCGAGAACCGTTCCGGCTGAGGGGGTATAAACAAAAGTTCCCGGTACCGAAGAGATGGCGTTTAACTGGGTGGCCGAGAGGGGGGTTCCATAGGTTATGGCCGTCGGCTTGGCCCAGGTGATGGCCAGGGGGACAGGTGTGCCGCTGACCGTCCACTTGGCGTAGAGCGTCGTGTTGACGGTTATGGCCGTAGTAAAGGAGAAGGGGGTCGTCAACGCGGCATCACTGAACCATCCCGCGAAGATGTAACCGGTCCAGGTGGGGGGAGTCGGTGTAGAGGCAGTGCCGTTGAGGGAAATGGTCTGGCTGGGAACGGGGCTCCCTCCGTTGCTGTTGAAGGTCACGACGTAACCGGCAAGGGACGTATCGAGAGTGTATACGCCGTCGTTAGCGCCGGCATACAGAAGCGTCGGTGTTACCCGATCGAAGGTGAGTGAGTAGACGCTGGCGCTACTCAGGGAGGGGGTCATTATTCCCCAGGTGAGGCCGCCATCCAGGCTCTTGTAGAGACCAGCCGCGTTGACAAAAAGGTAGAGGGTGCTCGTGGTGACCGGGTCGATGGCCAGGGCCTGGATGGGATTACTCCGAATGGCCGGGGCAATGTGATACAACCCGCTGCTGGCGACACTCCATGTTGCTCCTGCATCGCTGCTTTTGAAAAGACCGTCGTTGGTTCCGGCATAGATGGTGGCGGTGGTGACCGGATTTATAGCCAGGACATTGATCGTCGCGGTGGTCGCAGGGAGGAGACCGATAGTGGCCGTGCTCCAGGTCGTCCCCCCGTTGCTGCTCTTGTAGATTCCTCCTCCCATGGTGCCGGCATATACGATGGTCGGCGTTACCGGATCTATCGCCACTGCATTGACATAGAGAGTGGGGAGACCGGTATTGGCTGCTGCCCAGGATGTTCCCCCATTGCTGCTCTTGAAGAGCCCCCCCCCCATGGTCCCCGCGTAGATGTTGATGGGGGTGACCGGATCCACGGCCACTGATTTGACCGAGGTTGTGGTCAGCCCGCTGTTTATTATTCCCCAGGTTCCCCCCGAGTCATTACTCTTGAAAACGCCGCCCGAGGTTCCCACATAGATGGTAGTTGAGACCAGGGGATCAACGGCCAGCGCCGTGACCGCAATGGAGGTCAGACCGGCGGATGAGTTACTCCAGAGCCCTCCCTTGTTGGCGCTCTTGAATACTCCATAGGTGGAGTTTCCCGCGAAAAGGTTGGCGGTGGCGGTCGCATCCATGATCAGGGACTGAACCGATATACCGTTTAACCCCGCGTTGATCGCGCTCCACGCACCACCCGCGGTACTGCTCTTGAATACCCCTCCGTCGGAACTCCCTGCATAGAGCGTGGCCGAAGTAACCGGGTCGACGAGCAGAGCTTTCACCGAGAGGCTACTTAATCCGGAGCTGACCGCGCTCCAGGTCGCACCGGCGTCACTGCTCTTGAAAATACCCCCCGTCGTTGCCGCATAAATCGTTGCCGTTGTGACAGGATCCAGTGCCACTGCCTGAACCGTGGTGCTGCTCAGCCCGCTGTTGGCAGCGATCCAGGTGACTCCTCCGTCGATGCTCTTGAAGATTCCCCCGCCGGTTGCCGCATAGACCGTGGTTGCGGCAACGGGATCTACGGCCAGAGCCTTCACCAAAAGATTGCTCAATCCGGTACTTGCTGCTTTCCAGGTGACGCCGGCGTCAAGGCTCTTGAAGATCCCGCCGTTGGTTCCTGCATAGATGGTCGTCGTGGTGAGGGGATCCATGGCCAGAGCCGTGACGTATGCATTCCCCACGGCGAGATATTGACTCCACCCGGCGCCGGAATTGGTGCTTTTGAGGACGCCTCCGCCATTGGTTCCCGCATAGATAATGGAGGGAGTGACCGGATCGACGGCCAGAGAAAGGATATTCATGTTAGTGATTTTGATGGGAAAAACGGTGAAGCTCCAGGTTGTTCCGCCGTCCAGGCTCTTGTAGAGTCCGTCGGACGCCCCTGCATAGACGATGGAGGGATTGGTTCGATCCACGGAGATGACCTGGATGGAGGGATTCGTCAAACCGCTGTTGCTGGGACTCCAGGTCAGCCCGGCATCACTGCTTTTGAAAATGCCGCTGGAGGAGGTCCCTGCATAGAGCATCGTGCTCAGCTTATTGGCTGCCAGAGAGGTGACGGTGCCACCATAGGGACCGAGTGGCGTCCACTGGCTTCCGGCCGCCTGCAGAGGGAGGGGTGTCATCAGCAGTATCGTGGCGGCGAAGATCGTTACCAAAAGGGAGATGAAAATGCCGTTCCTGCCTGCTGATTGTTTTTTACTCAGATACATGAAAAACTCCTTCTGGGCCAGGGGGCCCGTTGACAACGTCTCTTTTATCTCTTCAGTCTTACCCGGGAAGTTGCCTGTGCCCCCGTTTCGTCTGATTCCGGTTTGAGGTGGATACCGTATACGGATATTTAAAAACACGTTATCATAGATAATATCGTGAAGCAAACAATAAAGATACAAAATGAAGCAGCAGATAAATAGCAGCGATAAACCGGTATATTATAGTGTATACAAAAAAATAAAAGAGCTTTTTACTGTGAGATCTCTAGTGATAAATTTCAGAGCCTTGGTGGTGTGTGCGATCCTGAAGCTAGAATACTCTATCTTTTATGTCAACAACTTTTATTGCGGAAAATATTTAATAAAAAGAATTAACTGGGGTGAGTTGTGACAATAGTTAGCCTCGGTTTGTCGCATCCAATGGTAGGCGCGATGTCCCGAGATATCGACTAGTATCTGTTCCGATACCTCTTTTCATACGCTCTTTTTGTTGAATTATGGTACAAAGTTTGTAGAACGTTTGTGTTGCGTTCGTAACTTTGGAGTCAAGCGAGGAGATACATGCTGACGGGAAAACAGAAGCGGTTCCTGCGGGGGATCGGACACGGGCTCAGCCCGGTGGTGACGGTGGGGAAGGGGGAGGTGAGTGATGCGCTGCTCAGAGAGACATCTGAGGCTCTGTCGGCCCATGAGATCATCAAGGTGAAAATTCTGGAGAGTTGTCTTTTGGACCGTAACGATGTGGCGCAGATCCTTGCGGTGGGTTGCGAGGCTGAGGTGGCTCAGATCCTTGGACGGACTATCCTCCTTTACCGTGCCGCCACCGAGCCGAAGCTGGAACTGCCGATACAGGTAAAGGAAAAGGTGAAAGGGGCAAGGGCCAAGGTGGTATAGAGTGCTGCCATGAGAAATGGTGAGGTGGCATTTCGGCGGTGAAAACAGGGTGCTGTCGCTGGTTTTTCACCCCGGAGCCGATCTCCGGGGTGGCCGCCATATATCCCGTGTTTTTAGTGCCGTTTGCCATCTCCTTCACCATTTCCGCGACCTTCGCCGTGGCGTTCTCCTTCGCCTCTCCCCTCCCGATCACCGCGCCCCTCGTTCCTGCCGGAGTGCTCACCCCTGCCGCCCTTCTCACGATGCCGGTCGCCACCTTCGTGCTCTGCCTGATAATACCGGCCTCGGTAGTGGTCGCGATCCCGGTTGTATGACTGATACTCCCGATCCCGAACCTGGCGGTATTTTTCGATGTTATGCTTGCGGAGCTGGTGGGGAAGTTTCCCGTAGGCGACCATTCTCCAGGGACCGCTGTACTGTGGGCCGGAGTACCACTGATTTTCCTTGTAGAGGTAATAGGCGCCGCTCACCATGAACATATCGAAGGGGACTCCGACGGCGATGGATAGCCCCAGGGATGGGGGGGCAAGGAACATGGGGGGAGAGTCGATCCTCACCGGGGCCGGGACATATACCGTCGGCGGGGCGTACTGCCGAACCGGGCTGTTTCCGATGTTGATATTCACGCCGATGTCCACATTAGCGGCCAAGCAGGGCGCAGAGACGAGTCCCGCGGTCAGGATGCAAAGCCCTGTTAAAGCTGTTGTTCTTTTCATGCTATTCTCCTTACCTGTTGTCTGCTCGCCTGATTCTCGAATGCAAACGTTGAACTCGGGAGTCGACGTCCGTTAGACTCGTTCGTAGGGATCAAAGAGCCGCTTGTACTCGTCCAGGGCGAAGCGGTCGGTCATTCCGGCGATGTAGTCGCAGACCACCCGCTCGCGACCGAAATTTTCCATCTTCAGACCATACTTTCGGGGGAGAAGGGTGGGGTGCTGGATGTAGCTCTCAAAGAGATGGGCGAGGCAGCGCTCGGCCTTGACCCTCATCCGTTCCACCTTATAGTGTCGGTAGAGGTTCTCCAGAAGAAAAAGCTTCAACCCACGATTTTTGCGGGCTACTTCGGGGCTGAACCCTACCACCTGGCGATTGATCCTGCGGAGATCATCCTGAGTGGCGATCCCTTGTTCCTTGAGATTCAGTTCAGTTGTCAGGGTCAGGTCGCTGATCAGGTAGCCGATGAGGGCGCTGATGGTTTGATAGGTCGCCCGTTCCTGGTCCAGCGACGGGTGCCGTGCCATGACCCGGCGCCAGACCTCTTGCCAGAGTTCGACTCCGCGAAGCTGGTCGCGGGTGATGTATCCCGACTTGAGCCCGTCGTCGATATCGTGATTATTATAGGCGATCTCATCGGCATAGTTGATGATCTGGGCTTCCACGGTGGGGACGATGCCGGGGAGGAACTCGGCAATGATTCCCAGGGGACGGTCATAGGGAGAGGAGTGCTTGACGATCCCTTCCCGGACCTCCCAGGAGAGGTTGAGCCCGTTGAAGTCCGGGTACCGTTCTTCCAGTTCGTCCACAACCCGCAGACTCTGCAAATTGTGTTCGAAGCCACCGTGATCGAACATGAGCCGGTTCAGGACGTCTTCGCCGGTGTGACCGAAGGGGGTGTGCCCCAGGTCGTGGGAGAGAGCCAGCGCCTCGGTCAGTTCTTCGTTGAGACGGAGTTGGCGGGCGATGGCCTTGCCGATCTGGGCTACCTCCAGTGAGTGGGTGAGGCGGGTTCGGTAATAGTCTCCCTCGTGGTTCACAAAGACCTGGGTCTTGTATTCAAGGCGGCGGAAGGCGGCGCAGTGGATGATCCTATCACGATCCCGCTCGAAGGCGGGTCGACCATCGCGCAACTCTTCCGGGTGTTTGCGGCCGCGAGATGCGGCGCTCAGGGCCGCGTAGCCGGCCAGGTCGGGGCGTTCCATGAACAAAGCTCCTTTTGTCATCACGGACCAAGGAAGTTCGTAAGACGTACTCTCCCGGGGCTCGGCGCGCCGTGCCCCTACTAGGTGAGACTCTATTAAACTCCGGCCAGGGCGGGGTGTCAATACCAAACTACTCCTTGACGGGGAGAAGGTTTCGTGGTAACTGACAGAACGTTTTTTCGGTTACTTACTCCTTTTATGCAAAGGTCTCATCATGTTTGAACTCACGACAGCGGTACCCGACAGCATCAGGAAGAAGCTGGGGAGTTCCTCGAAGGTCTGTCTCCTCAACGGAGCCGATGTCTTTTCGTCCCTGCAGGACGATCCCGCCATTATAATGGCGTGTAACCCACGGATTCACCATGTTATTCCCGGAATCATGCGGGCTGCCGAAGAGTTGGATGCCATTGTTGTTTTCGAGCTCACCAAAACTGAGGGTGGGCTTGACGGCGGTTATACCGGGCAGACACCGGAACTTTTCGCCAGTACGGTCATCGACTATGCCCAGCGATTCAACCTTACCCGTCCCTTTGTGATCCACGCCGATCATCTCACGGTCCATGATGCAACGCCCCGCGAATTCGCCGAGGCGGAGAGGCTGCTGGAGGCGCAACTGACGGCGGGTTTTACCTCCTTTGCCATCGATGCGTCTTTCAACCAGATGGAGGAGAATATTGATATCGTCCGAAGATTGGCGATACTGATCCGGGAGGAGGGGTTCGGCCTGGAGGTTGAGTTGGGTGAGCCAAAGGCGGGGGAAAAGAGTGCTCCGCTTACCTCTGTGGAGGAGACCAGAGCGTTCCTCACCGGTCTGGCTGAGCGGGATGTCCGGCCGCTTCTTCTCTCCATCAATAACGGTTCCAAAAGGGGTAACTATCTGGAGGGGGAGGCCGTCAGTATCGAGCTTGATCTGACCGGCGCGATCTTTCGTACTGTGCGGGAGTTCGGTGTGGCCGGCCTGGTTCAGCACGGGATCACCGGGACTCCTCTCCGGATCGTTGGGAGGCTGGCGGAGTATGGGATACGGAAGGGGAATATCGGCACCCTCTGGCAGAACGTGGCCCATGCGGGACTCCCGGTTGAACTGATGGATGAGATGCGCCGGTGGGCGCGCACCAACGGTCGAGACATCAAGCATGCCACCGGTGTCTATAAGGAAGAAATCGACAGTATCCCCAACGAGAATATCGCTCTTATTAACGAGATGGCCTATCGAGAGGCGCGTGAGTTTCTTACTGCGTTTCGGGCCAAAGGGAGCGCGACCCGGTTGGCCCAGCGACTGGGTGCGACGCGGTGAGGGTTATCAGCGGCTCTGCCCGGGGGCGTAAGCTGGAGGTTCCGCCGGGTAGACGTCTTCGTCCCACGGCGGACCGGGTCAAGGAGGCGCTCTTCAGTATCATCCTCTCTCGTGAAGGGAGTCTGGAGGGGATACAACTCCTCGATCTCTGCGCCGGTACCGGCGCCCTGGGTATCGAGGCGTTAAGCCGTGGTGCCGGCTCGGCGTTTTTCGTAGAGAATCATCGGGAGTCGGCAGAGCTTATTTCCCGAAATATCCAGTTGACAGGGTTTGCCGGGAAGGGGAGGGTGCTCGCCCGGGAAGCCCTGGCGGCGCTGGGTGAGTTGGAAGAGGGCGGTGAACGTTTTCAGCTTGTTTTTCTGGATCCACCTTATCACCAGGGACTTACGGCGCAACTTCTGCGACGCCTCGCCGATTCGCGACTCCTGGACGACAGTGCTCTGGTGATTGCCGAGTTTGCCACAGGAGAGGAGTTGGCCGAGAGTTTCGGGACTCTCCAACAATGTGACCGGAGGCGATATGGTGACACCACCATCGCGCTGTTCAACGTTCAAGGCTCAGAGTTCAAGGTTGAGATCCCGAACCGAGAACCTGGAACCTAGAACCTGGAACCTCGAACCTAGAACCTGTTTTTAGGGAGATTTATGCCCCGTTCCGTTGCAGTTTATCCCGGTTCCTTCGATCCCATAACCTACGGGCACCTTGACATCATCGACCGTGGACTGAGGATCTTCGACCGGGTCATCATTGCCGTAGCCCGCAATTCCATGAAAAATGCCCTCTTCAATATCGAAGAGCGGGTGGATCTCATCAGGGAGGTGTTGTCGGCAAACTCCCGGGCTACAGTTGACACCTTCGACGGACTTCTGGTAGACTATGTTCGTTCCTGCAACGCTTCGGTTATCATCCGGGGATTGCGAGCCATCTCGGATTTCGAGTATGAATTTCAGATCGCGCAAATGAATCGAAGTATCGCCGCCGATGTGGAGACTCTCTTCATGATGACCTCGGTTCCCTTCGGTTACCTCTCTTCTTCCATCGTCAAGGAGGTCGGTTCCCTTAACGGTCCCATTGACGGCTTTGTGCCGCCCGCCGTGAAAGAGGCTCTTGTGGCAAAATACAAAGGTTAATTCCTGAATTCATCCGGTATCTACAACTCAAGTACACCTATTATGGAGGAAGCATGAAACTCGCAGATCGTGTCAACAAAATCCAGCCCTCGCCCACCCTTTCCATCGATGCCAAGGCCAAGGCCCTCAAGGCTCAGGGAATAGACATCGTAGGCTTCGGCGCCGGTGAGCCCGATTTTGACACCCCGGAAAACATCAAGGCCGCCGGCAAGAAGGCCATCGATGGTGGCTTCACCAAGTATATGCCCGTGGGTGGGGCCGACGACCTGAAGGACGCCATCATCGCCAAGATGAAGCGTGACAACGACCTGGACTATAGTCGTGACGAGATCTCCGTGGCCTGCGGCGCCAAGCATACCCTGTACAATATTTCACAAACCCTCATCCAGGAGGGAGACGAGGTCATCATCCCCGGACCGTACTGGGTCTCCTACCCCGACCAGATTGTCCTGGCCGGCGGAACTCCGGTCTTCATCATGACCGATGAAGTCACCGGATTCAAGGTTACCCCGGAGCAACTGGAGCAGGCCATCACCCCCAGAACCAGGTATCTGATTCTCAACTCTCCGTGCAATCCCACCGGTTCTACCTACCTGAAAGAAGAGCTGATTGCCCTGGGACAGGTGCTTCTGAAACATCCGCACGTCATGGTCGTTGCCGATGACATCTATGAAAAACTCATCTATGATGGCATTACCTTTTACAATATCGCCCAGGTCGTGCCGGAACTGAAGCCAAGGACTATCGTGGTCAACGGTGTCTCCAAGGCCTATGCCATGACCGGTTGGCGGATTGGTTGGGCCTGTGGTCCCAAGGAGATCATGGGGGCCATGACAAAGATGCAGTCCCAGTCCACCTCCAACGCAACCTCCATCGCTCAGAAGGCTTCAGTGGAAGCTCTCAACGGCTCCCAGGAAGCTCTTCCCCCCATGGTGGCGGAGTTCGAAAAGCGTCGGACTTACATCGTGGATCGTCTCAATGCTATTCCCGGCGTCACCTGTTTCCGTTCCAACGGCGCTTTCTATGCTTTTCCCAACTTTTCCGGGATCTATGGTAAAAGTACACCCAAGGGGAAAAAGATCGAAAACTCATCGGACCTTGCCGCGTATCTGCTGGAAGATGCCAATGTGGCGCTGGTCCCCGGCATTGCCTTTGGCGACGACCGGTACGCCCGGCTTTCCTACGCCATCAGTCTGGAGACGATCAAGAAGGGTGTCGATCGGATCGAAGAGGCAATCAAGAATCTTAAGTAAGAAACAGGAAATAACAGGTTAAGGTTAAGGTTGAGGTAGAGGAAACTGGTTTTCTCGACCTCAACCTTAACCTGTTTTTGGGGAGAGAATCCATGATAACCAAGGAAATGCATATCGGCGAGATCATCCGGCAACATCCGGAAACGGTGCAGGTCTTTACGAACTACCACCTCGACTGCCCCGAATGCCAGATAGCCGATTTTGAGGAACTGGAGCACGGTGCAGGGGTTCACCATATCGATGTGGAGAAACTCCTGGAGGAGTTGAATCTCGCCGTGGGAAAATCCTGACCATCATCGGTTCCGGTATGGGGGGGGAGCGGTCATAAAATCTCTTTTTTACGGATTTACCGCGGGTGTAGCGTACCGACGGCAGTTGGCGGATATCTGTCGCCGCTTTAGCATCCCGCAACGGACGGTGGCGATTCAGCCCGAGGAGTTGGTAGCTCGGGGGATTACCGTTCTTGTCCTGGATTTCGATGGGGTCCTTGCTCCCCATGGTGCACAGGCACCCACCGCCGAAGTCGTCGCGTGGCTCAGGCGCTGTGCCGTGATTCTGGGAGAGGAAAAAATTTTCATCCTTTCAAATCGTCCGGACCCGCAGCGTGCCGACTATTTTCGGCGGATGTTTCCCTCGTTTCATTTTATTGCCGGGGTCAGAAAAAAACCCTATCCCGACGGTCTCCTCCGAGTCATGGAACTCTCCGGAGCTACCCCGGAGGAGGTAGTGTTACTGGATGACCGGTTGCTTACGGGGGTGCTGGCTACCTGTCTGGCCGGGACCGGTGTCATCTATATAACCGATCCTTATGTCTCTCTGGCCAAACAGCCGATTGCTGAATGTTTTTTTATGTTACTTCGCTACGTTGAACGCAGATACATCGCCTTGGCCGGCTGGTTGCCAGGGTAGGAATGGAAATTTGCTAACGAGTCATCCGCCTTACCAGATCGGCGTGACCGGGGAACTCCTGTAGTAACCGGCCACGTTCCGCCATGACAAAGTCCGTGAAATCGAAACCTGGCGCCACGGTACATCCCACCAGTGAAAACCCTTCTCCATTGAGTTCCGCACCGAACCAGAATCCCGCCGGAACGGTGAGCTGGAACGATTCTCCCGCCGCAAGGTCGGGCCCAAGGTGAAGGGGGTGGTACTTTCCATCAGGTGCAATGGTATGAATGATCATGGCCGAACCTGAATAGTAATGCCACAGTTCATCGGATTTTATCCGGTGCAGGGCGGAGATCTCTCCCTGTACCAGCAGGAAGTAAATGGCGGTACTCAGCGACCGGTGGCCACCGAACCTGCCAGGCAATCCTTCCGCCGGGAGCTGTTCCGCAGAGCGATAACTCTCCCGGTACCACCCCCCCTCGGGGTGGCGAATCAGATTCAGGCGCGTAATATATTCTGCTGCTTCCTCTTGTCTCATAGTTTCTCCTGATGGTACGTATCACGTGGTAATTTGCAGAGGGTTATGATATCTAGAACAGAGTTAGTTTGTCCGGGGGGATATGGTGTGAATATCAAGCATAAGTTGACAGGTGTGGCAATTATTATTGCTGGTGGAGCCGCAGTGCTTCTGGTGTCCATTGGCGTAACGGTGGATAAAATCAAGGTCAACGGACCGATTTACGGCGAAATTATCAGGGGAAAGGATCTGGTCGCGGATATATTGCCACCTCCGGAATATGTAATCGAAGCCTACCTTGTCGCTTGCCGGGCACTGTCGGAAAGGGATCTCTCCAAACTTTCGTCCTACGAAGTCCGTTTTGCCAACCTTCGCAGTATATACGAAGAGCGGCATGACTATTGGAATAAAAAACTTCCGCCGGGAAAAATAAGGACTCTGTTGTTGGAAAAATCCTACGAACCTGCCATTGCGTTCTTTAACGCCACGAAAACTGATTTTTTCCCGGCGTTAAAAGAAGGCGATCGTCTCCTGGGCGAAAGGATTATGAGCACGATACTGTCACCTTACTATGAGGCTCACCGGAGTGTCATAGACGAAATTGCACGAGTGAGTACTACTGAAAATAGTGAGATTGAAAATCGGGCGGCCGGAACACTCAATGCGTCAAGGAACCTGTTCATTGCAATTTGTATTCTGTTTACAGGAATTGTCTCAGCTCTTTTTTTAGGGATTGTCCGGAGCATAACCCAACAGCTTCAGAAGGTCATGGCCGTCGCTCTGCGCATTGCTGAGAGAGATCTCGGGATCCAGGTTCTGGTGACCTCTACGGATGAGACCGGACTCCTGATGTCTGCAATGAAGAAGATGACCGAAAATCTGAAACAGATAATAACACAGATTTCCACCACCTCAACCAATGTGGCAACGGCTTCAAGCCAGCTTCATTGTTCATCAGTAGCCATTGCCACCGGTGCGGAAAAAGTCGCCATTCAGGCTGGCGCCGTTGCCTGCGCCAGTGAAGAGATGTCGACGACCTCGGACAGTATCGCCCAAAATTGTTTGATGGCCGCTGAAGGCGCCCAGCGAGCCTCGCGCAGTGCAAGCTATGGGGCCGATGTGGTGGAAAGAACCGTCGCCGTCATGGGGCAGATTGCCCTGAGGGTACAGGAGTCGTCCCGAACAGTCGAAGGGTTGGGAGAACGTTCCGAACAGATCGGTGCGATAATCGGCACTATTGAAGATATTGCCGATCAGACCAACCTTCTTGCCTTAAATGCCGCAATTGAAGCCGCCCGCGCCGGCGAACAGGGGAGGGGGTTTGCCGTGGTTGCCGACGAGGTTCGCGCCTTGGCGGAACGGACAACGAATGCCACTCGCGAGATCGGCAGGATGATCAACTCCATCCAGCATGAAACCAAGGGTGCTGTTTTTGCCATGGAGCAAGGGGTGCGTGAAGTTGAGACCGGCACCCTGGAGGCGGGTCTCTCGGGGAAAGCGTTACGGGATATTCTTCAGCAGATCAATGAGGTCGCTGGACAAGTTCATCAGATAGCCGGTGCGGCGGAGGAGCAAACGGCAACCACCAGAGAAATATCCCTCAATATGCAGCAGATTACTACGGTGGTGCAGCAGACCTCGGACAGTGCTCAAGAATCGGCAACGGCTGCAGCACAGTTGAACGATAACGCCGAGACACTGCAACGCCTGGTGCAGCAGTTCAAATTATAGCATCATGGTGTGACGCATCTCCGCTCTCCGTCAGACGAGCCCGATGAGGGTGAATGCACAAGTTGAAATCCAGGCCGAAGTTTATCAGGTGGTTGCAGATGTGCGAATTGTCAACGAGACACTGATAAGCGTTCCGTTCTCCCTCAAAATACAGTTTCGTAAGACAAATACGTTCATCCGGTAAACGTGATGTTTGACTCATGTGGTACTCCAAATGTGATTTTAGGTAAAATACTGGAAGTCAGAGATGAAGTCAAGATCTAGTTATAATTCTAATGCAGTAATTGTTCCTCTTGATGTACGATTCTTCAGATGGAAACGGCCTCCCGAAATTTTTCGGGAGGCCGTTCTGTCGTCATCTTTACCGATTTACCTAAAAAAGCAGTCCGCCAGACACGGAGACACGGAGGATAATCTTTGCCGTTTCGTATGGTTACACTGATATGAATTCTGAATTGGTCAAGACTTTCGGGTTAAAACCAAGAATCGGATTTTCTCAGTGATTTCCTCCGTGTCTCCGTGCCTCAGTGGTTCAAAAGCCGTTTTTAGGTTAAATCCCTATCTCATCCTTCCGTAGAGCTGGTCAGCTTCTTCCCTGTTAATCTTAACCCCCTCCCGATGAAGGATCTCCCCGGTGGATTTCCAATACTGGGTGAGGGCATTGTCATAGGATGCCCGGGCCTGGATCTCGGCCCCCTTGGCCGCCACCAGGTTGTTCTGCACGTCAAACACATCTTTGGTGGTGGCCAACCCCACCGAGGCTTTCTTGATATAGGCGTTCAGGACCTCTTCGGCATAGGCGCTGCCGCGACGCGTTACATCCAACTGCTTATAGCCCGCCCTGACGGCTCTGATGGCGGTGCGAATTTCATTGACGATGATTTCTTCCTGACTTTTGACCTGGATGCGAAGCTGCTCGGTTTTCAGTTTCCCTTTGATAGCGTCATTCAGGGCTGCGGTATTTTCCAGAGGGTAGGCGAAGGTGAAGCCGACGTTCCAGACCGGGTAATCACTGCGACCTATGGATTCCCACTGTTTACCGTAATTGCGATCTATACCCTGGAGGCCGCCGGATGCGGAGAGAGAGAGGTCCGGCATGGTCTGGTTACGCAGGAAACGTTCCTGGAGCTCGGCGCTGTTGATATTCTCCCGGAGTTGCCGCAACTCGGGACGTGAGTTCATGGCGCGCTGGATAGACTCCGGTTCGGTAATGGTAAATGACGTCGTAACGGGTGAATCCAGAGGGTCAAGTTCACCTGGATCGGTGATCTGGCAGAGAGTCCGAAGCAGATCACGTTCGTCGCCCAGGGTCCGTTCCGCATTGATGACCCCGTTTTCCCTGGTGGATACGTTGTACTCGGCGTTGAGAATCTCCATGGCAGGGAGGACTCCCGCCTTGACCTTACCCCTGGTCTCATCGAGAATCTTCCGGGCCAGGACAAGAGAACTCTTGTTTACCTCCAGATTCTCACGCAGAGCATAGAGTTTGAAGTATTCGGTGCGCACCTGGGTTATGACACCGGTGAGCCGTGTCACAAACTGATACTGTGACGCCTCCTTGCTGTAGGAGGCCAGGGAAATGTTGATTTCCGTGGCCTCCCTGCCGAAACTCTTGAGCAGGGGTTGCGTGACGGAAAGTGACAGTTTGTTGAAAAAATATTCTCCCGGCTGGTTTGCCGCTCCGTTGTATTCCGTTCTGGACCAGCCGTTGTCCAATACTACCTGCACCTTGCCTCCCCAGGGGGTAAGGCGACTTACTCCGGCGCCGAGATCCAGTGACTTGAGCGTACTTATTGCCCCCATTCCCACCGAGGTGTTTTCACCGTATGAGCTCTGAGCCGCGAGAGTGTAGTCATAGATTGACCAGTTTCTTCGGATATCCGCTTCCGCCTGGGCCGGATTGTACCGTTCGACTCGAACGTCCAGATTCTTTTCCGCGGCCATGCGGATGGCATCCTTCAGCGTGATACCGACGGTACCTTCCTGCGCAGCAGAGACGCCTGCCAGCGCGAGTTGCAGAAACAGTACCGCACAACCGTGTACCAGGAGCGATTTCATCGTTGTCTGTCCGTTCATGTCGTTGTGCCGCCTCTAAAACTACAGCCGGTCTGACCTTCCGACCGGCTGTACTCTCTTACGGGAACTGCCGTTATTTCTTTATGTTGTAGAACACTTCCGCGCCGCGGAAAACGGCGGTGCTGTCCAGCTCGTCCTCGATCCTGAGTAACTGGTTGTACTTGCAGACCCGATCGGTACGACAGAGGGAGCCGGTCTTTATCTGACCGGCGTTCACTGCCACGGCGAGATCGGCCAGAGTGGTGTCTTCGGTTTCGCCGGAACGGTGGGAAATGACGCAGGTATACCCGGCCCGCTTGGCCATCTCGATGGCATCCAGGGTTTCGGTGAGGGTGCCGATCTGGTTCAGCTTGATGAGGATGGAGTTGGCGATTCCCTTCTGTATCCCCTCTTTCAGTATTGCGGGGTTGGTGACGAAGAGGTCGTCTCCCACGATCTGGATTCGCTTACCCAGACGGTCGGTCATCTTTTTCCAGCCATCCCAGTCATTTTCGGCCATGCCGTCTTCGATGGAGATGATGGGGTACCTGTTGACGAGGTCTTCGTAAAAGTCGATGAGCTCATCGGCGGTTTTCACCTTCTGAACCTCGTTTTCCAGGGTGTACTTGCCATCCTTGAACAGTTCGGAGGAGGCGACGTCCAGGGCGAGGAGCACATCTTTGCCCGGAACGTAACCTGCATTTTTGATGGCATCCATGATGACTTCCAGTGCCTCTTCGTTGGATTTCAGGTTTGGCGCGAACCCCCCCTCGTCACCCACGGCAGTGTTGTATCCCTTCGCTTTGAGGACGCCTTTCAACGCATGGAAGATTTCTGCTCCCATTCTCAGCGCCTCCTTGAAGTTCGGGGCGCCGGCGGGCATGATCATGAACTCCTGGATGTCCACGTTATTGTCGGCGTGGGCTCCGCCGTTGATGATGTTCATCATGGGAAGCGGCAGTTCTTTGGCGTTGGGTCCGCCGATATACTGGTAGAGCGGGAGCCCTGCATCGTCCGCTGCCGCCTTGGCCACAGCCAGGGATATTCCCAGGATCGCATTGGCGCCCAGGCTGCTCTTGGTGTCGGTACCGTCAAGTTCCAGCATCTTCTTGTCGATCCCCACCTGGTCGGTGGCTTCCATGCCGATGAGCTGGTCGGCGATGATGTTGTTTACGTTATCGACGGCTTTTTGGACCCCTTTTCCCAGGTAGCGGGATTTATCCCCGTCACGCAGTTCCAACGCTTCGCGGATACCGGTGGATGCCCCGGAGGGGACCGCGGCCCTCCCTTTTGCCCCTGACTCCAGGAAAACTTCTACTTCCAGGGTCGGATTGCCCCGAGAATCCAGAATTTCGCGGGCATAGATGTCAGCAATTTCGCTCATGAACTTCTCCCTTTGCGTGTGGTGTATACAAATGAAAACGCAGAAACTATAAACCACTTCTCTGGAAAAAAAAAGAACTAATCGAGGTTGGTGTGAAAAGAGACTCTTCACGGAATTCCTGGTACAGTCATTGACCCGATGATCCTCTGCCATCGACTAATACGAGTCGCTTGTTTTTAAATAATTAACTGTTCCGATTTGGTTTCCATTGACACTCGCGGCGGGGTGAGACTATAGTGATATCTTTTTCAGTATCTGCTGCGTCTATGGTAACGGAATCAGCGAGCCTATGCCCTCCGATAACGGCAAGAATTTTACTACATCCTCGCTCCGGTTTGGCCGGATACTTCTGGACATCTTCGGTGGTCGTTTTGCTGCCGAGGTGAGCAGCCGGTGGAGCCGGCTGATCTTTCTTGTCGTTACCTCCCTCATCCTCAGCATCCTGATTACCCCCCATCAACAGCTCATACCCACCAGCTTCAAGAGCGGTGACATTGCCGGCGTCAGTGTCAGGGCCACGCAAAACTATCTCCTGGAGGATGCGCAGCTCACCGAGATGAAACGTAAAGAGGCCGCTGCGGCTGCGCCCCTGGTGTATGCGTTGACGACGACCGCGGCAGCCGAATTGCGGCAGCAACTGGGATCCATTCTGGAGCTGGTGCGGGTGGCCAGGCTCTCCCCGGATCTGGAGGTGAAACGAACGCTCCGGAAGAGGGTTTCCGATGTGGCAGGCTTCGAGGTGGATGCGGTGGAGCTGGAATCTTTGGCTCGCCTCCGCTATGAGCAGATTACGGACGAGATTACGGCTCTTACCAACCAGATGTATGAACGTGTCATTGTGGCGGACAAGAGGCACTTCGCCAATGATCTGCTACACGGGTTGATCGTCACCGACAAGGGGAGCGACGTCGAGTTGCCGCCGCAGGATTATCAGCAATTCCTGGGGCTGGATGAGGCCCGGCGGTTGGTCGTAACCGCACCCCTGCCGGAAGGAGGGGAGCCCCACGACGTGCTTCTCCTCAAGGGATTCCTTGCCCGGATGCTGAAGCCGAATCTTCTCCTTAACCGGGAGGCCACTGAGGTCAAACGGGCTGATGCCCAGGCCGGAGTCTCACCGGTCATGTTTCAGGTCAAGAGGGGGGAGATCATCGTTCGGGAAGGTGAGAAAATTCGGGAGGAGCAGGCTCGGAAGCTGACGATGATCTATCAGAGGCGGAGCGGCGCCGAACAGCTTTTCACGATGTTGGGGGTATTTGGTTTAACGCTGATCATGCTCCTCTTTCCTTACCGCTTCGCCTGCAAGAATATCCGGAAGTTTGACCCCTCAAGCAAGGATCTCCTCCTCCTTACCTATATCACCATCGGTCTGTTCCTGGGGCTTCGGCTGGCGCTGACGGTCACTTCGGCCATGGGAGGAATGTTTCCTTATATCCATGTTACCGACTATTACTACCTCTTCCCTTTTGCCCTGGGGGCGATGCTCGTCAGGATTCTCATCAATTCGGAGGTGGCGTTGGTTTATACTTCGGTCTGCGCACTGCTGGCCGGGATCATGTTCGAGAACAACTTGAACATAGTCATCTATTCCCTCATGACCGGCATCGTCGGCGCCCATGGGGTCCGTCACTGCAAGGATCGGGGGACAATCTATCTCGCCGGTATCAAGGTGAGTGTGGTGGGGATTTTCCTCTCCCTCTCCTTCCAGGTCCTTGCCGATAATTTTCTGACCATGCAGTCAATCCTTTGTGTCGCCCTGGCCGCCGCCGGTGGGGTGGTTACCGCCGCCCTGGTCAACGCCACGATTCCCCTTCTGGAAAACCTGTTTCAGTACACCACCGATATCAAGCTTCTGGAGCTCTCCAGTCTCAATTCGTCGCTCCTGCGGGAGCTGATGATCAAGGCGCCGGGAACCTATCACCATAGCGTTCTCGTGGGGAACCTGGCGGAGGGAGCCGCCGAGGCGATTCATGCCAATCCTCTCCTGGCCCGGGTGGCAGCATATTATCATGATATAGGGAAGATCGGTAAGCCGCTCTATTTTATCGAAAATGTTGCCGGCGGCGACAATCGTCACGACAAGCTCTCCCCCAGTATGTCTGCCCTGATCCTTATCGCTCATGTAAAGGAGGGGGTCGAACTGGCCAGGCAGAACCGGCTGGGGCAGACGATCATCGACATCATCCGACAGACCCACGGCACCTCCCTCATAAGTTTCTTTTACCAAAAAGCCAAGGTTCAGGCGGGAGCGGAGGGGGGAGTGGATGAACCGGAGTATCGCTATCCTGGTCCGAAACCCCAAACCCGTGAAGCGGGGCTGGTCATGCTTGCCGACTGCGTGGAGGCGGCCTCCCGGACCCTCGCGGACCCCACACCGGCCCGGATACAGGGGCTGGTGCAAAAGATTATTAATGGTATCTTCACCGACGGCCAGCTGGACGAATGCGAACTAAGTCTGAAGAATCTTCACGAGATCGCCAAGAGTTTCAACCGGATACTGGCCGGAATCCATCATCAACGGATCGAATACCCCGACGCCGGCAGGGAAAAGGGGGGAGGAGGGCGAAAAAACCTTGAGGATCACCATCGAGAACCGGCAGAGGAGTCTGCCGATCAGAGCCAGGCAACTCAGAGCGGTGGCGGAGACGACCTTAAACGCCTTGGGATTGTCCGCTAGCGAATTGGCCGTCACGATTGTCGGCGACCGGAGTATCCGTACCCTCAATCGCGATTATCTGGGGAAGGATCGTCCCACCAACGTCATTTCCTTTGCCATGAACGAGGGGGAGTGTTCCGGCCTCAACCCCGACGTTCTGGGTGATGTTGTCATCTCCGCGGCCACGGCGGCCCGCGAGGCGGCCGAAGCGGAGATCCCCTACGTCCAGCGCCTTTCGTTTCTCCTGCTCCATGGCATCCTTCATCTGGCCGGTTATGACCATGAACGGAGCGGACCGGAGGAGGCGACGCGCATGGAAGAGAAAGAGCGGGAACTATTTGCCCTTCTCACCCGGAGGGGATGCCTGGAGGGTTTGCCGGAGTGACACACCGGTTCATCGACTCGGTCAACTTCGCCATCCAGGGGATTCTCCACGCTACCCGGACACAGAAGCATATGCGATACCACTTCTGCTCGGCGATCCTGCTCCTGGTGGCGGTGCTCTTTCTCCGGATCTCGGCCCTGGAATTTACGGTGCTCTGTCTCTCCGTCTCCTTTGTCCTCTTTGCCGAGATGTTGAACACCGCGGTGGAGGCCATCGTGGATCTTGTCTCCCCGGAGTACCATCCCTTGGCAAAGGTGGCCAAGGATGTTGCCGCGGGAGGAGTTCTCATCGCCGCTTTCGGTGCGGCGGTCATGGGGTATTCAATCCTTGCCCAATACATCTTTCCCTATTACCGGAGGCTTCTCACCATGATCGGTACTCCCGGCGAGATGTCGACTCTCGTATCCATTCTCATCGTGGTTATCATGGTGGTCATCCTCAAGGCGATGACCGGCACCGGTTCTTCCCTTCACGGGGGGCTTCCCAGTGGGCATGCAGCGGTGGCGTTTTCCATTGCTACCTCAGTCTCCCTCAATACCGGCGATCCCGTCGTCTCCATACTGACGGTAGCTTTGGCGGTCATGGTCAGCCATTCGCGGCTCCTCATGCGTATTCATACCATGCGTGAGGTGATTTTCGGCGCCATGACGGGGAGTGCCATCACGATCATCGTTACCCTGCTCTTCAGGAACATACGGCCGGAGCAGCTTTAAGCCACCACTACGGAGGAATCAGGCGTTGGAAGAAGTCGTACGCAAGGGGCCCGGACTCCGGGAACTTATTGGAAGTATCATTTCAGGAAGAAAGAAGGTTACCGGGTTGGCGATTCAGGAGATCATCGACGCCGGCGAAGAGGAGGGGCTCATCAACGAGGAGGAAAACGAGATGATCCGTTCCATCTTCGAGATGAAAAACCGGGTCGTCCGTGAGATCATGGTTCCCCGGACAGATATGGCCGTCGTGTCGGTGGACGCCCCCCTGGGGGAGGTGCTGGACACCATCAACCGTTGCGGTCACTCCCGGATACCGGTCTATGAAGGGACAGTGGACAACATAACGGGACTTCTCTATGCCAAGGACCTCCTTCGGGAATGGGGGAAGGGTGAGGCCGAGATCCAGTTGACGCGGCTCATCCGGACACCGTTTTTTATCCCGGAAACCAAGAACTTCGAGGAGCTGCTTCAGGATTTCAAACGGAAGCGGGTCCATATCGCCATCGTTATGGACGAGTATGGCGGTACTTCCGGTCTCATCACCATTGAGGATATTCTGGAGCAGATCGTTGGGGATATTCAGGATGAATACGACACGGAGGAAGAGTGGTTAGTGGAGCAGCCCGACGGCACTGTGATCGTTGATGCCAGACTCCCCATTGAAGAGCTGGAGGAACGCTTTCTGGTGCAGGTGGAACGGGACAAGTTCGACACGGTGGCGGGACTCATCTTTCATCTCATCGGTCGGATCCCCGAGATGGGTGAAGAGGTGGAAAGTCCGCCGCTTCTCATGACGATCCTGGAGGCTGACGAGAGGAAGATCCGGAAGGTCCGGATTGTGACGCGGGAAAATGGTTCTGAAAGTGTTAGTTAGAACTTTCCACTGAGGACACGGAGAACAGCGAAAAATCATGCTCGTTGACAGTTCTTTTGATTCTTTCAGCCGTATTCAGTGTATTCAGTGGATAGTGACTTGAAGGTTTTTTTTATGGATTACCGCAGATTCGGTTTGCCCGATTTTCGAAGTATTCCCCAGCGGGACTACCTTCTGGCGCTTCTCTCCGGTGCACTTTACGCACTCTCTTTCCCCCGTGCGGGACTCTGGCCTCTGGCCTGGATCGCTTTTATCCCGCTATTCCTGGCGTGTCGTCACAAAGATCCCGGTCGGGCGTTCCGGGTCGGTTTCGTGGCAGGTCTCGGGGGATTCGGGGCTCTCCTGTACTGGCTCAACATTGTCATGACGAGATACGGCCATCTCCCCGTGGTGATATCCCTTCTCCTCTTTCTCCTCATGGTGGCATATCTGGCTCTCTACCCGGCGGCGACTCTCTACATCACCCGGTGGGCCGAGATCCGCGGGGTGAGTCCGCTCCTGGTCTTCCCTCTGGCCTGGACCTCTTTGGAATATCTCCGCTCCCTGGCCCTTACCGGTTTCCCCTGGGGAACCATCGGCTATTCCCAGTATACTGTCATCCCCCTCATTCAGATCGCCGATATTACCGGGGTCTATGGTCCCAGTTTCCTCATCGCCCTGGCCAACACGGTTCTGTTCCTGGCGCTCCGGCGCGGGGTGAGGGGCGCAACCTACCGTTGGCCGGTGGCCGGTGCGACCCTCCTGATACTCCTCCTGGCGGGCACCCTGTGGTATGGTTTCCACCGCCTTCACCAGTCACCGGATGGGGCGACTCTCAAGGTGGCTCTCATACAAGGAAATATCCCTCAGGATGTCAAGTGGGATCCGGCATTTCAGGAAGCGACGGTAAAAATATATGAACGTTTGACCCTGCAAGCAGCCGCTGCCGGCCCCTTGGATCTCATCGTCTGGCCGGAAAGTGCGGCCCCCTTTTTCGTTCAGGAGGAGCCGCAGTTGTCCGCCCGGATCGGGACACTGGCCCGGGAAGCAACGTGCGGAATGATCGTGGGAAGTCCTGCCTTGGAACGGGATGGCGACCGGATGCGCTATCTCAACAGCGCCTTTTTCTTTACCCCCACCGGCCAGGTGGGTCCTCGCAGTGACAAAATCCATCTGGTCCCCTTCGGCGAATATGTCCCCCTGGCCAGGCTTCTCCCCTTTGTCCACAAGATGGTGGAGGGGATCGGCGATTTCGTTCCGGGGAGCAAGTTCGTCACCTTTCCCACCGGGAAGGGGGACGCCGGGGTGCTGATCTGCTACGAGGGAATTTTCCCCGAACTTGCCAGGGGTTACATTCGACAGGGGAGCCGTTTTCTGGTGAACATTACCAACGATGCCTGGTTCGGCCGGTCGTCGGCTCCCTGGCAGCACCTCTCCATGTATGCCTTCCGGGCGGTGGAAAACCGGGTGCCGGTGGTGCGTGCGGCCAATACGGGGATCTCTTCCCTTATTGACAGCACGGGCCGGATAGCGGATACTACCCCCCTCTTCCATGAGGCGGTACTGGTGGGGGAGATTCGCCTGACCAACCTGGTTACCTTTCATACACTTCACGGCGAACTCTTCATTCACCTTCTCAGCGGAGGTTTTGTCCTTCTGCTGGTGGCGGTGGCCCGACGCAAACGGGACCGAGGGCAGGAATTCACAAGATAAGGAGAAACAGCATATGTTCAGAGAAGAGGTAGCACGGGTGGAAGCGCTCCAGGAGCGGATCGTCAAGCTTCGGGGGTCTCTTTGACGTCGACCGGAAGCGGGAAGACATTCAGGAGATGGAGGCGCGTATCGCCGCTCCCGGTTTTTGGGATGATCAGGGAACTGCCCAGCAGCTCCTGAAAGAACGGACCTCCCTGGAGAAGGTTGTGGAGGCGTGGGACAAGGTTACCCGGCAGGTGGAGGATATCCAGGTTCTCATCGAACTGGGAAGCGAGCTGGAGGACCAGGCGACGCTGGAAGAGGTGCACGGTCTCAACGATGATCTGGAGCGGGGGGTGGACGCCGCCGAGTTTCAGAAGATGCTCTCCGGCCAGCACGACCGGAGCAACTGCTTCTTCTCCATCAACGCCGGCGCGGGGGGGACCGAATCCCAGGATTGGGCCGAGATGCTCCTCCGGATGTACCTCCGCTACTGCGAGCGGAGGGGATGGAAAACCGAGATCACCGATTATCAGGCTGGCGACGAGGCGGGGGTCAAGGGGGTCACCATCATGGTCACCGGCGAGTATGCCTATGGTTACCTGAAGGCGGAGATCGGCATCCACCGGCTGGTCCGGATCTCCCCCTTCGACAGTAATGCTCGGCGGCATACCTCCTTTGCCTCGGCCTTTGCGTTTCCCGAGATCGCCGACGATATTGATGTGAAGATCGTGGAGTCGGATCTCCGGGTGGATACCTACCGTTCCGGCGGGGCGGGGGGACAGCACGTTAATACCACCGATTCGGCGGTGCGAGTCACCCATGTTCCCACCGGACTGGTGGCGGCCTGTCAGACGGAACGGAGCCAGCACCTCAACAAGGCCACCGCCATGCGGGTTCTTCGGGCAAAGCTCTACGAGAAAGAGGTGCTGGAACGGGAGGCTCAGGCTGCCGAGATCTCCGGTGAAAAGAAGGAGATCGGTTGGGGGAGTCAGATTCGTTCTTATGTGCTTCATCCCTACAAAATGGTGAAGGATCTCAGGACCGGCGTGGAGAGCGGCAACCCCGATGGGGTGCTGGATGGCGATCTGGAAGAGTTTATTGTCGCATTCCTCATGGGAATCCGGCGTGAGGTAAAGGATAGCTGATGCTGCGTCGGATACTCTTTACCCTGCTTCCCTTTTGCTCGCTCCTCTGGTGGGGGTGCGCCCTGGCGGCCCCCGCCACGGGACTGAGTCGGGTCGGTTACTCCATCCAGGTGGGGGCCTTTGCTGAGGTTACAAACGCCGAACGGCTCACCACAACCCTCCAGACCAAGGGGGTAGAGGCCTTCTACTTCAAGAAGGAGAACGGGGTCTACGCCGTCCGGTTCGGTGACTTCCCGAAAAAGGACGTCGCCCGGAAGTCGGCGGAAAAGCTGGTAAGCGAGAAGATCATCAGCGCCTACTACATCGCCCCCCCCTACTGCGTTACACCGATGGATAAACCGTCGGCACCGGCGCCACCGGCCGGAAAAATCGGGAAGGTGGCGAAAAAAGGTGAGGAGTGCATTGTCCCCAAGGCGGATCGGGAGATGGGGGGAATCGCCGCCAGGACCGCCGAACGGTTCGTGGGGATACCCTATCGCTGGGGGGGGACAAACGTTGTGGACGGCATGGATTGCAGCGGGTTTGCCCGAGCAGTCTTCAACCTCTGTGGGGTCAACATTCCCCGCACCTCGGGCGAGCAGTTTCAGACCGGTCAGACCATCGACAAGGGCGAACTGCGGGACGGGGATCTCGTCTTCTTCGGAGATTCCGCCAGCAGGATCAACCACGTGGGGATCTATGTGGGGGAGGGGCGGTTTGTTCATGCCCCCCGGCGGGGAGATGACATCAAGATTTCCCGGGTGGACGAGTCCTATTTCGAAAAGCGCTTCATCGGCGCACGACGATATTTTTAGTAAGGAGTACCTATGGCGTTTATCAAACCGTTCCGGGGGGTTCGTCCCCGGCGGGAGTTGGCGGAGAAGGTCGCCTCGCTTCCCTATGATGTCATGAGCGTGGCTGAGGCCCGGGTCATGGCGGAGGGTAACCCCTACAGCTTCCTCCATATAACCCGGCCCGAGATCGATCTCCCTCGGGAAACCGATTCCCACGACCAGCCGGTCTACGCCAAGGGAAGAGCGAATCTTGACGCCTTCATCCGTGACGGCATCCTGGTGCAGGACGACCTGGAGTGCTACTATATCTATCGCCAACGGATGGGGGAACTCCTCCAGACCGGTCTTGTGACCTGCACCAGTGTGGATGACTATCAAGCGGGAGTCATCAAGAAGCATGAGCTGACCAGGGCGGACAAGGAAGAGGATCGGGTCAGACATATCGATTATCTTGACGCCAACGACGAGCCGGTCTTTTATACCTATCGCCACAATCCGGAACTCACCGCCCTCATTGCCGGGCTGGCCGAGGGGACGCCGGAGTACGACTTCGTTACGGAAGATGGCGTGGGGCACCAGCTCTGGGTGGTTCGGGGTAGTGAAGAGATCCGCCGGCTGACTGACCTCTTTGCGTCCATCGTCCCGCTCTACGTGGCCGACGGCCACCACCGGAGCGCCGCCGCCAGCCGGGTGCGAGAACTTCGCCGTGGAGCCACTCAGGCGCATACCGGGAATGAGGAGTATAATACCTTTCTCACCGTCATCTTTCCCGATGACGAGATGACCATTCTGCCGTATAATCGTGCCGTAAGCGACCTGAATGGGCTTACCGTCGTCGACTTCCTGAGCCGTATAGCTCATTCGTTCCAGGTTACGCCCCTGCTGGGACGATTCCACCCGGAGAAGCGGCATACGTTCGGGATGTATCTCCAGGGGAAGTGGTATCAGTTGACTCCCCATCCCGGCACTTTCGATCGTGACGATTTCGTGTCGGTTCTTGATGTTTCCATCCTCCAGAACAACCTCCTCCACCCGCTGCTGGGGATAGACGATCCCCGCACAAATCAGAGGATCAGCTTCGTAGGGGGAATTCGAGGGCTGGGAGAGTTGGAACTTTTGGTGGATTCCGGTCGGCAGGCTGTGGCTTTTGCCCTTTTTCCCACCTCGCTGGGAGAGCTGATGGCTCTTTCCGACGAAGGCAAGATCATGCCTCCCAAGTCCACCTGGTTCGAGCCGAAACTCAGGAGCGGGCTGTTTGTGCATCTGTTGAGGTGATCATGGAACGAGAACGTCGCTACTGGCTACTCAAGTCGGAGCCTGGATGCTTTTCCTTTGATGATCTGAAGCACTGTCCCGGGATGACGGAGAAATGGGATGGAGTACGAAACTACCAGGCTCGCAACCTCCTCCGGGACGAGATCAAGGTGGGAGATCTGGGGTTCTTCTATCACAGCAACATTCCGGAGCCGGCCATCGTTGGTGTCGTGGAGGTGGTGCGGGAAGGGTACCCCGATTATACCGCCCGGGATCCGGAGGGGGAACATTTCGATCCCAAATGTAGTGTCGATAATCCGCTCTGGTACATGGTGGATGTTAAATATGTTTCCCCTCTGGGGCGGTTGGTTACCCTGGATGAGATCAAGAAGCACCCCCCACTGGCGGGGATGGAACTGGTGAGGCGCAGCCGTCTCTCCGTGCAGCCGGTGTGTCATGAAGAATGGCAGTATCTTTTGCACCTTGGAGAGATTACTCTGTAGCAGGATGCTCCCCGATATCGGGCAGAGAAAGAAAGGTACATTTTGATGAGAAATGTGGAGAAACTGATCATACTGTTGCTACTCACCGTGGGGGTTGTCATCCCTGCCTGCTCACAGAAGGAGACCAAGAACATGACCACCGAACTGAAACCTGCCGCCGTACAACAGAATTCTCAGGAGCAGTACCTCAAGAGCCCCTCGGGTCTCGCCTACCTGGAGATCAAACCAGGAACAGGAGCCGCCCCCACGGCGGGGAAACAGGTCAAGGTTCACTACACCGGCACCCTGGAGAACGGCGCCAAGTTCGACAGCTCCGTGGACCGGGGGCAACCGTTCTCGTTCACCATCGGGGTGGGACAGGTAATTCCCGGCTGGGATGAAGGGGTACTCTCCATGAAGGTGGGGGGGAAACGGAAGCTGGTCATCCCCCCGCAGCTGGGTTATGGCTCCAGTGGCGCCGGCGGGGTGATTCCTCCCAATGCAACACTTATCTTTGATGTGGAGTTGCTGGAGGTGCAGTCGTAGTCGTAAGTCGTAGTCGAACTTTCTCGGGAGCGCCTCCGCGGTTGGGTGGTGATCTCCCGGCGGGAGGCATCCATGGTACGACTGTTCTTCACCGCCGGATTGCTCCTTACCCTGATCTCGCCGGTCTGCGCCGCAAGCCGGCAGCTGACGTGCTATCTGGACGGCGGCGTGGTGAGCCGGGAGGTTGCCGTAGTGAAAGGGTACGCAGAGGTAGCTCTTCCCTCGGGAATGGTGCCCGGTTCTCTCCGGGTGAAGCCTGAAAACGGCTCCGTCATTATCCGGGTGGAGAGCCTCCCTGCCAGGGTTGATCCAAGGACGGAGAAGGCTCTGGCCTTGCTGGACGAACGAACTGAACTTCTGGGTGACCGTTTGCGGGCGCTGCAAACCCGTGAAGAGATCTTCACCGCCGCAGCCAAGTCCCAGAGCGCCAAGGCGCCGCGTAAATCCAAAGCCAATCCCGAACCGGTAACCGCCATTCGTCAGGGAACTGACCTGGCCCTGACCCGCCTGGAGGAGGTCTACCGACTGCGGCGCACCACGGAAAGGGAGCTGAAGGGGGTGGAGGCGAAGCGTATGGATCTGTCGCGGAGGGCCAACGTGGGGGGAAGCATCGCCCGGATCCGGGTTCAGGGGCGATGCGACGCTGTAACTGTGGCCTATGCCTCACGCGATGCCGCCTGGAAGCCGAGCTACGATCTTCGTCTGGATGGTCCGGATACTGCTGTCCTGACCCTCAGGGCACTTCTTCCGGAAACGGAAACGGGAACTTTCGTCACGGTGACACCGACTCCTCTGGCCTCACCCGCTCTTCCTTCTGACCCCTTGCCGGTTGCCGGCGATTATGCCGCCGTCACCAACTATACTCTTCCGGCTGTCGCAACGGCTACCACCTCACCGCTTGCTTCTCTTTCCGTGGCACTCACCAATTCTACCCGCCTGACCCTGCCGTCAGGCGCCGCCGCCTGCTTCTGGAAGGGGGAGTTCCGAGGGACCGCCCATCTTCCCGCCATCCATCCCGGTGAACGGGTAGAGGTGCTCTGTGGCTTTCCTTCCGAAACCCTGACGCCGGCTACCGGGCGTTGAAGATTTTCGGGACCTTTATCCATGATTGTCACCCTCATCGCCGCCATGGCGCAAAATCGTGTCATCGGCCGGGAAAACGGGATTCCGTGGGATTTCCCGGAGGATCGGAAACGGTTCCGGTTACTCACCATGGGGCATCCGGTGATCATGGGGCGAAAGACCTTCGACTACCTCCCCCGACCATTGAATGGCCGGACCGTCATTGTCCTCTCCCGTAACCCCGAGTTCTCCCCTGCCGGGTGCACCCTGGCGACCACTCCCCAAGAGGCGCTTTTCAAGGCGGAGCACTCCCCCGGCGGTGATGAGTTGTTCATTGCCGGGGGGGGGGAGATCTACCGGCAGTTTTTCCCCCTTGCCCACCGGATCTACCTGACGGTGGTTCATCGTGAAGTCCAAGGTGATGCCACCTTCCCGGATATCATGACTGATTGTTTCACTGAACTGTTTCGAGAAGAGTTGCAGGGGAGCGTGCCCGCCAGCTTCATCTGCCTGGAGCGTGTGGTCAATCATACAATCATTCAGGAGGTTTGACATGGAACAGCATGACGATCTTAACCATCTGCGGCGGCTCTGGAGTTTCTGGCCTTCCCGTATCATCCTCACCGCCAACAACTTCAGGGTGTTCGATCACCTGGGGGAGGGGAAAATCGCCGGTGAACTGGCGCTCATCCTTCAGGTGGACCAGCGGGGGATCGAGCTTCTGATGAATGCCCTCTGCGGCCTCGGGATTATCGAGAAGCGGGGTGAGCGATACTTCAATACTCCGCTGACCGATAACTATCTGGTGTCGGGAAGTCCCTGGTACCAGGGAGACATGGTGCGCCATTACAACACCCTCTGGCAGAACTGGTCGGACCTGGACGAGATCATCCGCACCGGGAGGCCGGTTCACCGGAGTTCCGACCACTCGTCTTTCATCCGTGCCATGCATAATAACGGCATTCTCAAGGCCCGGCAGGTCATGGACTCGCTGGATCTCACCGGGGTCACTACGGCTTTGGACTTGGCCGGTGGTCCGGGGACCTACAGCATGGAACTGGTCCGGCGGGGGGTAGCAGTCACCCTGTTCGACCTCCCTGATACCGTCGTCATCGCCCGGGAGCTGGCCGGTGAAGCGGGTATTGAACTCACCTACCGGGAAGGTGACGCCCAGGTTGATTCGGTGGGGAAGGGGTATGATCTGATCTTCATCAGCCATCTTTTTCACTCCTATTCACCCCTGGAGAACCGAAGTATTCTCGACAACTGCCGTGCGGGGCTCAATCCGGGGGGGCGGATCGTGGTTCAGGAGTTTTTCATCGAGGACACCCTGACCCAACCCGCCATGGGGGCGCTCTTCGCGGTGAACATGCTGGTGCATACCCAGGGGGGACGCTGCTACCCACCCGCGGAGATCGCCGGATGGCTGAGGGATGCCGGACTTCAGCTGACGGAGGAGATCCGGCTGGAAGAGACGGTGCTGGTTATCGGCCGGTAAGATCCACGGTACTCCTTTTTCTTGCATTTCCCACCACATTTGACTAGGATGCCGCGCCATGAGAAAAGCGACGAAACAGATAACTATCGGAACCGTAGCCGTTGGTGGCGGCGCCCCCATCAGCGTCCAATCCATGTGCAACACCGATACCCGCGACGTGGCGGCCACTTCCCGGCAAATCGCTGCCCTGGCTGATGCCGGCTGCGAACTGGTCCGCTGCGCCGTGCTGGACATGGACGCGGCCGAGGCCCTGGGGCGAATCAAGGCGGCAAGTCCCATTCCGGTCATTGCCGACATCCATTTCGACTACAAACTGGCGCTTACCGTTCTGGCCGGAGGGATCGACGGGCTTCGGCTTAACCCCGGCAACATCGGCGAGCGGTGGAAGGTGGCGGAAGTCGTGGCGGCGGCCACAGAACGTCAGGTTCCCATCCGGATCGGGGTCAACGCCGGTTCCCTGGAGAAGGAACTCTTGGCCAAATACGGTCACCCCACGGCGGAGGCGATGGTGGAGTCGGCCCTGGGACATGTGCGGATTCTTGAAGAGCTGGGGTACGACCGGATCAAGATCTCCCTCAAGGCCTCCGACGTGGGGAAGACCGTGGCGGCCTACCGTCTCCTGGCGGAGAGGGTCGATTACCCGCTCCATATTGGCATTACCGAGGCGGGAACCATTTTCTCCGGTACCATCAAGTCTTCCGTGGGGCTGGGAATCCTCCTGGCCGACGGCATCGGCGACACCCTGCGGGTTTCCCTCACCGGTGACCCGGTGGACGAGGTCCGGGTGGGGTTCGAGATCCTCAAGGCTCTGAACCTCCGGCAACAGGGGGTCAACTTCGTCTCTTGTCCCACCTGCGGCCGCTGCCAGATCGATCTCATTCAGGTGGCCAACGAGGTGGAAGAGCGGCTCCGGGGGGTGAAGAGTCATGTCACCGTGGCGGTGATGGGGTGCGGCGTGAACGGACCGGGCGAGGCGAAGGAGGCCGATTTCGGCATTGCCGGGGGGAAGGGGGAGGGTCTCCTCTTCCGCCATGGAGAGATCCTCCGGAAAGTTCCCGAGGCCGAGATGGCCGACGCCCTGGTGGCGGAAGTTTTGAAAAGTGTGAATGGTTAACCGTGGATGGCGAATAATAAAACGTAGGGGCACGGCGTGCCGTGCCCGTTAATGGTGAATCGTAGGGGCGAACGGCATTCGCCCCGCAACGTATAAGAGAGGATATTCATGCGTTATTCCCAGTATTTCATTCCCACCGTCAAGGAGATCCCGGCGGATGCCGAGGTGATCTCCCATATCCTGATGCTCCGGGCCGGCATGATCCGTAAAGTTGCTGCCGGCATCTACAACTACCTCCCTCTGGGGCTCCGCTCCATCCGGAAGGTGGAGCAGATCATCCGGGAGGAGATGAACCGGGCCGGCGCTCTGGAACTTCTCATGCCGGTGACGACTCCGGCGGAACTCTGGCAGGAGTCGGGACGGTGGGAGAAGTACGGCAAGGAGCTCCTCCGCTTCCGGGACCGGAAAGAGGCCGAATTCTGCATGGGGCCCACCCACGAGGAGACGGTGACCGATATCGTCCGGCGCGAGGTTCGGAGCTACCGGCAGCTGCCACTGAACCTGTACCAGGTTCAGACAAAGTTCCGCGACGAGATCCGACCCCGTTTCGGTCTCATGCGTGGCCGGGAATTCATCATGAAGGATGCCTACTCCTTCGATGTGGACGGCGCCGCGGCGGATATCTCCTATGAAAAGATGTTCAACGCCTATCGCCGGATTTTTCAGCGGTGCGGCCTCAACTACCGGGCCGTGGAGGCGGATACCGGCTCCATCGGCGGCTCCTCATCCCACGAGTTCATGGTGCTGGCCGATTCCGGCGAGGACGCCATCGTCTCCTGTTCCGGCTGCGACTACGCCGCCAACATGGAAAAGGCCGAGGCGAAGCAGGTTGTCGTCACTGATGGCGCCGAGCCCCTCCCCCTGGAGCGGGTGGCGACCCCCGAGAAACGGAGCATCCAGGAGGTCTCGGCATTTCTGGACGCCGCCACCTCGTCCGTCGTCAAGAGCCTGGTTTTCCTGGCCGACGACAAGCCGGTGCTGGCGCTTCTTCGGGGAGATCATGAGCTCAACGAGATCAAGCTGAAAAATGTTCTGGGATGCGAGACCCTGGAGCTAGCGCCGGATGCCGCCGTGGAAAAAGTCACCGGCGCTCCCGTCGGTTTCGCCGGACCGGTGGGGCTCTCGATCCGGATCGTGGCCGATCAGACCGTGGCAGGAATGAAGAACTTCATCGTGGGGGGGAACGATAGGGATCTCCACCTGAAGAACGCGAATTTGGGGCGGGATTTTTCCGTGGAGCTCTTCGCCGACATCAGGAACGTGGTTCCTGGTGACGCCTGCCCCCGTTGCAACGGCGGGGTCATGGAAATCTGGCGCGGCATCGAAGTGGGGCATGTCTTCAAGCTGGGGACCAAGTATTCGGAATCCCTCAAGGCCACCTACCTGGATGCGGCGGGGAAAGA
Organism: uncultured Geobacteraceae bacterium; assembly: GCA_903902345.1. Taxonomy (GTDB): domain Bacteria; phylum Desulfobacterota; class Desulfuromonadia; order Geobacterales; family CAIOGM01; genus CAIOGM01. The sequence continues at coordinate 5,067 of CAIUUR010000359.1, read as the reverse complement.
GCAGGTTATCTTTATGGGGTGCTACGGCATCGGCGTGGGGCGCTCCGTGGCCGCCTGCATCGAGCAGAACCACGATGCCGACGGGATCATTTTTCCCATCCCCATCGCCCCCTTCCACTGCATCATCAGCGCCCTCAATCCCAAGGATGAGGCGGTCATGGCGGCGGCGGAGCAGATTTATAACGAGCTGACCGCCGCCGGGGTGGAGACCCTCCTGGACGACCGGGACGAACGCCCCGGTTCCAAGTTCAAGGACGCCGATCTCATCGGCATCCCCCTGCGGATTGTCGTGGGGAACAAGAATCTGGTGAATGGCAACGTGGAGCTGAAGCAACGGCGGGGTGGGGCGGTGGAACTTCTTCCCATCGCCGACGCCATGGCAAAGGTACGGCAGACCGTGGCGGAGGCGCTGGCGCAGTAAGGGAATTAAGCCGGAAAGTTCTTTCTTTCATCTTGTTCCTTGCTTGTCAATAATTGTCTGCACGCCGAAGGCGGGGAAATTTTTCCCCGCCTTTTGTCCGTTCAGGGGTGGGGAATCTGTCCCTGTCACCTCCTGGACAACATCTTTTTGCTTGTCTCGTCCGTCGTGAAAGCGCTCTCCAGGCAGTTGCGTCAGTGAGGGTGTTCGGGAAGTTGCTACCATTCAACCCGCACGGGATAACGGCTGATATGGGTGTCGGGGGTGAGGTATACTAATGGCGAAAAAAAATAAAAAAATTAATCTATGCATCTTTTTTGCGACATGCTAGTCTTTCTGCATATGGGAGGATTCACCATGCATTTTCGCTTTTTGATTATTGTTTCCTGCTTGCTTCTTATCTGCATCCCTTGCCTCGCCCTTGCCGACACCGTTCCGGACGGAAACTCGAAGGGAGGAGCACTATGGCCCGATTCCCGGTTCACCGATAACGGCGACGATACCATGACGGACCGGATCACCGGTTTGGTCTGGCCCCAGGAGGGGGGAGCGGTTTCAGTGGGTTCCTGCCGGGGGGGAACCAAGAGTTGGGATGGCGCGCGAGAGTATGTACGGTGCCTCAACGACCAGGGATACCTGGGGTATGCCGATTGGCGTCTCCCCACGGTGAAGGAGTTGAAGAGTCTGATCAACCCCGGAGAGGCTAACAGCGCCCAGCGGCTGAACGGCCTGGGGTTTCGTACCGTTCGTTCCTCGGAATACTGGTCATCCACCAGCTATGACTCCGTCAAGGGGTACGCCTGGGTCGTGGGATTGTGGGTTGGAGGGACAGATTGCAGCAATATGGAGTACCATTACCAGGCGTGGCCCGTACGGGGCGGAGCTATGATACGTGGAGTGAAGTAAACGTAGAGGTTTATAAATCCGTATGTTAAATGTCATGAGACTCAACCGTAACGTTCGGAGTATCCGGCGGACACGGGTTATCCTGGGGGTCTTCGTCTCCTACGGCTTCGATCAGTTTCTGGAAAGCCTTAACCTCCCCGCTCCCTTCCGGAAGCGCCGTCTCTTCCGAAGGGAGCAGCGAGAGGTTGCCGGGCTTGACCCGGCCCGGCGGATGCGGTTGGCCTTCCAGGAGCTTGGACCCACCTTCATCAAGCTGGGCCAGCTCCTCTCCACTCGTCCCGACCTGATTCCCCGAAGCTTTGCCGATGAGTTTACTGCCCTCCAGGATCGGGTGCCGTCGGTTTCGCTGGAGGAGATTCATCGGCAGCTGCAACAGGAGTTGGGGGGGACGCCGGAGAGCCTCTTTGCCACATTTAGTCCCGAGCCCCTGGCCGCTGCATCCATTGCCCAGGTGCATCGCGCCACCCTCAGGAGCGGCGAGGAGGTGGCGGTAAAGATCCGACGCCCCGATATCGTGGGGATTGTGGAGACCGACATTGATATTCTCTCCGCCATGGCAGGCTGGGGAGAGCGGCACCTCCCCGCGGGGTGTTCCTACGATCTGACGGGGATCGTCCGGGAGTTCGCCCGAACCATCCGGCGGGAGATGGATCTGGCCAGGGAAGGGCGGACCATTGAACGATTCAGAAGTAATGCCGGGAAAGAACCGACCCTTCACTTCCCTCGGGTATACTCGGAGTTGACCTCTCCGGGAGTGTTGACCCTGGAATATATTCAGGGGATCAAGGTCTCCGATCTGGACGGCCTTCGACGGGCGGGACTGGACTGTCACCTTATCGCCGCGCGGGGCGCCGCGGCTTTTCTTCATCAGGTGGTGGATCACGGTCTGTTCCATGGCGATCCCCATCCGGGCAACATCTTCATCCTTCCCGGCAATGTTATCTGTCTCCTGGACTTCGGGATGGTGGGACATCTGGAAGGGAATACCCGTCAGTTACTTTTTCAGTTGCTCCTGGCGGTGCTCAACAGGGCGCCGGACGACCTGATTCAGGCATTGGATGACGCTGCTCTTCTGGCCGAAACGACGGAGAAATCTCCCTTGCGGCGAGATTTGGCCGAGTTCATGGACTGTTATGTCGATATCCCGCTCCGGGAGATCAGGGTGGGGCGGCTCCTTTCTGAATTCGTGGATATCATCACCCTTTACCATATCCGGTTGGAGCCGGACCTCCTCCTTCTCATCAAGGCTCTGGTGGGTGTGGAGGGTTTGGGGCGTCGCCTGGATCCCGAGTTCGACATGATGACTCATATCCGTCCCTTCATTCAGGCCGCCGTGAGTGAGAAATCGTCGCCGGGAGAACTCCTGAAGGAGCTCCGCTCCTACGTGGGGTCGTTTTACCAGCTCTCCCGGAACCTCCCCCGCGATCTCAAGGAGATCATCTCCCGGATCAACCGGGGGACGGTGAAGATCGATCTGGAACACCGGGGCCTGGACCGGTTTATTGTCGAGCTTGACAAAGCCAGCAACCGACTCTCCTCCAGTCTCATCATCGCCGCATTGCTGGTCGGCTCGGCGATCATCTTTACCACCGACAAAGGACCGAAACTCTTCGGCTTTCCTTTTCTTGCCTTCATGGGGTACGCCGTTGCCGGTGTTCTCGGTCTCTGGCTGGTAATCGCCATCTTCCGCTCGGGGAGACTCTGATTACGTACGGCGTTGTGGGGATGAACCCGGATCCACGCTTGACATCTGCGAAGATAGGTATGACAATGCCCGGCTTGAACTTTCAATCCCGAACCTGAACCCCGAACCCTGAACCCTGAACCCCGAACCCCGAACCCCGAACCCCGAACCCCGAACCCTGAACCTCGAACCCTGAACCTTGAACCTCGAACCTCGAACCTCGAACCTCGAACCTATGTCCATGACGCGCTACCTTCTTACGCTGACCGTTGTTTCTTTCCTTTCCGGTTGCGCTACCTCCCCCCCTTCCCGAAAGGGCGCGCTTGATCTCCATCAGGAACTGGGACGAAGTAGCGCCGTAGTACGCTTTCCCGAGGAGTATCGAAGTTTTATCTCCGTCATCGCTCGGGCTGAAATCTTTACCGAACGGGGAGAGTCTCTGCAGGCGGAGAATGTCTATCGTCTGGCTACCCTCAAGGGACACCTGCTGAAAACACGAACAGCAGAGCCTGAGCCGAAGGTCACGGCTGCAGTCGCCGTGGTACCGGCCTCTCAGGTGGCAGCGAACCAGGTGAACACCACCGCTCCTCCCCTTCCCGTTCCCGTTCAGCAGATGGAGGTAAAGCCCCTTCAGGTGGAGTTCCTTCCCGACGCACCACCACGGTTGCTCCTTCCGGATCTGCCGCCGGTTTCACCGGTCGTGACGACTTCTCCCTTGCCACCGATTTCTACACAAGATGAGTCGGCGCAGGCCGCCTCTTCACCTACCTCCGGGGATGATCTCCCCAGGGCCGACAGTAGGCGCTTTATCGGCAACCGGGGTATGTACACGGTGCAAAAGGGGGACTCCCTCAAGCGGGTGGGCGCCCGACTGGGGGTTGACTGGCGTCAACTGGCCAAAAACAACGGTCTGGACCCCAGGGAGTCTCTTTATTCCGGACAGCTCATTATGTACGATAATCGAAAGATTGTCCCCTCCGGCCTGCGTGACGGTATCGTCATCAATATCGCCGATCGGACCCTCTACCTCCTGAAAAACGGCACGGTGGAGAGTTCCTATCCTGTGGCCGTGGGTAAACCTCCCAAGCCGGAGGATGATGAGGATTGGACGACCCCCACCGGTCGGTTCATTATCACCACCAAGGCCAAGGATCCGGTCTGGAGGGTTCCGCAGTCGATCCAGGATGAGATGGAGCAGCGGGGGAGGGAGCCGATCAAGGAGATGCCGGCGGGTAAGGGAAACCCCCTGGGGAAATACGCCATGAAGACCTCTCTTTCCGGGATCGTAATCCATAGCACCAATTTGCCGTCATCCATCTACAGTTATGCCAGTCATGGCTGCGTCCGGGTCATGCCCGAACATATGGAAAAACTTTTCCCCGCTGTTTCGCCGCGAACCTCTGGTATAATCGTCTATCAACCGGTAAAATTGGCGGTATCTCCGGAGGGGAGGCTCTTTCTGGAGGTCAATGGTGATGTTTATGGACGCTTTCCGGGGAGTATGGAGGGGGAGGTCCGTAAACTGGTTTCACGGAGAAAGATGGAGTCCAGGGTCGACTGGAACAAGGTCGCACGGCTCCTCAAGAAGAAGAGCGGTATTCCCGAGGAAATCACCCGTGACCAAAGTTATGCCGTTCGTCCCCTCTCCACCGCCAGGGAGAGTAGCGCCGGCGTCACCCATCCTGTTGGCAACGGAGGATTCACACCATTAAAACCGACACTCTGAAGGTACTCAAACGTGCCGTAGGGCGCGCCGTGGCCGACTTCAACCTCATCCAGGAGGGTGACCGGATCATGGTGGGGGTCTCGGGGGGGAAAGATTCCTACACCCTGCTGCACCTCCTGGAAAGACTCCGAAAACGGGCGCCCATCAACTATGAGCTGATGGCAGTCACCATCGATTCGGGGTATCCTGGGTTTCGTACCGATATCATCCGGGACCACCTTCAGGCCAGTGGCATCCCGTTTCACATCGAACCCACCGAACATTACCGGATCATCGAGGCAAAGCGACGACCGGGGTCATCCTACTGTTCCTTCTGCTCCCGGCTCAAGCGGG
>CAIUUR010000358.1 GCA_903902345.1 uncultured Geobacteraceae bacterium | reverse complement strand
TGACTAGTGACTGGTGACTGACTATTCGTAATTCGGAATTTATAATTGTAGTTCTAAATGAGGCGATCAATGGCTAGTACGGAAATCATGACGGTAAACATGGGACCGCAGCACCCGTCAACACACGGTGTGCTCCGGTTGGTCATAGAACTGGACGGCGAGATCATCAGGAAGATCACCCCGCACATCGGGTTCCTTCACCGTGGGATTGAGAAGCTCTCCGAGTATCGGACCTACCACCAGATCATCCCGCTCACCGACCGGCTTGACTACCTGGCTCCCATGAGCAACAATCTGGGGTATGTGCTGGCAGTGGAGAAGCTTCTGGGGATTCAGGTGCCGGAACGGGCTCAGACAATCCGGGTCATCCTGGCCGAGTTGACCCGCCTCAAGTCCCACCTCGTCTGGCTTGCCTGTCACGCACTGGATATCGGCGCCATGACGGTCTTTATCTACGCCTTTCGTGAGCGGGAAAAGGTCATGGAACTGTATGAGAAGCTCTCCGGAGCCCGGATGACCAGCAACTACTTCCGGGTGGGGGGACTCTCCGCCGAACTGTACGACGGCTTCGAGAAGGATGTGAAGGAGATCATCGACACCTTCCCCGGATACTTCGATACCTATGAAGGTCTCCTTACCAAGAATACCATCTGGCTGCAGCGGACCATCGGTAACGGTGTCATCTCTGCCGAGGATGCGGTGGATGCCGGGATCACCGGTCCGGCGCTGCGCGGTTCCGGGGTAAACTGGGATATGCGGCGGGATAACCCCTACAGTGGTTATGAAAAGTACAAGTTCGCGGTTCCGGTGGGGGAGAAGTGCGACACCTTCGACCGTTACAAGGTCCGTCTCGTGGAGATGCGCGAATCGGTGAAGATTGTTCGGCAGGCGCTGGACGCCCTCAAACCGGGGCCGATTCTGGCCGATGCTCCCCAGGTTTGCTATCCTCCCAAGGATTCGGTGTACAACACCATCGAAGGACTCATCCACCATTTCAAGATCGCCAGCGAAGGGTTTCCGGCGCCGGTGGGCGAAGTCTACCAGGCCGTGGAGGCCCCCAAGGGGGAACTGGGCTACTATCTCGTCAGCGACGGTGGTAACAAGCCGTACCGGATGCGGATTCGTCCCCCTTCTTTCTGTAACCTCTCCGCCATCGAGAAGATGGCCAATGGTGGAATGATCGCCGACCTGGTGGCCGTTATCGGCACCCTGGACATCGTCCTCGGGGATATCGACCGGTAGTTGCGGCCCTTATGCGGACCGATGGTACAAAGGAGACAGGTGGAGATGAGCCACGCCCCAGCAAAAAAGGTTGAGTCTAAAGAGGCCCCGGCGGAAGAAGTTGACCTCGCTCCGGCAAACCATATCATCGACAAGTACCTGCACCTCCCCGGAAACCTCATGCCGGTGCTCCAGGGTATCCAGGATGAATACGGTTTTATCCCCCCCGTTACCGTAGATCTGGTGGCGGAGCGTTTGAACGTCTACCCGAGCCAGATTTACGGAGTGCTGACTTTTTACTCCCAGTTCCATCTGAAACCTCGGGGCAAGTACATCATCCGCGTCTGCGTCGGGACCGCCTGCCACGTCCAGGGTGCGGAACGAATCGTGGAGACCTTCTTCGGTAAACTGGGAATCGGCCATGCCGAGACATCCGAAGATCTCAGATTTACCTTCGAGAAGGTGGCCTGCCTCGGCGCCTGCGGCATGGCGCCGCTGGCCATGGTCAACGACGACACGTTCGGCAAGATGACCGTCCAGAAGGTGGACGAAATCATCACCGAATACAACCAGCGGCCCATGAAATAGCGACCCGGAACACAGAGGACATTTCAGACTATGGCTGAACACGCGGGAATCCAGATACTGATCTGCCAAGGAACCGGCGGCATCTCCGCCGGCGCCAAGAAGGTGGAACACGAGTTTACCAGGCTCATCGCCGAGAAGGGGATCGACGCCAAGGTGGGCAAACGGTGCGACGTCGTCAAAACCGGTTGCCGGGGCTTATGCGCCAACGACGTCCTGGTGGACATCATTACCCCGGAGTTGGGACGAATCACCTACGATTTCGTCCAGCCCGAGGACGTGGCCGCCATCCTGGACGAGCATATCGTTAATCATGCTCCCATTCTCAAGAAGAAGGCCAAAGACTATTATAACAAGTTCGTCGACGCTCAGATGCGGGTGGTCATGACCGGTTGCGGCCAGATCGATCCGGAGAAGATCGAGGCATTCCTGGCGGAAGAAGGGTTCAAGGCCATTGAAAAATGCGTCAAGAGCATGACCCCGGCTCAGGTTACCGACGAGGTGAAAAAATCCGGACTGCGCGGTCGTGGGGGTGGTGGCTTTCCCACGGGGATGAAATGGTCCTTCTGTGCCGCCACACCCGGCAAGCAGAAATATATTATCTGCAACGCCGACGAAGGTGACCCCGGCGCTTTCATGGACCGTTCCATCTTGGAAGGGGACCCCTACTGCGTCATCGAAGGGATGATGATCGCCGGTTACGCCATCGGCGCCACCAAGGGTTATGTCTACGTTCGGGCCGAGTATCCCCTGGCCATCGAACGACTCCAGAGAGCACTGGACGACTGCCGGACGAAGAATTATCTGGGCTATAATATTCAGGGATGGGGTTTTGACTTCGACCTTATCATCAAGAAGGGCGCCGGCGCCTTTGTCTGCGGCGAAGAGACCGCGCTCATGGCCTCCATTGAAGGTGAGCGGGGTATGCCCCGTCCCCGGCCGCCGTTCCCGGCGGTAAAGGGCCTCTGGGGCAAGCCCACTAACATCAACAACGTTGAGACGTTTGCCAACATCCGTCATATCATTAACAAAGGGTCGGAATGGTATGCCTCCCTGGGGACCGACACTACCAAGGGGACGAAGATCTTCGCGGTAACCGGGAAGGTGAAGCATACCGGTCTGGTGGAAGTTCCTGCCGGGATGTCCGTTCGCTCGGTCATCTATGACGTCTGCGGCGGCATTGCCAACAACCGGAAGTTCAAGGCAGTTCAGGCGGGGGGCCCCTCCGGCGGCTGTATCCCCTCCGAGGTGCTGGACACTCCCGTTGACTATGACTCGCTCATCAAGGCCGGCGCCATGATGGGTTCCGGTGGTCTGGTCGTCATGGACGAGACTACCTGCATGGTGGACGTCGCCCGCTTCTTCCTCACCTTCACCCGAGATGAATCCTGCGGTAAGTGCGTTCCCTGCCGGGTCGGTTTGAAGGCGATGCTGGACATTCTGGAACGGATCACCGAAGGACGGGGCGAGCCCAAGGATATCGACACCCTCCTGGAGATGGGAAGCATCATCAAGAAGGCGTCCCTCTGTGGTCTGGGCCAGACGGCCCCCAACCCGATTCTCTCCACGGTAAAGTACTTCCGGCATGAGTATGAGGCGCACATCAACGACAAACGGTGCCCGTCCAACTGTTGCAAGGAACTTCTTCTCTGGAAGGTGGTGGATGAGAAGTGCGTTAAATGCGGCGCCTGTCTCAAAGCCTGCCCCTCCAACGCCATCAAGTGGCAGAAGGGTGAGGTCGCTTACCTTATCCAGGAAAATTGCACCAAGTGCAAG
>CAIUUR010000357.1 GCA_903902345.1 uncultured Geobacteraceae bacterium | reverse complement strand
TCAAGAAGGGGGATCTCCTCATCGAACTGGATGCCACTGCCGCCGATACCGAACATGACAAGGCGAAAATTAATGAAATTGAAGCCCAGTTGCAGAGTGCCCGTTCCCACGCGCTGATCGCCTCAGTGGGCAGCCGGACACCGCCACGGCTTCCTTCCCTGGCCGGCGTACCGGCACAGAAGCGGCTGGAGGCTCAGGAGCATCTGGATGGGCAGTACCGGGATTTTATGGCGAAACTGCAACGGATTGAGGATGCCATCACCCGTTACTCGGAAACAGTCGCCATGGCGACTAAGCGCGCTGCCGATTATAAATTGCTGGCCAAGAATCATGATGTTCCCCTTCATGCCGCTCTGGAGAAGGAGCAGGAACGGGTCGACCTGGAAGGGCAACTGATCGACGCAAAGGATCAACGCGCCGCCTTGATTGCCGAGACAAAGCGTATTGCCTATGATCTGCAGTCCGAGGCCGACAGGGTTATGGGACAGTCTCGACAGGACGCCTTGAGGAACGCTGTTCACAGCCGGTTACTCAAACTTACCGCTCCCATTGACGGCACCGTGCAGCAGTTGACGGTACACACCATCGGAGGCGTGGTCCCCGCCGCTCAACCTTTGATGAAGATTGTCTCCAAGGATGATGCCATTGAAATCGAAGCGATGCTGGATAACAAGGACGTCGGTTTTGTCGAGGTAGGGCAGACGGCCGCGGTCAAAATCGCCGCTTATGATTACACCAAGTATGGCTACATAAACGCTCGCGTGGTTCACATCTCCTCCGATGCCATTAAGGACGAGAAACGTGGGCCGCTCTATTCCGCAATTCTGGCCCTGGAAAAATCATCCATTTCCGCCAAGGGACTCGTCATGCCGCTGTCTCCCGGTATGACGGTCACGGCGGAAATCAAGACAGGTAACCGTCGGGTCATTGAGTACTTCCTGAGTCCCCTGGTTCAGCACAAGCGGGAGAGTCTTCATGAGCGCTAGGATCCCTACGGTGATATTTCTGCTCCTTACCGCGGTTCAGCTGTTGCTGCCCAAGAGCTCTCCTGCCGTGGAGCTGTCCTATCCCTTTACCGATCCCTTGGCTACCCTGCCGACCCTCATGGGGAAAGGGGAGATTCTTCCGGGGGACAGCGCAGCTGTTTCTCTCACCCTGAAAAATGATTTCTCCCGACCGCTTTCCTTGGGAGAAGCGTTGGATCTGGCTCTTTCCAATAATCAGAATATCAAGAGGAGCTGGGCGGATATCAAGATCCAGGCGGGGGTTCTTGGCGAAGCCGCTGCCGCCTTCTTGCCGACTCTCTCCGGGGGGGTCAGCTTTACCAAGGACTACATCTTTTCCTTCGATGCAAACTCTTCCACTACCCAGAGTAACAGCTTTACCGCCCAGGCATCGGTGATATGGCGCATCTTCGATTTTGGAGGGCGATCAGCCAACCGGAGCTCCGCGGAAAAACTTTTGGCTTCAGCCCTGGCAAGTCACGATGTCGCACTTCAGGATGCAGCCGGGAGGGCGATCAAGGCGTACTTTGATGCATTAATCGCCACCGCATCATTGACCGCTAAGGTCAAGGATGAGGAGATTGCTCGACATACCCTGAACTCCGCCAAGGTTCGCGAGGAGATCGGGGCAATTTCCCAGCTGGATACCTTACGTGCGGCAACGGCACTTTCCAGGGCATCACTGGACAGGAGCCGCGCACACAGTGAACATCAAAAGGCTTTAGCTGCATTGAAGCGTGCCCTCGGAGTGCCCGAAAGTACTGCTTTGCTTTTGCCTGCGGAATTGGGCGAGCAACTGGGGGGGGAGGTGGAAAGCAGGGAGCTCAACCTTTGGGTGGAAGAGGCGCAAAAGAGTCATCCCTCCATTGTTAAATTAAAAAAGCAGTACGAGGCAGCCCAGGAAATGGTAACTGTTGCCAAGTCCGCCGGCCTGCCTGATGTAAGTGTTTCCGGAAATTACTACATGAATACCCGCCCGGGTCAGGCGGTCAATCCGGGGACCCATGAGACCACATTTGTTATCAATATGAATATTCCCCTCTTTGACGGCTTTGCCACAACCTATAAGGTCCGCGGTGCGCAGGGCCGGGTGGAGAGAAGCAGAGCGGATCTTAGTGATATGGAAGAACAGGTGGCCACGGATATTGCCCGGGCGTATGCCGATACGAACTCTGCCCGGCAAAACCTTGAATCATCGGCTACTCTCATCTCCCAGGCACAGAGCGCTCTTGCGGTATCCCAGCGCAGATACGACAATGGTGTGGCGGATATTACGGATGTTCTCGGCACGCAAGCCGCGATGGCCGACGCCTTGAACGAACGGGTCCGTTGCCTGGCGGAGTGGCAATCGGCCAGGTTACAGCTCCTGGTAAGCTCCGGCAGGTTTGGTCGGCGTATGGTGAAAAATTGAGAGGCGTCTTTTTTCCCGAAGCTGCTGTTTCATTCCACGAGGAGGTTGGTTTGTGAATAAAATTAAAGTAATGGAACAAGCCAATGATTTGCTGAACGGCGGCAATCTGCACGAAGCTGAAAAGCTCCTCAGACGTGTCCTCAAGTCCAATCCGAAAGAACTGATCGCGCTCTTTTTATTGGGCATTATCGCCATGAAAAAGGACGACGCGCCGGGTTCTCTGCAGTACTTCGACCGGGGGGCCAAGCTGAACCCTGCCTTCGAAAAGAGCTGGTTCAATCGTGGCGTGGTGTTGTTCGCCTTGAGACGACACGAAGACGCCATCGAGAGCTATCAACGAGCAATACGTCTGAAGCCGGACTACGTGGATGCCTTGAATAATTTGGGAATTGTCCTGCAGGAGGTCTCCCGCTACGAGGAGGCCATAACTGCTTACGACCGACTGCTCGCCGTACAGCCGACCTACGAAAAGGCTTTGGTTAACAAAGGGTACATTCTCACCCTGATGGGGCGGTATCAGGACGCCATTGCCTGTCTTGCCATCCTCATCGACCTGCAACCGGATTATGATCTTGCTCTGGGGATGATGGCGTCGTCCATGCTCTATGGTTGCATTTGGAACGATTACGGGAGAATTGCCGAACAGGTATGCAAGGGGGTGGCCTCGGACAAGTTCGTCTGCAAGACCTTGGGCCTGATGTCCATCTCCGATTCACCGGCGGATCAGTACAACTGTGCAAAGATATTCGCGCAACAGAAAAATCCACCGGCTCCGTCGCGACTCTGGCAGGGTGAGATCTATCGCCATGGAAAAATTCGTATTGCCTACGTCTCGCCCGATTTCAGGGAACATCCGGTAGCTCATCTTATGGCGGGTATTTTCGAACAACATGACAAGTCGCGCTTTGAGACCTTTGGATTTTTCCTGGGAACGGCCGATAACAGCGCCATTCATGGGCGGATAGCTCGTTCATTCAATCAGTTTCTCGATGTGCGGCAGAAGGGGTCTCGAGAAATCGCCGAAATGATGCGCGCCATGGAGATAGACATTGTTGTGGATCTGGCCGGATATACCCAGGATGCCCGTACCGATATCTTCGCCTACCGTCCCGTGCCGGTGCAGGTGAACTATCTGGGGCATCCCGGGACAATGGGTGCGGAGTACATGGATTACATCCTCGCCGACAGCGTCGTCATTCCCCCCGGGGATCAGGAACAGTATACCGAACAGGTCGTCCACCTCCCCGGTTCGTACCTTCCCGCCGACGCGACCCTCACCGTGGCGGAGAGAACCCCCTCCCGAGAAGAGTTCGGCCTTCCCGCCACAGGATTCGTCTTCTGTTCATTCAATCATGCCTACAAGATCAATCCGACTATCTTTGACGTCTGGATGAGGATTCTCACGCAGTGCCCGGGGAGTGTTCTCTGGCTGATGAAGTTGAACAGTACGGCTGAACCGAATCTGAGGAAGGAAGCCGCCGCGAGAGGGGTTGATCCGGCTCGGCTGATTTTTGCCACGCGAGTTCCCAAGGTTGAAGATCACTTGGCGCGCTATCGGTTGGCAGATCTCTTCCTGGACACGACCCCCTATAACGCCCATACCACCGCCTGTGACGCCCTGTTTGTGGGATTGCCGGTGCTGACCTATCTGGGGAAGGCTTTTCCGGGGAGGGTGGCGGCAAGTCTGCTGCGCGCCATAGGATTGACGGAGTTGATTACGGCATCCCTTGCCGACTACGAATCCGCTGCGGTTAGGCTCGCCCATGACGCAGCGCTACTGGCGCAGCATAAGGAAAAATTGAAGGCCAATCGCCATACGTATCCGCTCTTCAAGACGGAGGAGTTCTGTCGTAACCTGGAGTATGCCTATACCGTAATGTGGGAACGGACCCAGCGGGGTGAGCCACCAACCGCTTTCCAGGTGGTTCGGGGATAGCGCAAAAAGTTGTCATTATCAGTGGTAGTGAAGAGTTTTCAAAGGCATCGGATATGCCGAGAGGAAAGATATGTATTCTCAGATTGAATTATTACTGAGCACTCCGGAGAGTAGAGAGGAGTTGCTTCGACTGATAAAACACGGGTTGCAAACCGGCGCGGATTTCAAGGGGCTTCATATTGATTATGCGCATGTACTGCTGCTCCAGGCTGATTGGCTTGGTATTACCCAATTAATGCCCGGAGGTACGAATATACTGGAGGCTTCCGGTTGGCTTACTTCGCTTGCCAGCGGCAGACCCGTTAATGCCAGGAGAGAACCTATCCCCTGGCTGACCTATCCCGCAATTGATTTTCTTGACTCCGTGGTGAAATCGGATTGGTTGGTTTTCGAATGGGGGGCGGGTAATTCCACTCGATGGTGGTCCAAGAGGGTACATCATGTTTACTCAATGGAAAGCAATGCGGAGTGGTGCGATGAGGTTAAATCGGGCTTGGCGGGAAATGTGACTCTTTCTCATCGGGATCGCGGAGATGAGTACGTTGATTTTATCGGTAGTTTTGAAGATAACTCTTTTGACGTGATTGTGATTGATGCCGACCATCGTAACAACTGTGCAAAGGCTGCCGTCCCTAAACTTAAAGACAACGGATTCATCGTTTTTGACAATTCCGATAGTGCCGATTTTGACGAAGGAGTGAGTTTTCTTTGCAAGAGCGGACTCTATCGCCTTGATTTCTGGGGATTGATTCCCTCATATCTGTATAAAAACTGCACCTCCGTCTTTTTCCGTGATCCGGAGGTCCTCAGAACCAATCAGCTTCCTTCCCGGCATGAATCCAGTGTGGGGATGTCGTGCGCCCAAGCCTGTAGCCGACCCCAGGAGAACGAAGGTGTTAATTCATGAATGATAATAGTGATTAGTTCCGGAGAGCCCACTTCGTCAGCGCCCCTTCCACCTCGTCCGCCATCTTTCGCCAGGAAAACTTTTTTGCCTGTTCCATCCCCTTCTTGATCAATTCGTTCCGGAGGGATTCCTGCCGGAGTGCCAGCAGCGCGGCCAGCATCTCCTCCGGAGAATCCGGATCCACGTAGATGACTGCGTCCCCTCCAACCTCACGCAGGGAACTGTTGTCGCAGGTGATCACGGGGCAGGAACAGGCCATGGCTTCCAGAACAGGGAGGCCGAACCCCTCGTAGCGCGAGGGATAAGCCAGGGCGAGGGCCCCGGAGTAGGCGCACTGGAGTTCCTCGTCGGAGAGGACCACGTGGTGGATTGCTCCACCCCCCAGGAACTGTTGTAGTTCCGGCTCCAGGGGTGGGATGGAGTGGGTGCAGACCACGGCGTAGTTACCCCGGTCGTCCCCCTGTCCGGCGAAACCCTGGAAGAAGAGCCGGGCGTTCTTGTACCCGCTCTTGGTGCCGGAGATGAGGAAGTAGGGACGTTCAATGCCGTGTCGCTTCCTGAAGAGTGCCACCTGTTCGGACGATTGCGTGCGGAATTCCGTGCCGCAATGGGCCGTAACGACCTGCTCCCGTGCGATACCCGGGAAGAACCGCTGCAAATCGTTGGCGGTGGAGTCGGAGATTGCCAGGTAATTCCGGGCGTAGCGGATGGCGTCATGCTTCTCCCGCCACTGCTCATCATTGAGATCAAACCCCATGACTTCGGGGATCATGTCCGGAATCATGAGAACCGCCGGGGTGGTCAGAGGGGAGGTGTAATAGGTGGAGGTGAAGAGGGTGATCTGTTCTTGCTCACAGAGGCTTTGCAGTATCAGCCGGTCTCCACCTCGATCAGAATAATTGTGCAGCGGGGTATCCCGATAGCGGATGCCGGGGAAACGGGGAGCAGTTCGACCACGGTCAAAGACAGTGATGAACTCGCCGAAACCGTTGGCCGACCACTGTTCCAGCAGGCTGCGCCAGAGGCGAGCGATGCCGGAGGAAAAACGGAAAAATACACCGTCCAGGGCGATGCGGACCCCGACGCTTCGCAGCTGTTCCCTCTCGGTCATCCGGCGGTTGTCCCGTGAGGCGGACTCAAACGGGTTTTCGAGCCATAGAGAATGATTTTCAAGGTAGTGGACGTTGATATTTCTCATGGAACTGGTCAGTCGGCTCAGGGTCTCTTCGCCCAGAGGATGCCTGCTCATGAGGAAAAAGTCGCCAAGAAGATAGGCGCTGTAGGAACGGTTGGCAGCGATTCGGGCGAGGGAGGCTGGGGAATAAAAGAAAATATGCTGGCCTGATTCCGGGGAGAGGTAGTGCCAGTCGGCGCCCTGTCCGGTATAAAGGCTGGTGGTGCCAAGGATAAATGCGGGGTTAGATGCGAAAATGGCGTCCCATTCCACTGCCGGTTCGTCAAAATGTTCGGCGCACTCAAAGATGGTCACCAGCGACACCTGGTGACTGAGTTCCTTCCAGCTGAACCCCGCGCAGAACTCGCCGCTGCCGTATTTGTCATAGCTGTAGTAGTCGTAGCCCATATCCCGCATCAGCCGGGCAAAGAGTCCGGTTCCTCCCCCGAAATCCACGCAGCGACCCGAAGGGCGAATCCCCAGGATATCCACCAGAGTCCGAATGGTATAAAAATTCAACAGTGTGCGCGAAGCCTTTCCCGTGTCGAACCGTTCAGGATTCAGGGCGTACGCCTCGTCCAGCCAATAAGGCTTTTCGGTCTGCAGCGAGCCGCAGCTCGTACAGGTGGAGTACCTGATGCGGTGTTTTGACATCAGAGTGCCGGTAAATGCCTCGGTTGTGGGGGCTTGGCAGAGTCTGCAACGAGTGCTGCTCTTTCTCGGCCGTTGATGCAAAAACGGGTTTTCGCTCCGGACGCTCTGGTTTCCCAGGAGAAACATACATCCCTTGGGCCAGGAACGCATGCTGGAGATGGCCAGGGAGACATTGGATTCCCGGTTGCCGATGAAGTAGTCGCATCTCAGCGCCAGCAGCACGTCAAGTAACACTTCCGTTCCCATGGCGACCCCGTCATGACCGCTGAGATGCACTCCCCTGTCGGTGGATGAGCGTTGCGCCTGGGTGCAGAGAATACGGGTTCCGTATCTCTCGAAATATTCAGTAGTTACCGGGGCTGAATCGGTGAGGAGGAAAATGCCGATGGTGGGGTTTAACTCGATGATCCGGTCAATGAAGTTGTGGTAGTTTTCATTGGTCTGGGCAAGATGTGGCGTTTCGGTAATCTTGTCGGAGCCGCGCACATGGATCCCGACCCAGGGACGCCCCTGCATCTGTTGCCGGAAAAAATGCTCTACCATGTCGGCCAGGGGCGGCGTGGGTATGAGATATTTCTGGAATAGCAGGAGGTAGATTTCGTCCTCGCTTAGGCCGTAATAGGTCGATCCGGGGCTTATCCAGGGGATGATGGCGCTGATGGGGGAGAAAAAATCGCTTACCAGCAGCGTCTCCGGTCGCAGAAAGAGGTACTGCGCTGCGAGGCGGGAACCTTCTCCCTCCCATTTGTTGACCTCCTCCTCAAGGATGTTATCCCAGGACCATTTCTCGGGGTAGATCGTCGCACTCCGGGGGATATCTTCGAGAGTAACGGAGGATACCTCCCGGAAAAAACGGCCGAAGGCGTTGCCGTCATCGATGTGGCGGAAAAGGCAGTTCTTACCCCAGAGAATGAGCGGCGTCCGATGGGTTAATTCAGCCAGCAACAGCTGGCTGGCCAGGTGGTGGACCTCACTCCAGAAGCCATGCCCCCAAGCCTTGATGAGGAGGTACTGCGTCCGGTTGGGGGGGAGCGGGGGGAGCTGGAAAGATTCGGGAAGACCGTAGGCGCGGCGGATACCCTGCAGCAGCGATCGTGCCCGTTGCCCGCCTGGCTCATGGTTGAGCCATTTACGGGTGTAGATCTCCGCCAGGGGGAGATTCCCCTCGTCCAGAAGATCTGAGGCGAGATTCAGATCGGCATTCATCTGTTTTGCTGGCATGGCTGCTCCGCTGGTATTCTACGCCCTTCTCAAGGCCATTAGGAGATTTGCTACGTGAGTGGAGACGGTTTTTTTGCGCAGCTCCCACCAGGCGATACACTCCAGCTGCAGCCGGGCAAGAGAGTCCGGATCGGTGGCCATTGCCTGGCGGTACTTGGCAAGGAGGGTGGGGAGTTCATCCCAACTATCCAGGAGGGGGAAAGGGGGCTTGTCAAGGGCGTTGCCGCTTAGCAGGAATTCGTGTTTGAGGCTGATGGGGATACAGCCCAGCTCCAGCGCGTCATACAAGCGGATGGTCTCGGGTGAGTTGCCGGCAGGGCAGGGGGAGAAGATGGCGTATTCCATGGTTGCCGAATAAAGACCGACATTGAACCCCTGACCGAAGTAGGCCGTAGGTTGCAGAAGCAGGTCTTGTCTGCAGTTTTGGGCGGCATCACGGAAGAGAGCGCGTTCGTTGCCGGAGGAGCCCGCATTGTCCAGCCAACCGAGGAAGCAGGCAAGAAAGCGACGTTGCAGCGCCGGGCGGAGTGTCGCCGGGTTGCGGGGGCCGACGCCGGACTTGAATCCGTTGGGAATCCAGAGAGTCCTGGCCCGGAGCTCTTCATCGTCGAAGATCTCGGGGAAATAGTAGTTGCGAAGAATCAGATCGCAGCTCAGGTATACGTCCCGATTATACTTCTTGAGGAATTCGTCCCCCATCTGACAAAGGACAACCTTGTTGTTTCGTGATCGCAGGGAGTCGATGGTCTCTCTGTTGAGTTCGCCGAGCTCCAGATAGATGACGACCTTGTCGCTTGCGCTGGCGGCCTCCCATTCGAGGCCGAAGGGGAGTTCCTGCAGGATGATATTCTGGATAAACCAGGTTTCCAGAGCGGCGTTTGTGGTCAACTGATTGGTTACGATGGAGATGTCACGCATGGTTTGTTCGCCTTAAAAAACGCCGTCGAGAAGTCCCGGCATCTTGTAGATGTTGATCTCGTAGGTTAGTGGATAGCCCCATGACTCAAGGGCCGAGCGGTAGTGCTCACAGGCGCTGACGTAATCCTGGCAGTTGTAGTGACGATGCCCACCGTTGATGCAATCCAGCACGAGCTTTGATTCCAGGTTGTGGGATGTCACTCTGAAGGTGATTGCCTGCTGATAGTAGCGGCACGCCCCCATGAAGTCGGAAGCCGCTAACAGTTGATGCGCCACCAGGGCTGCCTGCCCGGCATTGCGCGGTTCGTCAACGGTAAACGATGCGGCCCAGGGGGTGAGGCCGAGATACTTTCGGTATATGGCCTGGAGTTGGAAGTCATAACATTTATGCCATGGCTTCACCGGGCCGCCGAAATGGAGGATATGCTCCGGGTACTGCCGGAGCACACCGATATCTTCCAGAGGAACCGGATTGAGGTTCCACTTGAGGTCGATGCGCTTTTTTTGTCCCATGAGAACGACGTTGATGGCGTCCTGGTCCAGGAGAATGTTGTTGGTGGGGTTGGCTTCAACCCACTCCAGGCATTTGACTATAATGTCATGCTCTCGCCAGTAGGCGAGATTAAACACGAGCACGCCGGAGTTTATGTAGAAATCCGGATCAAGACCCAGTCGCCTCGTCTGGGCCGGATTCCCTTCATCCACCCCGGCACAGCCGGAGTCGGTCACGTCGGTATCCCACAGTTCCCGTAGATCGGCCTCCACGACCAGGTCGCAATCCAGATAGATGATCTTATCCACATGGACGAGAATGTCTGCAAGAAGCATCCGGTAGTAGGCGGCGCGGGAGAGGTGCAGGTGTTGTCGAAATCCCGAGACGCGTTCCTCGGGTATCTGCTCGAAAATAATCTCTGTCCCGAAGGTCGTGCCGATGCCGGCCAGTCGGTCGTGGTCCACGGGGTCGAGCCTTGAGGAGGCGATATAAATTTGTACGTCTTTCGCTGCATTGTGGAGCAGCAGTGAGGCTATGGCTACCCCCAGATGCTGCGTGTAGGTGGTGTCGATGCAGAAGGCGACATTGATTTTATTGCTCATGAAGGATTATCCTGTTCTTAATTCGTTGGGTTGACTTTTCTGCAATATCGGAGAGTGACTGGGCAATTTTCACCGCGCGTTGGGCATCGGTTCCCCTTGTGGGAAGAGCCCCGCATCCAG
>CAIUUR010000356.1 GCA_903902345.1 uncultured Geobacteraceae bacterium | reverse complement strand
TTCAAAGATGAAACCGCTCAAAACGCGGGCAGGATGCCCGCTCTCCCAGGAAAAGCTGATCGACAGATTTTCCTGGGGATATTTTTTGTGGCGAATAACTAAAGACATTAAAAAGAATAGTCACGAGGGAAAAACAATAAGAGCCGTAGATTAGTAGCAATCAGAACTCCATCTTATCCGAAGGCCATGATCGATTGATTGTGTGCACACACTTTTGGGAACACCCACGGGAAAAGGGTGAGGACGGAGGCTCGATAGAGGAAAGGTAAAGAAAAAGCCCCAAAGTCGCTGGACTCCGGGGCTCATCTCTGATAGTTTGGTGCCGAAGACTGGAATCGAACCAGCACGAGGAATTCCCCACCAGAACCTGAATCTGGCGCGTCTACCAATTCCGCCACTTCGGCACGTGCAAAGACATATAACATGAGGTCACAACCAATGCAAGAAAATTCTGGCTATTCCCCGCAACAGATGGATGACAACGGACGGCACGGTTCACGGCTGCAACTGTCCCACGGAAAAAAACTGCGACTCCTGCTGCTGGCGGTCTCCCTGCTCCTCCCGGTGGGTGGAGGGATTACCGCTACCGATGCGCCGGTGACAGCCGCCTCGTCCCCTTCCCTCTCCGCTTTCTGCGGGGAGTTCGACCACCTGAACTCGCTGATCCGGGACGAAAAAATATCTCGGGAGGAGGGTCGACGCGAAGTCCCTCGACTCCTGACCCGGATCAAGGAACTGTACCAGCAGGAAGGGGGAGAAAGCGTCCACCGCACCGACTGGCGCTTTCCGCTCCAGGGGTACACGGTTAAGGCTGTGGGGGAAGGCGCGTCCCACGGCTACCTCCCCAAGGGGTATGACTATTACGACGGCAACCGCCACGGCGGCCATCCGTCGCTGGACATCTTTATCCACGACTGCAACCAGGATGACCTGGATGACCAGACAGGCAAACAGGTGGCGGTACTGACCGTTGCCGGAGGGGTGGTGGTGGCGCGGGAAACGGAGTGGCAGGAAGGGAGCAAACTAAAGGGGGGAAAATACCTCTGGCTGTATGATCCGTCAACGGACCATCTGTTCTACTATGCCCATCTGCGGGAAATCACCGTACAGATCGGCCAGCGGATGGCCCCCGGCGACATCCTCGGCTTCGTGGGGCGGACCGGGTTGAACGCCCACAAAAAACGCTCCCCAACCCATCTCCACCTGACCTGTCTTTCCACCTCCACCAACGCCCTGCACCCGGAGAACATCTACCGGGACCTTCTCCGGGCGCGGACCGTCAAGCAATGAGACCCTACCCTTTTCTTCTGATATGCTGATCACCGGGTTTACGCGGTTCCGAAGGTTTTGTCACGGAGTGCCCGAGGTTACGCGGTTCCGAAGGTTTTGACGCGGAGTGCCCGGGGTTACGTGGTTCCGAAGGTTTTATCACGAAGCGCCCGGGTTTACGCGATTCCGAAGTTTTTGTCGAGGAGCGCCCGGGTTTCATTGCATCCCTTCCACCGGGTAGGTGTGAAGGATTTGCCACATGGTGCGTGGCTTTCGCCTCCTGCCTCGGCTGTCTCGGCAGCGGCGCCGTCGCCCGGGGATCTTCCGCCAGACGCTTCGCCTCTTCCGACGTCAACTCCCGAAATTCTCCTGGATTAAGCCCCGCCAGATTGAGGAAACCGTACCGGTTTCGCCGTAACCGAACCACCGAGAGCCCCACCGCCTCACACATCCGACGCACCTGCCGATACCGCCCTTCGTGAATGGTCACGGAAATCCAACTGTTGTGCTCACTCTCCTTGAGCAGCGCAACGGACGCCGGTGCGGTCCGACCATCCTCCAGTGTCACTCCGGCGGCCAGACGAGCGATCTGCGCCGGAGACACCACCCCCTGAACCCTGACATGGTACTCTTTGTCGATTTCATAACGAGGATGGGCCAGACGATTGGCCCAGTTGCCATCGCTGGTCAACAACAGCAACCCCTCGCTGTTGTAATCCAACCGTCCCACGGGATAGACCCTTTCCCCGATCCCCTTGAGAAGGTCGATGACAAGAGGGCGTCCCTCCGGGTCCTTCAGAGTCGTCATGTACCCCGAAGGCTTGTAGAGGAGGATATACCGTTTCGTCGAGGATACGATCAGCGGCCTGCCATCCACCACGATCATGTCCTGATCCGGGTCGGCCTTGGTGCCCAACTCGGTAACAGTAGCGCCGTTAACCGCCACCCTGCCGGCGGTTATCATCGTCTCCGCTTGACGCCGGGAAGCCATCCCCGCCTGGGACAACAGTTTCTGTAAACGTTCCTGCATAAAAGACTCTCCACAAAAAACAAGGTCAAGGCTTTAGGCCAAGGTTGAGAAACCTTTTCCTTCTCCTTGACCTTGAAAGCAATCAGCTTCTTCCGACGGCCCACGCCGGGAACCGGAACAGGTTACAAAAACAGTGAAGTCAGAGTATCACGTAACTGAGCGGAGGCGCAACAGATTCTTTGCCATCATTGAGCCACGGTCAGTCGCCGGCACGCAGCGGATAACATTTAAAATATTTATTAAATAATATTTACATCATGTCATCGTTTCGTGTATAAGAGTGCAGGCAGGCCACCGAGCGAAAAAGGAGAGCGAGATGTTCAATGACTACCTGGAAGCAGGAACGCTGGTAAAAATCAGAAAAACCGGTGAAGTTGTCGAGGTCGCACGCGATTACAGAAGCGAACTGGAGGATATCGTATCGTACGTAATAGAGACCAAGAAAAACCAAAACTGTTTTTCCATTGAAGAATTGGAGCCGGTATAAACCATTGAGCGCCTCGCGGACGAGGCACTCTTTTTCTCGCTACCAACCAAGTGATTTTTTCGCCAGTGCGCTGGTCAGCTTGGCGCGGTCGGGATGCCCGCAAAACTGGTAGCCACGGCCAAAAGGTATTGAATGACTACACAAATACGCATTTTCAACGATGCATTGATAAAATCCGGGTGACCCTCTCCGATACTGCCTGGTCAAGCATATGCCTTTATCCGGCAAATACGTATTATATCTCATATGCCACCTCATAATTAGAGTGGCACAATAATACATCAAGAAATCTTAATATGTCAATCAGAT
Organism: uncultured Geobacteraceae bacterium; assembly: GCA_903902345.1. Taxonomy (GTDB): domain Bacteria; phylum Desulfobacterota; class Desulfuromonadia; order Geobacterales; family CAIOGM01; genus CAIOGM01. The sequence continues at coordinate 1,087 of CAIUUR010000356.1, read as the reverse complement.
TTTCCGCACATCTCCCCAGCAGAGGTCTCCAAAGAATATGCCGCTTTCTACTAAACCTGCTAAAGTTCCGTAAACCGTGACATCTTACGGAACTTGTCATACCGCCCCTGAACCAGTTCCTCGGGAGTGAGCTTTTTCAGCTCCCGAAGATTGCGACTGAGGGCTTCCGCAAGATTCGCGGCAATGGCGTCGTGATCGGAATGGGCTCCTCCCAGCGGCTCCTTGACGATCTCGTCGATAACCTCCAGCCCCTTGATATCCTGCGCCGTCAACTTCAACGCCTCGGCCGCCTGGGGCCCCTTGGCGCCGTCGGACCAGAGGATGGCAGCGCACCCTTCCGGAGAGATAACGGCATAAACGGAGAATTCCAGCATGAGTATCCGGTCCCCCACGGCAATGGCCAGCGCACCGCCTGACCCCCCCTCGCCGGTAACGCAGACGATGATGGGAACCCGCAGCCGCGACATCTCCCGGAGGTTACGGGCAATGGCCTCGGCCTGCCCCCGCTCCTCGGCGCCGATACCGGGAAAGGCGCCCGGGGTATCCACAAAGGTGATAATGGGGAGATTGAACCGCTCGGCCATCTCCATGAGACGGAGCGCCTTCCGGTACCCCTCCGGGTTGGGCATCCCGAAGTTGCGATAGACCTTATCCTTGGTGTCGCGCCCCTTCTGATGACCGATGACCATGACCGGTTCTCCGTTCAGTCGCGCCGGTCCGCCGACAATGGCGTGATCGTCGCCGTACAGCCGGTCGCCGTGGAGTTCGGTGAAATCGGTAAAGATCCGCCCGAGATAATCCAGGGCATAGGGGCGATTGGGATGGCGCGCCACCTGGGCGGTCTGCCAGCGGGTAAGATTGGAGAAGATCTCTTCCCGCATCTGCCCCGCCTTGCTCTCCAGCGTGGCGATCTCCGTCTGCAACAGTTCAGGGGAGACGGCCATCAGCTCCTGAATCTTTTTTTCCAACTCGACTACCGGTTTTTCAAATTCCAGATAAAATGGCGTCGCCATAGGAGCTCTCCTTAAAGCAGGTTCAAGGTTCAAGGTTCACGGTTCAAGGTTCAAGGTTCAAGGTTCAAGGTTCA
>CAIUUR010000355.1 GCA_903902345.1 uncultured Geobacteraceae bacterium | reverse complement strand
TGGCACTTCGCAGGACATCGTCATAATGATCAACGGAGCCTACGATGCGGCGACCCTTGACACGTCGGCCGGGGCGTCTTATCTGGACACTCCCGGTGATGACAGTTTTGACCCAACGTCCGGAACGTTATTGCTCAGCAATATCGACAGTTATGCCCTGACGTTCGGCATAGTTGGTGGCACTACGACTGCTGGCGTAGCTTCCAAGACCGGCGCCTACGGCACATTGAGTGTGGATGTCGCCACCGGAGATTACACCTTCACTCCCAACAACGCCGCCATCCAGGGGATCAAGAGTGATACGGTTGAGAACTACACCGTATCGCTTAATGACGGAACAACGCCGACGACCTCAACCTTTGCGGTTACTCTGACGGGGGCCGATGATACTACTGATTTTGGCGGTGTTATGACCGGTTCGGTCGCCGAGGACGGGACGCTGACTTCCGGCGGCACGCTTACCGTATCTGACCGTGATACGGGAAACGACGCCGTGATCACTCCCCGGAACAGTGTCCCCGGTAGTTACGGCACGTTCAGTATCGGCACAAATGGGGTCTGGAGCTATGCCCTTGACAACGGTTCGTCCGCCGTGCAGTCGCTGAAAGCAGGAACGAGTGTTGATGATACCTTCACTGTCGACACCGCAGGCGGCGCAACACAGGATATAACGGTAACGGTAAACGGCGCCTACGATGCCGCAACAATCGTTTCATCGCCTACGATCGCCTACACAGATACTGTCATTGACGATCTGTTTGATATTAAAGTGGGTAAATTATTAGATAGCAATACTGACGGCTACGCTACCTCTTTCGGCGTCACCGGAGGTGTCGTAGCTAGTGGTTTTGTATCAAAAAAAGGGACGTTCGGCACGTTGAGTATCAATGTCCAGACGGGTGACTATACCTTTACTGCCGACAATGCCGCCATCCAGGCTCTCAAGAGCGACAGCAGTGAAAATTACACCGTCACCATGACCGATGGTGTCACGCCGACGAGCACGACGTTCAAGGTGAATCTGACCGGCGCCAACGATCCCACCAGCTTCGGCGGTGTAACAATGGGCTTGGTGACCGAGAACGGAACCCTGTTTGCCGGCGGCACGCTTACTGTCTCTGACCGTGACACGGGAGATGCCGTCGTAACTCCCCAGACGAATAAGTCAGGTATCTATGGTACCTTCAGCATAAACAGTTCCGGGGCCTGGAACTATACCCTGAACAACAGTGCGTCCACTGTAAAGGCGCTCAATTCGGGAGATACCGTTACCGACACTTTTGCCGTGGCAACGGGCGGGGGAGTTTCGCGGAACATTGACATCACGATCAATGGCGCGAATGAGATTATTAATGGGACTGCCAATGCTGATACGTTGAACGGCACCCCCTACGGAGACACCATCAGTGGTTTTGCGGGGAACGATATCCTGATTGGGGGCGCCGGCACGGACATCATGGATGGCGGCAATGGTTCCGATATCTACATGATCACCCAGTCCACGGATCATACCGCCAGTGAAGTCATCAACGATACCGGGGTTACTGGCACCGATGAAATCCGTTTTACCTCCGCTGCCGCCGATACTTTGATCCTCTCGTCTCATATTAGTGGGATAGAATCGGTGGTGGCCGGTGGGGGGAGCGCGGTTACCGCGGTGACGACGGGGACGACGCCGCTGAACATTAACGCCGCAGCACTTACCTACGGCCTTGCCCTCACCGGTAATGCCGGTGTCAATATCCTCACGGGGACAGCCTCTAACGACGTAATCGACGGCGGAGTGGGGGCGGACTTGCTCATCGGCGGTGACGGTAATGACACGTACATCGTGGATAACGCCAATGACGTCGTGACCGAAACCGTAACGGGGGGGACTGATCTGGTCCGATCCTCCGCCTCCTATGCGCTGGGCAACAATCTGGAGAATCTGCAAATCACCGGTACGGGAGCCCTCAACGGTACGGGGAACGCCCTGAACAACGTCATCACCGGCAACAGCGGCAACAACGCGCTTGAAGGGAAGGGGGGAACCGACACCCTGGACGGCGGTGAGGGATCCGACACGTACCTCTTCAACTTCGCTTCCGACCACCCGGCTGCCGAAATAGCCGACAGCGGTGTTTCCGGTATTGACGAAGTCCGCTTTACCGCCACCTTGGCCAGTACGCTGAATCTGTATGCCGGCGACACCGGGATCGAGCGCGTTGCCCTGGGATCCCTGACCACCATGTCGGTGGCGCTCAGTGCCGACGCCCACTTCGTGGCCAATCCCCTGACGATGGTCGGCAATGCGGGCGCCAACAGCCTGACCGGGACGGCGTATTCCGACACGATAACCGGCGGGAAGGGGGCCGATCTCCTCACCGGCGGCACAGGCATGGACACCTTCGTCTTCGCTCCGGGTGACAGTGGGCAGAGCACGAACTTCGACAGGATAGCGGATTACACCAAGGGGAACACGGGGACGGGCGACCTCATCGATTATAGCGCAGCTCTGACCGTCGGGGGGTCCGCCGTCGCGGCCGACGGCAACCATGCATCCATTAATGCCACGACAGCTATTGCGTCCTTTGCTTCTGGCTCCGGGACCACACTGATTGACGCCCTTGGTGATGTCGCCACACGTTTTACCGAAGCGACAGACACGCCGGGTGAATTCGCTCTGTTCAAGGTGGGTGGCTTGGGTGACTACTATCTGTTCATGTCCGACGGCGCCGCGGGTGTTACCGCCAACGATGTAGTGGTCCAGTTGACGGGTGTCACCTCGTTTAATCAGATTAATCTGAACGGTGGGAACCTGACCCTGAATACCTCAGCTCCTCCGACCTAGTGATACTGTTCCACCGTTGCTTCCGCGTGGGATCAACGAACCGATAACCGACAACTGCAACAATTTCTGAAGAAGGAGTAGGAAATGCTAAGAAAAATGTTGGCTGGTCTGGCAATGATGGCCGTGGTGGGATGTTTAGGGGGAACGGCCCGGGCGTCCGTCGCCTTTTATGATAATCGCGCCGCTTTCAACGCCCAAGGTCCGATTGTGGAAAACTACGGCTTTGAGGATTTTACCGGATCGGTTTCCTATGACCCGGGTTCTCCCTGGACGTCGCACGGCATTACCTACGCTGCGACGCAAAACACCATTATTGCTCCCACGTATGTGTATGGTACTGGCCCCGAGCCTGACTATTTACCCCTTCTCTTCGGCAACACGTCCAATTTTTTTGCGAGCAACTACGACAGCTTGATTCCCGGGACCATCGAGTACCGGGATTTGGGGCAGTACTACATGCTCGGCTTCGACCTGGCTGGTGTCCTGAATTCAGATCCCGTTGCCGTGACCGTGAACACGAACCAGGGGAGCTATACCGATACCTTGACCGTCACGGATGTCAGCGTCGGCATGACCTTCTACGGCTTCGTGGCGACAGGCGTGGATGAATATATCACCGATTTCACCCTGAACGGCACCGGCGGGGTCAGCCCGGCGCTGGACAATGTGACCCTGGGAGCCGTTCCCGAACCCTCCACCTACCTCCTCCTCTGTCTCTCCCTGGGGGCGGTGGGGTATGCCCGGAGAAGGATGACCAAGGTCACACCCAAATAATCCTCACCAGATGCTCCACCTGACGGAATTCGGGGTCGCCGGTGACGACCCACGCGTCATGCTCCATGGCCGCGGCGACGACAAAGGTATCGGCAGAGGAGATGGGAAAAGCTGCCTTTAACTCGGCGGCGCGAAATACCAGATCATTGGGCGCCGGCAAGATCATAATGCCAAGTCGGCCAATGTTCATGACGACATCCAACTTGGCTTGGAGACCGAACCGGCGATGGACGGTGTAAATGATCTCCCCCATGTTGACGACGTTGAGTATGGCGGTTGCCATCCCCCTCCTGACCTCCCCCTTGAAGGGGGAGGAACGAATATAGCCGGAGATTAGTATCAATCAGGTCGACTTATGTGCACCGGAAAAAGAAACGGAGCAGGGTAGGAAAAGCGCCCCCGGCGGATGGTTCATCGGGGGCGCTTTTGTTTTTTATAGACCAAAACAGGATGTTTGGTATACTTCGAGGCTGCTTCCCGAAAGTTTTAAAAAATATCAGCGTTATCCGGTTAGTTTTTTGCCTGTGGCCTTTAAGTCCCCCCGCCCCTTGCGGGAGGGGGTTAGGGGGTGGGGGAGTCTGCAAGGAAAGAACGATTTCTGCATTCAGAGACCGTGATTGGCTGAAGTTTCAAAAACATATGAAGATTGCAGACGGCAACGCCCACAAGTAACTTCCCCCACC
>CAIUUR010000354.1 GCA_903902345.1 uncultured Geobacteraceae bacterium | reverse complement strand
TTGCGCCTGCACTTCGACAAGAATCTCTCCTTCATCGGTAACAGCGGCGAAGAGGAGGTGATCCTCTTCCTCAAAGGACTCAACCGAAAGACGGGCCAGCGACAGGTAACCTGATCTCCCCACCAACGGCTCCAGGATGGAGACTTTCACCGGCTGCCCGGAATAATCGAAGAGAAGCTCCGCATCCGGCAAAATCTTTACTGCTGCAGTCGTCAGAATCTGCTGGGCCAGGGGATGACCGATACGATAGATATGGCCATCCTCCTGCTGCCGCCCCATCCGGTACAGCCCCAGAGGAATGGCGCTGTCACTGAAAGGATTATCCTTCAGCCAAAACCCGTTTTCATCGGGAAGGAACTCTGCATACGGTTGGAGGGCGTGCCGGGACAGTTCCCAGAGCCAGTTTTCGTATTTATTTAGATATTCGGTGCTTTCCTTCAGGTTGACCCGCAGCTTTTCATGGACCTCTTCGTCGAAGTTTTCCAGAAGCTTCTTTCTGGTCAACTTCATGTTCTCGTCGATCTCGGTTTCCATTTCTCGCTGCAACTCGTCAAATGAAGCCTGAATCTCTTCCGGGGAACGACATTCCTGATAAATCCTGACGATCCGCTTCTCAAAATCAACACCGGATTCGATGCTACCCAAAACCTCGTCACTGGCGCCGAACACCCCGCTGAACAGGGCAAACTTCTCGGCCAGCAGCTCATAGACCCGCTGATCCGCCGCATTGTTCCGGTTGATGAAGTTGACCACCACCACATCATGCTTCTGGCCGTAACGGTGGCAGCGACCGATCCGCTGTTCGATACGCTGCGGATTCCAGGGAAGATCGTAATTCACCACCAGCGAGCAGAATTGCAGGTTGATTCCCTCCGCCGCCGCCTCGGTGGCGATCATGACATGGGCATCTTCCTTGAAATAATCCACCAGGGCGGAACGCATATCGGCGCTGCGGGAACCGGAAATACGATCACTTCCCTGATGCCGGTCGAACCATTGCCGATAAATCTGCCTGGATTGATCGTCGGTATTGGAACCGTTGAACAGAACAATCTTTCCCTGATGCTCGGTCTCGGACAGCACCCTGACCAGATAATTCTGGGTCCTGCGGGACTCGGTAAAGATGATGGCCTTCTTGCTTGCACCCAACTCCTCGGCCTTGGTGAATCCGATCTTGAGCGCCTGAATCAGCGACTTCCCCTTGGCGTTTTCCGTGATGGAGACGGCAAGATCCCGGAACGCCTCCAGGTCGGAGATTTCGGTCTGCATCGCCGCGAGATCTTCTTTGGTCAAGGGCGTATCGCCAAACGTCCCTCCAGGCTCCTCCTCCCACTCGTCCTTGACCTCGTCCATGGTTTCGAAATCATCGGCCAGGTCATCCGCGAGGGGCACCTCCGCTGCGGCATTTTTCAGCTTTGCCTTCAGTCGGATAACGATGGAATCCAGCGCACCGGCAATGGCGAAGGTGGAAGAGGCTAACAGCTTCCGGAGCACAAGCGTCATCAGCGAACGTTGACTGGCGGGCAGCGCCTGAAGATTATCCCGTCGCAGGTACTCGGAGACCAGGTCATACAGGACCGTTTCGTCCTGGGTCGGGACAAACTCCTGGGTGATGGGAATGCGATTGGTGTACTTGATGTACTCCAGCACCTGTCGTCGCAGGGTTCGCTTGCAGATCGGTGCAATGCGGGCTTTCAGGTCGTCAAAATTGACCTCATTGGAGAGGCGGGCGAACTGGTTCTTGTAACTCTTGATATCACCGAAGATGTAATCATCGATGAAACTGACCAGCCCATACAGTTCCATGAGGGAGTTCTGCAAAGGTGTAGCGGTAAGGAGAAGCTTGGGAGCATGGGCGAGAATGTTCTTGATGGCGCGACCGATCTTGTTGGCAGGCTTGTAAACATTGCGCAACCGGTGAGCTTCGTCAATAACCACCAGATCCCAGGCGACGGCTCTGATCTGATCCCCCTTGTTCCGGGCGAACTGATAGGAGGTAATGACGATTTCAGCTTGCTCAAAAGGGTTGACCCTGGACGTGTCGCTCTGAGCCCCTGCTTCTTTCAGTTGCTGATTGAACGACTTGGATTCCAGGATGATGGAGGAGAGAAAGAACTTTTCCAGCAACTCCTGACTCCACTGCTTGCGGAGACTGGAAGGGACGATGATGAGGATCTTTCGCTTCCGTTCGGCCCACATCTGGGACAGAACGAGCCCTGCTTCGATGGTCTTGCCCAAACCGACTTCATCCGCCAGAATCGCGCCACGGGAGAGGGGCGACCGAAAGGCGAAGAGGGCGGCGTCCACCTGATGGGGATTCAGGTCAACCTGGGCATCCACCAGTGACGCCGCCAACTTTTCCAGACTGTCGGAAGCGCACCGCTTGATCAGCTCATGGGCGTAATATTTTGCGTGGGACTCAGTGAGATGCATTTTCGCTCATCAACAGGTTAAAAAAGCCGCCCGTCAGGAATACACTGTTTTGGGTTAAGCTAATGTGATGAGTGCAGTATTTACCGTATCCCCTCATTCTCCCCATGAAAAAAACTCATAATTGCCCTATTTTACTACTCGTCTACCTCAGCAAAGTCAATGAAAAACAGGGGGCCAAGCCTACCGCCAGCAAACCAAGCCCTCTAATGAAAAAAGTCAGTTACCATTACTGGCACTGACCTTTTTTACATCCACATTGTCGCTGGCTCCATGGATTCCTCCGTTGGTTTTTTTTGTTCAGTTATGGGCCTTGGCTTCGGTATATACGGGGGCGACACCTTTGACGATTCCCACCATCATCATAACTGCGGGGAGCACTTGGGCTACCACGATCACGGCGCAGAAACCGAGGAAAGACCAAACCAGAAGACCACTGTTATCGGTGTATGAAGAAAGCATGGCGCCTTCCCAAGCATGAGATTTTTCTACGATCTGATGGCCGCGGTATTCCGGGGACAGTATACAAAACTATTCCGGGACGAATCCAGGTAGTGAATACGTCAATTGAATATACTGTCCCCGGAATACCTTGTTTACCCTGCTGAGGGTTCCCCGCAATCCGCAGACTGGAGAAATTAGCTCTAATGTGATTTAGACAAATTATAATTACTTTACAAATTAATATCGGCCAGTATAGTTACAGAGTCTACCTGCCGGTGGGGAGGATCTGTTGTTTTAAGGTGAGGAGGTTGGTCATGATGGAGCACACAGGGTTCGGGAATCGACTCACCTCTTTATGTATGTGTCTGCTGTTTTACTTG
>CAIUUR010000353.1 GCA_903902345.1 uncultured Geobacteraceae bacterium | reverse complement strand
TCCGCCTCCATCCGCTCCTGATCCCCTGCCACCATGGTCTCCTCAAATTCATGCAACTCCTCCAGCACCTTGGCAAAGACCTGGTCCACGTGCTCCCAGTCAAAGCCGACCCGGGCCGCCTTCTCCGTCAGTTTTTGCGCCCGCAGAAGGGCCGGGAGCTGCGGCGGAACACCGCTCAGCGCCGATTTTCTGCTCACCCCCTTTTCCTGGCTCTTGATTTTCTCCCAGTTTTCCACCTGTGCCTGACTACTACCGATGATCTGGTCACCAAAGACATGGGGATGACGCCGAATCAGTTTTTCGTTGATTCCAGCAAGAACATCGGTAATGGCGAAATCACCTCGTTCCGCAGCGATGGCGGCATGGAAGACCGGCTGGAGCATCAGGTCTCCCAATTCTTCCTTCAACATCTCCGGAGAGCCGACATCGATGGCTTCGATGACCTCATAGGACTCCTCCAGCAGATACCGTGTGAGGCTGCCATGGGTCTGTTCCGCATCCCACGGACACCCTCCCGGTCCCCGTAAACGCCCCATGATCTCCACAAGACGGTTGAATTCACTCCCCGCATCAGACATGACGTCTCTCCCTTCCTGCAAACCGATAAGTTTCACGGAACACCTTACCCGATGCAGCGCTACATTTCAGCATCTAATTTTCGGTGATCGTGGTAGAGTGAGAGCAATTACGACTTTCATGGCGACCAGCGAAGATTCGCTGCCGAAACAGGAGCCCGAGCATGGACAAATCGTTGCAGGAACTTGCGGATCTTCTTGGTGGATATGTCTCGGGAGACCCCCTGATCAGAATACGAGGCTTGGGAACCCTGGAGACGGCGGGAGAAGGGGAGATCACCTTTCTCGCCAACCCCAAATACGCCGGCAAGGTGGCGACAACCAGGGCTTCAGCGGTGGTCCTCTCCGCCGGCGCCAACAGCCACGGGCGCCATGGTATCATCGTTGCAAACCCGTACCTGGCCTTTGCCAAGCTGCTGACCCTCTTTACGCAGCGTCCCCGGCGAGCGACAGGGATCATGAAGGGGGCCCACGTGGGCGAAGGTGTCACCATGGGTGAAGAGATCTCCGTACACCCCGGGACAGTCATCGGCAACGGCGTCAAGGTCGGCCACCGGGTGACGCTACACCCCAACGTTACCCTGTATGAGGGGGTCACCCTGGGTGATGATGTCACCCTCCACGCCGGAGTCTCGGTCCGGGAAGGGTGTCACATCGGGAACAGGGTCATCATCCACAACGGCACGGTCATCGGCAGCGACGGCTTCGGCTATGCGCCCGAGGGGAATTCCTGGTACAAAATTCCACAGATCGGCTGCGTGGTGATCGAGGATGACGTGGAGATCGGCGCCAATGTGACGGTGGACCGGGCCGCCCTGGAGGTGACCCGCATCGGCCGCGGCACGAAAATCGACAATCTAGTGCAGATCGCCCACAACTGCGTCATCGGCGAGGATTGCGTCATTGTGGCTCAAGCAGGGATCGCCGGAAGCGCCCGTCTGGGAAACCATGTGACTCTGGGAGGGCAGGTTGCCATCGTCGGGCACATCACGGTGGGCGACAATGCCATGATTTCCGGGCAATCGGGAGTGATGGGGAACGTGGCAGCGGGAGAAATCCTCAGCGGGACCCCGGCGATACCGCACCATGCGCGACTCAGGTCCGCCGCGATTTTTCCTCACCTGCCGGAGATGCGCAAAACCCTCAACCGGCTGGGAGTCAGGGTTTCCAAGGTGGAAGAAGAAGTGGTGCATGCCAGGAGAGAGATACCGGGGAGAGAAACGTAGCCGGTCGCACCTTCGTTGCATCCTTTTCCCCCTGAACAACGGGAAAATACCGGTTATCCCCTTTTCTTAACCTCCAGGGGGAGCAAGCCGGAGAAAAACTTTGACAACATTGCACTCTGTTGGATATTATGACCTATTATCTTCCCAGGGGAACCACATGCAGTTAGCCCTCGCCCTGATCGGCGAAGATCTCAAGCAGGTTGAGCTTCAATTCCGTAAAGACCTCCAGTCCGACGTGCCGCTCATCCGAAAGGTTGGGGAGTATGTCCTCTCCAGCGGCGGCAAGCGGATTCGTCCGGCGCTCCTTCTCCTGAGCGCCCGACTCTGCGGCTATGTGGGAAAGCGGAGCGTCCCGCTGGCCAGCGTCATCGAATTCATCCACACGGCCACCCTGCTGCATGATGACGTGGTGGACAACGCCCATCTGAGAAGGGGCAACGCCTCGGCCAACACCCTCTGGGGAAACGAAGCTTCGGTGCTGGTGGGGGATTTTCTTTTTTCCAAATCCTTTTCCCTCATGGTTGCCGATGGTGACCTGAATATCCTCAGGGTGCTGTCAGGGGCCACCACTACCATCGCTGAAGGGGAAGTACTGCAACTCATCGGCACCAGTGATCTGGAGATGACGGAAGAGCGCTATGTGGAGGTCATCGAAAGCAAAACAGCCATCCTGATCTCCGCCGCGTGCCGGTCCGGCGCCATTTTGGGGGGGGCGACCTCCGCGCAGGAAGAGGCACTGGGACAGTTTGGAATGAATCTGGGGATAGCCTTCCAGCTCATGGATGATACTCTTGACTACATCGCCAGCGAGGAACAGTTCGGCAAGAGCATCGGCCACGACCTGGAGGAGGGGAAGATCACCCTGCCACTCATCCGGACTCTCTCGCTCTGCAATACGGATGAACGAGCCGATATTGCCGAAATCGTGGAGAAGGAGCTCTTCGACCCCGATGATTTCGCCCGTGTCCTCCGGTATGTGCAGCAGTACGGAGGGATAGAGTATACCATTGAGGCGGCCCGACGGAAAATTTCTCGGGGAAAAGAACAGCTGGCTTCCTTCCCCGATTCCCCCGTTAAAGAGGCGCTTATCGAACTGGCCGACTACACCGTCAGCAGGACGCGATAGGAAGAGGAGACCGGCGCCACCCGCGCGCGCTACTCCGACAATCCGGCTTCTCCCTGACGGCGCTCTCTCCCCTCCCGACATCCAGCGTCCTCTCCCCATGCTCCCTGTTTCACACCCCAAGGACAGAGAAACCGGGAAAAGGGATTTCGAACCCTGAACCTGGAACCTTGAACTTTGAACCTAAAACTTGGCCCCTAGAACCCGGATTGTAAGGATTCCCATGAAACGCCTGATCATGCTATTATTGATTGCCTTGACCATGACCACCGGTTGTGCCCAGAAAAAGAAAGAGAGCGCCTCATTGCCGGCCGTGATCGGTAACCCCGCTCCCGACTTCTCTCTGTCCGGCCCAGCCGGAGACACCCGCCTCTCCGCCCTGAAGGGCAAGCTGGTCCTGGTCCATTTCTGGGCGACCTGGTGCCCCCCCTGCCGTGAGGAGTTGCCCTCCCTGGCCGGACTCAATGAAAAGATGGCAGGAAAGCCGTTTCGCCTCCTGGCCGTATCCATTGACCAGGAGGGAAACGAAGCGGTGCAAAAACTCTTCGGCCGACTGGGAATCACCCTTCCGGTACTCCTCGACCCCTCCAGCCAAGTTGCTAAACAGTATGGGATCACCGGCGTCCCGGAGACCTTCGTCATCTCCCCGTCCGGGGTCATACTCAAAAAGGTCGTCGGCTCCATGGAGTGGAGCTCACCGGAGATCCTCGCCTACCTTAATGACGCCATGAAGTCGGGCAACTAAGAAGATGGGACATACGCAGATCAGCTTTGCCGGAGCATTCGTAGCGGGACTCCTCTCCTTTCTCTCCCCCTGCGTCCTGCCGCTGATCCCCTCCTATATCACCTATATCACCGGTCTCTCCTTTGCCGACCTTCAGGCGGAGCAGACAACCCGGCAGGTGCGGCGCCAGGCCATGCTCCACTCCCTGGCATTCATCGCCGGCTTCACCGCCATCTTCGTCCTGCTGGGGGCATCAGCCACCGCCATCGGCGCCTTTCTCCAGGAGCAGATGGGTCTCATCAGAAAGGGAGGCGGGGTCCTCATCGTCCTCTTCGGGATACATATCGCAGGGATCTTCGACATCAATATGCTCCTGGGGGAGAAGCGGATCAATCTCCGGAACAAGCCGACCGGATTTCTGGGGAGCTTTCTCGTGGGACTCGTCTTTGCCGCCGGGTGGACCCCCTGCATCGGACCTATTCTGGCCTCCATCCTCATGGTGGCCGCCACCGAGGAGACCGTATACCAGGGGATTGCCCTGCTTCTGACCTACTCACTGGGGCTCGGCATCCCCTTCTTTCTCTCCGCCGTCGCCCTGCACCGATTTCTTGCCTTCTTCAATCGCTACCGACGCTACATCCGGCTCATGGAGATCGTCACCGGGCTTTTCCTCATGATCGTCGGCGTCCTGATCTTCACCAATTCCCTCACCCGACTCTCTTCATCGCTTACCGACCTCTTTTAACCTGGAAAAAGCTGTCTCTCGCAGAGTGCGCAGAGAAAAGCAGGGAAATCATGAGGATATGAAGTGTAAGGCATTGTGTAAAAAAGCCCGGTGCATCAGCGCACCGGGCTTTTGAGTACGACAGGTCAGCCAACCTGCTATTTTTTCTTCCCTTTTCCCTTCTGGATGTTTACCTGCCGTGCCTCCCGGGCCTTCACCAGGTTCGCTCCCAGATCCATCCCCGCGGCGATCTCTTTCCTCTTCTGCGCGTAGCTTTTCGACATGAGAGACTGGCTCTTGGAGATATTGAACTGTTTGCGATATTCTGAAGGAGTGACCTGGTGAGCCTGATTGAGATGCCGCGTCAGGGTCTTCATCCCCCCCTTGCCGCAGAGCATACAAACGACTTCGTTGGTCTTGAAGGCCTGCTTGACTGTCAGAGAAGGCGCCGCGACTTCTTCTACCGGGGCCTGAACCTCCACAGACCCTCCCGATTCAATGGACTGAAGCGCACCATAGACCTTCTTGAGCTCCTGTATGATCTCGTCGGTTGTCATTGGTGCTGTCCGGGCATGGGACGCGACGATATCTGCGGTCATTTCCAATAATGTTGCCATGACTATCATCCTCCTTAAAGATATAATAGTCAGCAAAATAACAAATTTCAGCTAAAAGTCAACAGTTCATCCATAATTATTTACATTTCATCCACTATGTAACTTATAGAAGCTCTGTTTCCATCGCTAACGATAGTCATGACCTTCTCACATAATACTATCCTAGAGCCATCGGCAGGTCTTTCAGAGAAGGATGGTACTGGTTGAGAAGTTTTGACCACGGTTCAGAGTAAAAACTTCCTTATCACTCCCTGCATGACTAAAGACTCCTTTTTCACCGCATCCCGTCGCTCTTCCGGACTCATCAGGGTAGCAAGCTCCTTCCTGGCCAACTTCCGATTCCCGGCGATGGTCTCCGCCATCTTGCAGAGGATACCGGCCGGCAAACCGTTACGATACCCAGCAACCAGTTTACCGATCTCTTCCCGACGCTGTTCAACGCCCCAGCTCTTGAAGAGCGAAGCCCCCAGGTCGTTGTTGTCATGTAACATACGATAACCCTCCTACGTCAGATATTCGTCAGCAACCGGAGCTGATCCCGGCATCGTCGAGCCTCGTGCCGCTCTCCGTTTTTTCCCTGCAACTTCACCAGTGCCTCCCAGGCGGGAAGATGAGTCGGAACCAGCTCCGTCAGCACCCGGAATGCCCCCAGAGCCTCTCTCCACTGTCCGGTATCCTGCCAGAGCTCTCCCAGCAGCAGCCATCCCCAGGGGTTATCGGGCTCCCGGCGAACAATCTCCTGGTACTCCTCCGCCGCCCCCACGAAATCCCCCGCCTCCGTCAGATGTTCCCCGGCCGCGATGTTCCCGGCATGGCAATAGCCTCCCCCCGTGTTCGGGTGGGGGAGACCGTTACTGCGGGAACGCTCCCTCTGGGCAATTCTCTCTATCTCCCCCAGCATCCGCCTGGTGGCGGTGGCAACGAAGGGGTCATGCCGGACATAGAATGCCTCCTCCGTCGACCGCTCAAAGAGGTCGGCAGGAATCTCGCCACGTCGGACGGCCTCTTTCTGGAGGTGTGTTCCGGGGTAGTACGCCAGAGGGGAGACCTGACCGTCATCCGCCTTGACCCCCTGGAGAACTCTCAGGGTCTCCTTCAGCTCCCTCTCTGTTTCACCGGGAATACCGGTCATAAGGTAGATGGAGAGCCTGATGCCGACCCTCCGGGTAATCTCGGCGGCCTGAACGATCTGTTGGGGGGTGATCCGCTTCCCCAGGGTCTTCAGAAGCGCCGGAGAACCGGATTCCACCCCGTACTGGATACAGTCGCAGCCGGCGCGCCGCATCCGGAGGAGCATCTCTTCATCCACCGCGCTCACCCGTGACTGGCAATTCCAGAGGATGTAGAGCCGCTCTTCCAGGAGGAGCCTGCAAAACTCCATCACCCGCTTCCGGTCGGCGGTGAAGGTATCGTCGCGAATGGAAAAATAGATGAGTCCATACCGGTCGCGGATGGCGCGGATTTCGGCCACCATATTTTGCGGAGAGCGAAAGCGGAGCGATTTACCCCAGAAATGTGGTGAAGAGCAGAAGGTACAGGCCGCCGGGCACCCCCGGGAGGTGATGAGGAACTCCAACTGCCGCCGCAGATCGACGTTGATCCCCCCCTGGAACCCTTCATAGGGGGGGGGAAGGAGGTCAAGATCAAGGAAGGGGAGGCGCTGATCCGTCACCACGACCCTCCCTTCCCGACGAAAGGCTATCCCCTTCACCCCCGGCAGAGCGGCTTTCTCCCCCCTGGCCACCAGCTCCGCAAGCTCCAGGAGACTCTCTTCCCCTTCTCCCAGGACCACGACATCCACGCAAGGGGAGGAAGCCAGTATCTCCCGACAGCGATGGGTGGCATGGGGTCCCCCCAGTACGACAAAACAGTCGGGATTGAGCGCCTTGGCCAGTTCCGCCAATCGGATGGAATCATGACGATTGTGGGTCATGACCGAGATTCCCAGGAGGTCGGGACGCTCCCTGACGAGAATCTCCCGGATCGCAACGGGGGGAAGGCCGATGAGGTTGGCGGCCCGGGCCTCCAGGCCGTTGCGCCGGAGGACAGCCACCAGGGAGCCGACCCCCACGGGAAGAAGGGAGAGGAACGGGTCCTTCCCTCCCGCCCCATATACGGAGCAGATAAGAGTTTTCACGAGGGAACGTTACCCTGAAGCCGTTGGATGAGGGGAAGGTCCGCAGGGAGGAAGTCGAACAACGCCGGTTCCGACGCCATGACCCAGCGGTGTTCGGTCACCTCCAGGTCGCGCAACTCTCCGCCGTGCCAGCGGCAACAAGACGGGTAACGTACTGTTTTATTCAGCATAAAATGGATTCCATAGGGGGGGATAAATTGTAAAAACAAGTATTGAGCTGAAGGGCGCAATACATCGTATAAAACAAGTCATGAATCTGTAAAGCAAACTGTAAAAAAAATAACGCTAACTTTTCATGCTATCAGTGATGGGGTAAAAAATCAATCTAGCAATCGGAATAATCTTTGATGCTCTCGCAGACGGTGCAAAAAACCACGACAAACAATGTGGCGCCGCGATTTCAGGATGCCAATTAGCGCCTGCAGCAGCACAACCATTCCCATAGAGAGAAACTTATAACTTTACATCTATCCCCTTGTTTACCCTGCTGAGGGTTCCCCGCAATCCGCAGACTAGAGAAATTAGCTCTAATATAATTTAGAAAAATTATAATTACTTTACAAATCAATATCGGCCAGTATAGTTACAGAGTCTACCTGCCGGTGGGGAGGATCTGTTGTTTTAAGGTGAGGAGGTTGGTCATGATGGAGCACACAGGGTTCGGGAATCGACTCACCTCTTTATGTATGTGTCTGCTGTTTTACTTG
>CAIUUR010000352.1 GCA_903902345.1 uncultured Geobacteraceae bacterium | reverse complement strand
GGATCGCTTGGTTCGGCTCAAAATATAATGAAGCGCTTCGACTATGACTGCCGCTTCGATCATGAATAGCACCTATGCAGTTGTTGAATGACTGTTTTTTGGGGTGGTAGTCGCCACCATGAACAGCTACAACTTACGCAAGAAGTGAGCCATGAGAATCTAAGTGCAACACATTGATAACTGATAGCATGATCCCCGGCACGGTCCAATTGGAGAGAGTGCCGGATTCCCCGAAACATCTCAAGATTCCCCTTCATGAAAATCACCGGCGGTCATGCTGAAGTCGTGCCTCCGACTCTTTTCTGCTTCGCGACCGTAGACAATGCTCTTCGGGGAAAGGAAGTTCGCCGCAAGCTTCCGGACGGGCATGTTCATCTCCCTCCCGGAGCGGGCGCTCTTCCTGGCGGGGTGGTGGTTGGCGTCACCACCGGCGATCTTGAAGAATCCCACGGCCTGCTGCAGCTGTTCCGCCTGGGAGGAAAGCTCCTCGGCGGTGGCGGCCATCTCTTCCGCAGCGGAAGCGTTCTGCTGGATGACCTGATCCAGTTGCTGGATCGCTCTGTTGATTTGTGTCGCGCCGCTATCCTGTTCCCTACTGGAGGCGTTGATTTCTTGAACCAGTTGCGCAGTTCTCTGAATGTCCGGGACGATCTTGGCCAGCATTCCTCCTGCTCGTTCCGCCACTTCCACACTGGAAGATGAGAGCTGGGATATCTCCTGGGCGGCATGTTGACTTCGTTCGGCCAATTTGCGGACTTCGGAGGCGACCACGGCGAACCCCTTGCCGTGCTCACCGGCCCGGGCCGCTTCGATGGCTGCGTTCAACGCCAGCATGTTGGTCTGCCGGGCAATCTCTTCGATGACGGTGATTCTTCCCGCTATTTCTCGCATGGCGCTTACGGTTTCGGCGACAGCGTTACCTCCGGAATGAGCCTCATCTGCCGCCATGGTGGCAATACGGTCGGTCTGTCGGGCGTTGTCGGCGTTCTGCCGGATATTGGCGGTCATCTGTTCCATGGAGGAGGATGCTTCTTCGGCGGCGGCGGCCTGTTCGGCGGCTCCATGGGAAAGGTTTTCGGCCCCGGAACTCATCTCCCGCGAACCGGCAGCCACGTTGTCGGCCGCAATTTTAACGTCTCTGACCACGGCGGTGAGTTGTGTGACCATGGTGATGAGTGCTTTCATCAGTTCGTCCTTGGCTGACCGTTCATGAAGGTCGAGTTCCAGGTTCCCCAAGGCAATCTCCCCCGCTCCGGCAGTGATCTGATTCAGCGCGACGATGAGTTCATTAAGGCTCCGGACGATGTCGAACTGCAGATGATACCGGTCGGTGATGACGGTTGGCATGTCCCCCACGGAAATTCGCTTGATGTAGTCGGTGCTCAGGGAGAGGGGGGTAACGATGCCGGTCATGGTATCGTTGATGCCGGCCACCAGGGTGCGCCACGCCCCCACGAAGAGCTTGGTATCAGCCCGGTGGTTGAGGTCGCCCCCAGCGGCAGCCGTGATGATCATGTCGGTTTCGGACAGCAGGTCGTGGGAAGTTTTAAGGAGAGCGTTCAGATCGTTTTTGATGAGGTTGTACTCTCCCTGATACTGGTCGGTGATCAGGGGGGGAAGATCTCCCCGGGCGATCCGCTGCAGGTAACCGGAGGTGTTCTTAAGCGGTCCGACGATGTTGGAGATGGTGTTATTGACTCCCACCACCAGGGTGCGCCACTCCCCCACGAAACGGTCGGCGTCGGCTCTCAGGTTCAGGTCGCCCACTGCCGCGGCGTTGATGATGATCTCGATCTCTCCATGGAGAGCGTGCATCGTACCCAGCAAGGCGTTGATATTGTTTTTAGTGCTGT
>CAIUUR010000351.1 GCA_903902345.1 uncultured Geobacteraceae bacterium | reverse complement strand
GCTTCGAGACGAATCCTGTACCTTTCCTTCGCCTTCATGCTGGTGATGTTTGCAGCCATGAACGGGGAGTTTTTGTATAAGAATGCCGCCAGCATCGTTTTCGCATCCCGGCATAAAGAGACAACAGTGGCGATGCTCCCCCGGTTTGATTCACCGCCGTTGCATAATCTACACGTGGAAAAAGCCGACGGTTACGGCAACGACGCCTATGTCGCCAAGATAAATGACGGCATCTCCCTGCTTCGAAGAGTTTCTTCCCGCGGAGACAGGGTCATGGCGCTTAATTTCGAAAATCCCTTCTCCCTGGCCCTGGGATTACGTCCGCCCCGGGGAGATACTCTCTGGTGGCATTTGGGATGCACCTTTGACGGGAAACATTTTTGGCCGGCGGATCGGATCTTTCGAGATGTTACTTTACTCATGATTCCCAAGAATGAAGATCCCGAGGCGGCAACCCCTCTGAAAAGATTGTATGCTCCGTATCTGAAAAACAATTTTACGGAATTGGCCGAATCGAAGTACTGGACGGTGGCACGGAAAATGAGCCGATAAACATGGAGGCGGTGGGATGATCAAGGTTTCGGATTATATCGTCAAGGCGCTGGTGGAGTATGGTGTCAGGCATCTTTTTATGATTACCGGTGGCGGCGCCATGCATCTTAACGATTCTGTCGGGGCATGCGGAGATCTGACGTATGTCTGCAATCATCATGAACAGGCTTCCGCCATGGGAGCCGAAGGGTATTCCCGTGTTTCGGGCACGGTCGGGGTCTGTGTGGTCACCTCGGGTCCGGGGGGGACCAACACTTTGACCGGGGTCATCGGGCAGTGGCTGGATTCCGTCCCGGCGCTCTATCTCTCGGGGCAGGTCAAAAGGGAAACCACCATCCAGTCGTGTCGGGAGGTGGGGCTGCGGCAACTGGGGGACCAGGAGATCAATATCATCGACATGGTCCGGCCGGTGACCAAGTTTGCCGCCATTATCTCCAGGCCGGAGGATACCCGCTACCTCCTGGAGAAGGCGCTTTATCTGGCAACCCACGGCAGACCGGGCCCGGTCTGGCTGGATGTTCCCCTGGATGTGCAGGGAGCGATGGTGGAGGAGGAGACCATGGCCGGTTTCCAGCCGGAGGATACCGACACCGTGGTGCCCTCTCTGCTGGCGTCCCATACCGCCTTCCTTCTGGAGCGCCTTGCCTCCGCCCAACGTCCGGTCATAATCGCCGGCCAGGGGATACGGATTTCCGGCGCACTGGAGATGTTTTCCCGGATCGTGCGACGGTTGAGAATCCCGGTGGTCTCCACCTTTTCCGGCGTAGACCTCATGGACTCCGGAGATCCGCTCTTCATGGGGCGGATTGGCACTATCGGGAGTCGCTCGGGCAATTTCACTCTGCAGAACGCCGATCTGGTCATCTCCATCGGTTCGCGAAACAACATCCGGCAGGTAAGTTACGGTTGGGGTACCTTTGCCCGGGGAGCGTTCAAAGTCGTGGTGGACATCGACCCGGCCGAACTGAACAAGCCGACGGTGCGTCCCGACCTGGCCATAGAGGCGGACGCGGGACTATTTCTTGAAGAGCTTTGGATGCAGACCGAAGGGGTGCAACTTCCGGAGTGGGGGCGTTGGGTGGAATGGTGCGCCGGGCGGAGAGCCCGTTATCCGGCGGTGGCTCCGGAGCAGCGGACGACCGGCGGTCTGGTGAATCCCTACGTTTTCATGGAGACGCTGACCGGTCAGCTTGGTAAGGACGCCATCGTGGTGGCAGGGAACGGCACCGCCTGTGTCACGCTCTTTCAGGCCGGAGTGGTGAAAGCGGGGCAGCGGTTTTTTTGGAACTCGGGTTGCGCCTCCATGGGGTACGATCTGCCGGCGGCCATCGGCGCCTGCTTCGCCGCCGGCGGCCGCGACGTGATCTGTCTGGCTGGCGATGGCAGCCTGCAGATGAACATCCAGGAACTGCAGACGGTGGCCCACCACCGGTTGCCGATCAAGCTCTTTGTGCTGAGTAATAACGGTTATAGTTCCATCCGCCAGACGCAGGACGCATTCTTCACTGGCCGCCGCGCGGGGTGTGATGCTTCCAGCGGGGTAAGTTTTCCGAACGTGACCAAGCTAGCCGCTGCCTATGGCCTGGGTACGGCGACCATTGACCGTAACGCGGGGCTTGCTGGGGAGATCTCAAAAGTCCTGGCCATGCCTGGTCCGGTGGTTTGTGACGTTTGCCTGACACCGGATTATGTCTTCCAGCCCAAACTCTCTTCGGAGAAAAAACCGGACGGCAGGATCGTCTCCAAGCCGCTGGAAGATCTGTATCCGTTTCTTGATCGCGATGAATTCAACAGCAATATGCTGATACCCCCCTGGGAGCAGGAATGAGGGGATGATGTGAAGATATCCCTGATCATTCCCGTATTCAATGCCGCCTCCACACTCCCGGTACTGGTTGAAACTCTGGAAAAGGTACTGGACGTTGCGCCGGAATATGAAATAGTACTTGTAAATGACTGCAGTCCTGACGACAACTCTTCTGATATCTGCCTGCGGTTGGCCCTGGCGAATGTAAGGGTCAAATTCATCGACTTGGCGTGTAACTTCGGCGAACACAATGCGGTCATGGCCGGCCTTAATGCCTGTACCGGCGACGTTGCCGTCATTCTTGACGACGATTTTCAAAATCCGCCTGAGGAGATTCTCAAGTTGGTTGATGGTATCCTGGGAGGGTATGATGTTGTTTTCGCCAGATATGAAAAGAAAGAGCACGGTTACTGGCGCAACCTGGGAAGCCGATTCAATAATCTTGTCGCCACGACTCTGCTGAAAAAGCCTGGCGATCTGTATCTCTCCTCCTTCAAGGCCATCAACCGTTTCGTCATTGATGAGGTTACCCGTTATAAGGGGCCTTATCCCTACCTTGACGGACTCATCCTCCGGGTGACTCGTCGGTATACAACCGTCATTGTAGAGCATGATCCGCGGAGGGCGGGTAAATCCGGATATACGTTGGTTAAATTGATCTCGCTCTGGCTGAGACTCTTTACCAGTTTCTCCATTATACCCTTGCGATTGGCCATGGTCACCGGCTTCATCTTTGCCGGGGCGGGTTTGCTTGCCGCGTTGGTCTTTATCGCGCAG
>CAIUUR010000350.1 GCA_903902345.1 uncultured Geobacteraceae bacterium | reverse complement strand
CACTTGATCAATGCCCGCATCATCGGCGATCTTTTTGATGCGATAGGGGATCTCGCCGTAGTCCGTATCGGAAGGCATGATCTTGATCAATTCCTCGCTCCGCTTGTCCTGCTTGGCTACCTCCTCACGGAGCTTCTCATAGCTCTGTTTAAGGAGTTTTCCCTTGTCCACTTGATCCTGAAGGTTCTTGACGTCCACCTGAAGGGACTCAAGGTCGCTTCGCTTGCCACCCAGGAGGAAGTAGACCAGTCCGGCCACAACAATGCCGGCCAGCGCACCCACACCAATCTGTTTCTGAAGTTGAGGGTTCATGGCCTGCCTCAGACGGCGTTCTGAAGTTCAAAGGAAATGGTGAATTCAAATGCACCACTGGCACCTCTATATGCGCCCGGGTAGTTGATCTTCTTGAACCACCGGGTGCGGGACTGGAGGTTCCCATAGAAAGTATTGATGGATTCGAAGTTTCGGCCCTCACCCTCAATGGTGACGGTCATGCCTTTCTGGGAAACCCTCTTGAACCACACATCGTCAGGAAGACTGTTGGCCAGTTCCTCCAGGAAATGCACTGGCAGGGCCTGCTGGCGCTTGAGGGTGGTCATCACCTCTTCCTTCTTCTGAAGTGAGTCCTTTTTCTCTCTGAACTTCTTTTCCAGGGCAATGAACGGTTCGTACTGCTTCTTGTCTCGCTCCAGGTCAGCCCGTCTGTTTTCTGCCTTCGTAACTTCGCTGTTTAGCCACAGATAATAGACCCCGCCAAAGGCTGACAGCAGGAGACCCACCATCACGCCGGCAACCGGAAGACTGGATCGACTGCCACCTTCGCCGGTATACACTTGGACAGGTTCAGCAGAACCCTTGTCTCCGCCCTTCTTGGCTCCAGCCTGGGCTAACGCATCGCCGAGTAGGTTGATCTTGATCATCGGTCCCCCACCAGGCGCATGGCCAATCCCACTACGACAGCGGCGCCGCCTCCGATTTCGCGGACCGTGACTGGATCCTCGGTGCGGCCATCGACTTCAATGAGTTGGAAGGGATTGAATCGATCCACTGAAACACGGAGGCGGTCACCGAGCACATCCAGCAGACCGTGAATCATGGAGCCGCCCCCGCAAAGCAGGACCTTGTCGAGGCGATCCACCTTGAAACTGCTTTTGAAAAAGTCGAGAGTCCGGGTGAGTTCATCCGCGAACGCATCCGAAACGGCATTGATGGAGGGCTGGATCTCCTCGGGTTCGCGCCCCTCCGAAGCCTGGTTCCGCTTGAGGAGTTCGGCAGCCTCGCGCGACACGCCCCAGTCTTCCATCAGTTTTTCGGAATATCGGCCACTGCCCCAGGCCATGTCCCTCCAGAACACGGACTTCCCGCCAACCATCATGGTCAGGTTGGTGAAGGTGGCGCCCATGTTCACCAGGGCCACGACTTCATCCCGAGCCCCACCCATGGTGTTGATTTCATAGGCGTTCTGTACCGCGAATACGTCCACATCGACCACTTTTGGGCTGCAACCCGCCTGGGCAACACAACTCACATAGGCTTCAAGCTTGTCCTTCCGGCAAGCCACAAGCACCACATCCATGTTGCCTTCACCGGCGCGCTCCTCGATGAGGTAGTAATCCAGCGCATAGGAGTCCAAACCCTGCCCAGCGGGGAAGAAGCTCTCCGCTTCCCAGCGAACCGACTCCGCCAGTTCCGCCTGGCTCATCAATGGAAATGTCACTTTTTTGACCATCACCTGCTGGCCCGATACCGAGATGGCCACTTCTTTGGCTTTGATTTTCTGTTCTGCGATGACCTGCCGGATAGCCGACGCTACGGCGTTGCTATCCATGATGTCCCCGTCGACGATGGCATCGGCGGGCAGAAGGACCTGTCCCAGTTTCTGAAGCCGATATCGGACGTTGCTTCCCTTCCCCATCTGTTGAAGCTCACAGACTTTCACGGAACTCGAACCAATATCCAAGCCAACAAGACTTTTGGTTTTGCTT
>CAIUUR010000349.1 GCA_903902345.1 uncultured Geobacteraceae bacterium | reverse complement strand
TCACCATCAACGGCCTCACGGTCGGCACTGCCTACACGTTCACAGTCGTTGCCACCAACGCCGCCGGAACCGGCTCTGCTTCCGCTGCATCAAACTCGGTAACTCCCTACACCGTTCCCGGCGCCCCGATCATCGGCACCGCCACTGCCGGCAACGCTCAAGCAATTGTCACTTTTACCGCTCCAGTGTCGAATGGTGGCAGCGCCATTACGAGCTACACAGTAACATCAACTCCTGGCAGTATTACCGGAACTGGAACAACCTCGCCACTGACTATTACCGGGCTGATTAACGGTACTAACTATACATTCAAAGTTACCGCAACTAATGCCGCCGGCACAGGTGTCGCTTCCGCCGCTTCAAACAGCGTGATCGCATTGCCGGTACCGGACGCGCCAGCTATCGGAATAGCTACGGCAGGAAGCACTCAGGCGACTGTAACCTTCACTGCGCCAGTCTTTAACGGTGGTAGCACCATTACGAGTTATACTGTCACGTCATCTCCCGAAGGTAAAACTGCTACAGGATTGACTAGTCCGATTATCGTAAGTGGCCTGACCAACGGTACTGCCTATACGTTCATGGTTTCGGCGACAAATGGTGCTGGTGCTGGTTTGGTTTCGGCACTGTCCAATAGTGTAATACCTAAACCGTTGCTAAGTGTTATTGTTAATGGTACCGGTTACGGTTCTGTCAACAGTAACCCGTCTGGAATTGCCTGTATATCCGGTTCCAGTGCTGGATGTGGAGCTTTATTTGGTCTCCCTGACAACTACTCCGTTACCCTCGTGGCGACTCCAGACGATAAATCCATCTTTGGAGGGTGGTCAGGGGCTTGTGTCGGAAGCAAAGACTGTATTGTTAATATGGCAACCGACAAGAATGTTACCATTACTTTTATTGCCGCACCGAAAGTTAAGGTAGGAATCAAGGAATTTACGACATTGCAAAATGCATACAATGACAGCAAGACGATAAGCGGATCAGTAATCCAGATGTTGATTGGTTATTCCGGATCATTGACTGCCAATCGAGACATATCCGTTACCATAAGCGGTGGATACAATGCGCAATATGGTGCTCAAAGCGGTATGACAACTGTGCAGGGGAGCGTTACGGGGCAGGTGGGAACAATCATCTTCGATCGGGTGGTCATATGGTAATTTATGTCTATGGTTAAAACTAAAGCAATAATACTGGCTACAGTCATGATTTTATCTGGCTGTTCGCATGAGTTTTTTTCGGAAGTTAAGGACAAGACAAGTCTCTCGTCTTTTGTTTCTGTCTTTGTGGTTCCGATAAATATATCAGCACATATTGGTGAAGTGCTCACTAGACCCGATGTTGGTAACGGTGAGGCCAATCCAGAATTTATGGCGCAATTGATTAAAGAACAAGAAGAGATGAACCGCAGGATAGGTGCCGAAGACGGACATTTGCCGATACAAAATAAAATAATTCAGGGGCGGATATCATCTTTTACAAGAAAGTAGACAGTGATGATTTTATTGCCTAAAAATTATTTTATATTACTGATTTAGTTACCACTGTGTGTAACCACTTTTTCAAAATGAAGCTTTGAGCCGTGATCCTACTTTTTCGACGGCGAGGCTTTCTTGACGCATTCGTATTAGTTTTTTACCGAGTCGACTTGCCTCACCGTTATTTCCGTTCTTGAAAATATTTATTATATCATCCTGCAGCTTACCCTCGGCGATATGGCGGTTTAGATCAATTTGCAAAGCAGTTGCTTTTGTGGTTAGGGCAGCTATTTCATGCTTGTTTTCATCTCTGATCTGCTGCTTGATCGATTCGATGGCTTGCCGTTCAATGTTGGCTTTTATGCCGGTTCTTTTAGCATCATCGATAATTCCCATAATCTTATCCAATGTTGACGTGTAGCTCTTATAACTATGGTCAGCTGCCAAATGCTGCGCCTGAGCCCAGGCGTCGTTAACGATTGCGTCCGCTTTTTCGTTAGCTGAGGCTAAATATATCCTAATTGTAATTTTCAATCTGACCCACGTTGCAAAGAGGTATATCCCGTAAATAACGCTGATCGTCAAGACGAAAGGGGCAGATTGGGCAAAGGTGGAGGCTATGAAGTCGTTTGTCCCTATTTCAATCTGCCGATTGGCAAGATAGAGGTAGGTGCTAATGTAAACAGCCAGACAACCAACAATAACACCTACCGAAAATGTCATATTGCTGTCAGTCTCGTTTTTTTTAAACCACTTGCCGTTTATATAAATTAATGTTGCCACACCGCTGAGGATGAGTGCTGTTATCATGGGACACCTGCCTTTTGTTGCTCCAGGGTTAATGCATTGAACGATTCGCGGATGTAGCTGTGGGCCAGTCTTGTTTTGTGGTGGACTGATAAGTAATCGGCGATTTCGCGCCAGGAGAGGTTCATATCTCTCAATGTTTTGATAAGTGTATAGAATCTAACGCGAATCAGCTCTTTTTTGGGAGAGCTTTTTCGCTGTTTTTTTGCCTTGATCCTGCCGATTCTGACTTCCTGCACGTGTTCGAATTCCGGGCCGGAAAGCCTTGCTCCCTTATGTTTTTGAGCCGTTTCGAGCCAAACCATTTTGCATACAGCCAGTGCGTGCATAGAATAAGTGAATTCTGATGTTGACTGCTGATTGCGATGTTCGTGACGATACTGCCGAATGAGATCCGTCTGCAATTTGACGGCTTCGATCCTGGTCTGTTCTCCCTGTCGCGCAAGCCAACGAAAATTATCGGTGCGTTGCGCTTCAG
Organism: uncultured Geobacteraceae bacterium; assembly: GCA_903902345.1. Lineage (GTDB taxonomy): Bacteria > Desulfobacterota > Desulfuromonadia > Geobacterales > CAIOGM01 > CAIOGM01. The sequence goes on along the minus strand of CAIUUR010000349.1, from coordinate 16,062 downwards.
TGGTGCCACTCAGTCTGTTGACTTCAGCGATATCGTAGCTCATGGTGTGTGCGTTTTCCTGTGCGTTATGCATGTGCTCTACTTTACATCTAGCGCACATGTAAGTCAATATTATATGTTCAAATACATACAGATGTGAACCGCTTTAGGCACGGCCTAAAGCGAAAAAAACACCGAATGAGTCATAACTCAATGACTTGACATGCACGCCATGCAATGCTATAATGAGACAAAATTACTGGGGTTCCCTACCGACATATTGGGCGGTGTTTTACGCTTACGACACTGAAGCAAACTCGAAGGCGCGTAACCTCGGTGAAGCGTTTATGACGTGGAGAGGGTGCAAAAATCCGTGTCAGTCTTTTCTGGACAGCACGGTCTGGTTGTAAAACCAGGATGTCTGACACATGGGGTATGCTCCCCATGACAAAATAAAAAGCGTTGGGTTCAAGAAAAGTTTGTCCCCCCGGCAGGGGTAAATAAATATGCCGGAATTGAGCAGCAAGAATGCGAGGATCAACTGTTTACCAAGTGCAGCAGGTGTTTGAGGCCGTAAACGAGATTGGTCATTCAAAGCACCAGGCTAAGGAGAGTGCCCGGGGGCAAGGCGCCAAGACCTGGCACCAGATCGGAAAGCAAATCGGCATTTACAGCTACGGAACGGCGGATGCCTATCGTGACGTTTGGCGTTCTTGCCTTGAATTCTCCAAGGAAAATCTAGGCAACAAAGATATCGAAAAGCTCTCCGGCGCAGCCGTGAGGGCTTTTCTTGATTCTAAAATCGACGAAGGCATTGCTCATTCGACTTTTGGGCAATACTCTGCGGCATGCGAAAAGTTAGAGGTGGCGCTGAATCGATATGCCGCGCCACAACACTCAAACCAGATGTATTCGTTTTCTGCTGCGATCCAAGCATCTCGCAATGCGGCAACAAATTTAGAGCGGTTTGACGATTCACGGGCATACTTTAACCCCGGTGAGCTGGCGCACGCCGTAAAAGGAGAGCAGTACTTTCTTGCTGCGGCGATGCAACGAGAAAGCGGCGCGCGCGTTTCGGAGGTGAATCATGTCAGTTTGGCGCAACTCCGCGGATTGCGGGAAGACTGCCATGCGGGGGGAATGAAGGGGTGGGTGCATGTGGTAGGGAAGGGAGGAAAGGAGAGGGAGATTGGCTTGTCACCTCAAACTTACGGTCGATTGCAGACAGTGGTCCAACTTTCTCGGTTCGAATTCGACAAGGACGGATACCGTCAGGCATTGAAAGACGCTGCGTCCCTGTCCGAACAGGACTATCAGGGGTCACACGGGCTGAGGTGGTCATGGGCTCAGGAGCGACATGCCCAGTTGCAGGCTCATGGGATGACCTACGATCAGAGCCTCTCCGAGATTAGCCATGAAATGGGGCATGAGCGGGGGGATATCACGGAACATTATCTGAGGTAATCTGAGAGCTATTCCCTGGACAAATTTCAGTCCCGGTTTTTGTTCTCGTTATTTCAACAGCGAAAGGGCGGCCTGGGGTGCCTGGTTAGCCTGGGACAAGATGGCGGTGCCGGCCTGGGTCAGGATATTGTTTCTCGTCATAATGGCAGTTTCCGATGCCACATCAACGTCTCTGATGCGAGATTCAGCAGCAGAGGTGTTCTCCACCGCAACCTGCAGGTTGTTAATGGTAGACTGGAGCCGGTTCTGAGTTGAGCCAAGGTTAGAACGTTCCCTGGAAATACTGATGATGGCTGCGTCCAGGGTGTCCAACGCCATCTGAGCGCTCGTCTGGTCGTTGACTTTCAATGCAATAGTATAACTGTCACCAGTTACTTTGACATTCTTAAATACGCCATTACTATCACTAACAAGGTCTACTTTACCATTAAAGATCGATTTGGTTGAAGTGTCCGAGATGTTCAGATCGATGGTGTCATTATAGGCATTGTTCCTCGCCCCGATCTGGAACGTCATGGTGTTAATTGTCTTATCCGGCACTTTACCGAGCAGCCCACCCCAATTGTAGGTCATGTTACCGAGAGCCTGATACCAACCATTGCCACTCGGTTTACCGTCCAGTATCCCGTTCATCACATGCTGACTGTTGAACTCGGTGGACTCGGCAATCCGGTCGATCTCGCTGGATAGTTTATTCATCTCTCCTTGGATGTAGGTTCGCTCTACGCTCCCTACTGTACCGGTGGCGGACTGAGTCGCCAGTTCCCGCATTCTGATGAGGATGGCGCTGGTTTCATTTAAAGCACCTTCAGCAGTCTGAATCAGTGAGATGCCGTCACTAGCATTTTTCATTGCCTGATTTGTGCTTCGGATCTGACCCCGCATGTTCTCGGAGATGGCCAGACCGGCGCAATCATCGGCGGCAGTATTAATGCGCAGCCCGGACGAAAGGCGCTGCATGGATTTGCCGAGGCTGAATTGGGAAGCAGAAAGATTACGCTGAGCGTTGAGGGATGCTACGTTGGTAGCGATTGATAGTGACATAATGCAAATCCTCCCTGAATATGAGCGGGCATCCTTGCCCTTTTTTTTAAGCTGAGCCGGTATTTACGGCTCGATCATCGCTAGTTACAGATTACTTCTTTTGCGTCGACTTTCATCCTTATGGAATTTTTTTCACCATGCTTTACTTATCGTCATTATGAAAGGAAACTTTAACGAATTGATATTTTCTGGATTTCTTCCGGCAATAGCCGCATTCACAGCTTATTTTCTTCAATTTGCGAGAGTATTCTCTTTCGTGATAATTGCGCGGTACACATGAAACACCTGGTTTTTTTTAGGTGTTCCATGTGAGACATAATATTATACATGTATTTTGGTGTGTTATGAGTCTGGAACACTTGGTGCACCGGGAACACCAACATAGTAACGATTAAAATAAAACAGTAAATATTTGTCACTATCAGAGCCGTGGTTGAATTAATTAATCAATCCTGCTCTGTAGTTTCTTCACTGCGTTCTATATTTTTTATTATAGCGTTGGTGATTTGCTGTACCGGTTCACGTAGTCGCTCAGGGTTGATAATAATATACCCGCCGGTAACGTCCTCACTAGAATACTTGTGATTCAATAAAGCTTTGAGAGTGTAATGTGAAATGTCAAGGCTTTCGGCTATGGTTACAAATGTTCGTCGTAGGTCGTGACAAGTAAATATTATGCCGGTTTGCTCTGTTATGCTTTCGATGGCCGTTGATGGATCAACAAGGTAACCTCCCTTGCCTTCTCCAGGGAACACATAATCGTTGATCGCGTCTTTCTTTCGTCTCTTGAATAGTGTAAACAGGTAGTCTGACATGGGAAATACTGCATCAATTTTATTCTTGGTGTCGATAATTCGATAAACCTTCTCTGGAAAATTGACGAGCTTCCATTTTATTCGTGCTGCTTCATTTCGCCGTAACCCGGTGAACAGAAGAAACAATAGATAATCCCTCATATTTTCATTTTTCATGCTCATAACCTCCTTGTGCCATGCCGGGAGGTCACTATTTTTTATAAGTCTTCGCCGCTTGGGTACGTTGTACCACTCCTTTCGTCTGCTCAGTCGCTCAGTGGGGTTTACGGGGATCAGATCTTCGTTGTCGTCCATTGCGTAGTTGATCACGGTCCTCAACACTCTCATGCAACCATCAGCCGAAGCTTCCCTGTGTTTTGGGCTCGTGTCTGGTATCTTTTTGGTTAGCTTCATTTTTACATTAACCTTTTGCCCCCTTGTCCTCGTATGGTCTTCAAGTGCTTTTCGTTCCGCCTCCATCTCTTCCTGTGTCTTCAGAACTGTAATGTTGAGCGGTCGAGCACGTTCTCCCAGTGCTATGGCCCTATGGCGATCAGTAATCATACTTTTTGTAATTTCGCATAGAGGGAGAGAGAGCCAATCTGGAAGATGCAAGTTTACCAATGTTGTGTAGTTTTTTTTAGTCGATTCTTTGAGCTTTCGATTATCAAGGTAGGTATCAAAATTTTGCTGCAAGGTGGTTTTTCGTGCATTTAAAACTTCTATCTGCTTTTTCGCATCTTCTTTTTGCCGTTGCTGTTCACGTTCGGCTTCGTTTGGGTCAATGCCGCTAGCCATTTTTCCTAGTTTGATCTTAGCATTTTTTCTAGCCTGTTCTGCCGTTAATGCCGTTGCGTCGCCCAGGGTGACACGTACCCGTTTATCGCCGACATAACTCATTACGAAATACTTCCTCGATGAACCGGAAACTCTGACACCAAAATTCGGGAGTTCAGAATCGTAATAATCCTTCCGTTCTTGAGGATTAATGGTGAACGGGAGATTTTGGACGACTTCTTTCGTTATCTTGATTTTAGTGGTTGCCATGAAAACTCCTGACTTAAAGAACGCACTTTGACGGGTTTGACATGGATTCCGTGGGTGCAGGTGGGTTCAGTTGTAGAAAGAGTTTTACAGTATGCACGTAGAAGAGTGTAGAGCATATGTCACTGATATACAAGATATTTATAACATGTGTAGATGTGGATAGATTGAAAAGTATGCCAACTCAATTGATTCGTAATCAATAGGCCATCAGTTCGACTCTGATAGGTGGCTCCAGTAAAAACAAGCACTTACGGTAAAACGTAGGTGCTTTATTTACGTTCTGAGCGTTACAGCAACCCCTACAGCAACCCCTACAGCAACCTACAGCCCCTCCGCTACCCCTCTACAGCAACCTTTCACAGCAACCTCCCCCGGTACTTTTTTTACAGCAACCTCTTACGGCAACCTCTGTGCCGTCACAAAGAATAAGCCCCCAGGACGAACGATCTCCATGAAGGTGATGGTCAGCCTTGACCGTGGATCTCCAGACGTTGTGGCCCTGCCGGTGAAGAGGTCGCACAGGCACCGGTGGAGCAGCTGGTGGAGCTGGACAATAGCATTGACGTGGAGCAGTCGGTGGAGAGGATCTCGATACGGAGTCGGCCCAGCCACCACGACTGCCCCCAGGACGAACGATCTCGATGAGGAAGGGAACCACCTTGCCGGTGAAGGTCTGGATCATGGCGGCCGTGCCGGTGAACGAAGAAAACCGCTTCCATTACTGGGGCGGCTTTCGTGTGGGTGATCAGGAGTCGGACACACTATGTCACGATTTTATGTGACTTTTGACACATTGCGCTATCTTGCGGCTACCGATGAGCCTATAACTGTTCCCAGTACTGAGAGAACAATATATTCACTTATCCAAGTCCAGATATTAATATACTTGTTATTGTATGGTTTATTTTTAAGCAGATAGTATGGAACAAATATTGGCATTAAAAACGCTATAAACGACTACTACCTGCTTAATTTATTTGTTTTAGCGTCATAATACATCCATTCTGAAACAGACAATGAGTACAAAGTAAATAATGCCAGCGAAACACCGTTATCCATAAGTCATTACCTCGTCTAGTTATTTCTGCTAAGTAAAACCTAACCCTTCCTGGAACAAAAAACTGTCGATCCAAGTCCCGAACAAATCGGCGTATTAATCGCACTCTTGCACGTTGTGTTCTCATGTGCAAGGTTATTGCCATGATTGCCCCCAGGCGGTAAGCGTCCCCATGGTGAGCCTACTCCCTGAGCGGGTGGCGGTCGGTGTCCTGGTGGTGGTCCCGTTGTAGCTGTATGTTGTATCCTACAACAAATTACAACATACACCCCCGGTCACGTCCCGACGTTGGCGCACAAGCCGTTTGAATCCGTTGGAAGGGTCAACGTAGCCTTGCCGGATTCGAGACGGCCAAAACGAAGAAAACCGCCCCCGGGTCAGGAGCGGCTTATGGTTCATCACCATGCAGGGTGGTGGTTAAGGGGACGACTGCGACGAAGAGTCTTTCCCTTTTCGTCAAGTAAGGTTGAATTGAAAGAAAAAATGCAGTCAGAAAAGCCGCCGGATTTCCTGGCGGCTTTTCTGCCGTAGTCGTTATGCCGGAGTAATTCAGTTCAACTTATCCCAGCCGCATTGTGCGTCTTCGTCAAGCGTATTCATAAATATGAACCTTCCCCCGTTCCAGAGCATACTATTTCGAAAATTGGTCATCAGTGGATAAAAATCCTGATTCTCGACGGCAACACCGTTGAAGACTCTGATATCGGTACTGATGAATGACCATTGGTCCAGCGGGTCGGTATTCAACCACGTGGCTGCAGCGCTCAACTTGAAATTGTAGTCCGTCAGGATAAAGCCGAGCCGTCTGGCGCTGCCGCCATAAAGCAGGGCTGGTGAACTGAAGGTGTAATTAGTTGCCGAGGCGAGCGATGACGGTGTGGCGGTGGAAGCCGCCGAGGCCTTATAATAGATGTCGGCAACGTTATGAGCGTAGACATCCACCTCATCGGCAACGTGGTTGTGATTGGTGTCAACCTGATCAATGGCACCGGGGCTGCCGGCTGTGTACCAGGTGCTGTTGATGCATCTCTTGTCGGCGTTGTTGAAGACGTCAATGGGCGTAGGTTCGGAGATGTCTCTGCAACCGGTCGCCACCGGTTTAGAGGTCACAGGATCCAAATAGTTGACAGTGAGGTGGACGTTCGTAGCGGTTACGGGAATTGGGGCGGAAGTGAGGTCGAAAATGAGTTCTACCGGCACATTCTGCATAAGAGTAGTGACACCATTCTTTTCAAACGCCTTCACGATGAATGCAGCGGCGTTCAATGGTTCATTGATAACGGCATGCGATTGAAAAGGGTCGCTTGTCGCCACATTGTATTCGATCGCAAGCATAATCCGACCTCCGGAGAGTCCATCGGGAGTAGTGGTTAGAGCCGTTACTCGCAGTTCATCGAATGTTGCGTAAATGTTGTCGGCTGCGATTTTCGCATAAACGCCCGACGCAGGGAGGGAAAGGTCAAAGTCGGTATAGATGGCTTCGATCTCTACGGGTTTGCTTATGGCGACGGCGCCGTCTTCAGAGCCCAATTGCCCCTTATACACAAGCTGCATGGTCATTTCGTCAAAATCAACCGGCAACGGATTGGTTGAAAAGTCGAAGGTCAGTTCACGTGGGCTCAACAGGTCCCTCTTTTCGAGTTGCGCCACTCTGTAGCTGTATTCGGCAGATGGATCGTTCAGCAGGAATCTGCCTCCGCCAAGATCGGTCTCCGGCAGCGCCTTGTAGCGAATGACCAGCGAGACGTCGCCCGTCCCCATGGCTTCACCGATAGTATCGTTTTGTGCCGTTATCTTGATACTGCGGAAGGTGATGTCTGCCGGGGCCGCAAGGGTAAGTTTAAGCTTACCGCGAAAGAAATAGTCAAGAAGCGCTGCTGAGTAGCCAACAGCACGGGGAATAAGCAGACGGGCATAATCGTCATACGTGACTTCGTCACGATACAGAGTGTTGTAAAAAAAGTTGCCTTCACCGAAAAGTGCAAAGGCTGCGCCTGTCAATGGCCCTACCCTTACCAGGTGTGGTATCGTTTCCCCCTCTCCTGTCTTACCAATCCACATTCCTTTGACAAACTTGCCATCCTCACTACGCACGGTTTCCGGGGTCAGTGACCTGTTAAAGTAGTTCTGAACATTTGTGCCTTCCCTGCGGGGGAAGGGGAAGGAGTGGATGTCATCCTTGGCAAATCTCCCCGCGAAAATGGTGCCATCGGAAAAGAAATTGGCGTTGGTGTATTCCGCCAGACCTTGATTCATAGCGGCAGAGGGTGTCCTGTCGGCGAAATAGCGTCTGGTGTCCATCAGCCTGCCCACGGGAGCATAACCTTCGTAGAAAGGCTGGGGCAGGTCAACCGTCGGCTTTGTTGCCGTTGCGGCATATTGCTTTATCAATGGTTGTTTCTTTTTTGCCCAGGTCTCGAAACCCCATAAACGGTTCGTGGCATCTATCGGATGGGCATCGTTGCGCACATGGTCCGGTTGGGCCATATCCTGCATCAGATGTATCTGATATCCGAGTCCGAGATAGGTCATTGCCGTAAACATCTCACTGCCAACCTTGCTGGTGGTGGTCAGGGATCGATAATAATTGTTCCGAATCGTCTGCCAGGACCAATCCCCACTATCGAATCCTGACTGGTTCTGTCCATCCTGTGCCCAGAGTAGCGCCGATTGGCCCGTCATCATATCGGTGAGACCACCCTGGGTGAGTGTATCGAGCGGCGGGGTCAGAGAAGAGAGAGGATTATGAAAATGATTTCGGTATCTTGCCGTGCCGGGGCTGTTGATGGAACCTGAATCTTCAAGTTCTGCGCCCTCCTTGATCCAGAACAATAAAATCTGTTTCTTGTTATTCAATTCATATTCTGTGTGGAGCAATGAATCTTGTAACGACAAAACTGCAGCCGTGTCTGAAATATCTCTGTGTGTTATTGAATTTTCCCAGGCGAAGGCGTCGACGCACGTAATAAACATAAACATAATAAGAAGTATGATTGTTTTCATAACAGACCTCACAGTGGGTTATAGCCGAATTCAACTCTTTCCTTGTTTATCTCATCGGTAAGAAGTTGCTGACGTTTTTGATCGATACTCAGTCCAGTCGGTCTATGATGTCTTCTCTCCTCATAACTCATTTTTTTCATAAGAAATGTCGGAATATCGTTATCCCATCGTACAAATTTTCTGCCGGTGAGTGTCTTGAAACTTGACCATGGTCCGAACCCGAATTCGCTATAACCGGCCTTATAGATGATTACATTCACTTCGTCCAGGAATGAGAACAGCAGAATTCCTTTCCCGGGGAACTTGAACTCACCTTTGTTATCGGTGCGGAGTTCCACGCTGTCGTAGAACTCACTGGAGGAACCGGCGACGTTCGGGTAATATTTATACCAGACGCCGAGCACCACCACGCCCGCCAGCGGTTGCATCGTTTCCGCATCAACCACCCTCCCTGCATAGGGTCCATCGATGCGACACATACTCATGCACCCGCCGACCATCAGCACAGCCATTGCCAACGATATACAGAACATCAATGTTTTCATGTCACATCCTCCAGAGTCGCCATATACCGTTTTCCTGCACAAAGTAAACGACATACTCAATGGTATGGACCTGGCCACTGATCGTCTCGTCCCGGTAAAGACGGCATTTTGCGTACCCGTCAGTCATGTCAATCAACTCGATATCTTTCAAAGAGTCATTTAACAGCGGCAACCGCGTGCCGAGGGCTGTAAAAAAGTCCCGGTAGGTGGCTTGCAGCTTACTCGTCATGTAGCCCAGTGCGCCGGACACATCAAGCGCCGCTATTCTTGCCCTCATCCCCGCCCATTTTCCTTGCAGATAGGTTTCCAGTTGGGTTCTGTTGAACACCGTAATAGTCACGGTGTCGTGATACGTCTGCCCATCCGGGCCAAAAGCAGTGGCGGTGATCATATATGACCCCTCCGTTGTCAGGATTGCCGAAAATTCAGCGGGGCTTGCGCCCTGTACAAGAGTGAGTGGCGCCGGTCCTGTCGCCGTTATCGTTGTCCGGGTAATGCTGAAAGAGCCTTTAAGTTCCAATGAAATATCCAGCGGCACCACGCCCGACTCACTGTTGGTTGTCATACGGATATAATTTCCCGCCTGAGCAGTCACATTTCTTGTCGCCGTGGCGGCGAGGCCGTTGACGTCGGTGGCACTCACGTTGATGGCGTTACCACCGGTATGCAATGGGACGTGGTTGGCGACGAAACGGTTCCCGGTGACGATGGCCGACATGCCGTTGATCGTAATGCCGGTCTCGAGTCCACGGGTATTAATCACTGTGCCGCTCACCAGGACATCAGGTTCTGTAACGGTGGCTCCCTCCTCCGGACTATCCACGGTAATTTCCAATATCGCCGGAACGTTAGCGATACTCCCCCTGCCCGAGGTCAGCTCTGCAAACCTTCCCGCCCAAACCTTTCTCAAGAGTTCGATGGCCTGCAGCGCTGCGGTCTCATTGTCACCCGGTCTGGTCAACAGTACAAAGCTGACGTTGAACTGTTTCTGCGAGCCGGCGGCATCGGGGACTCGCGCACGTTCCGCAGCGATGATAGCTTCAATCGTTACCGTCTTCGCCGTTCCGCTGACCGTCGCCCCCAATTGCGGCAGTAATGTCTTGTCGATAACAGGGTTGTCAATGAACAACATTGGTGGGACCTGTTCCTTGGGGATCATCCCCATGAGATAGAGGTCCAGCGGACTGAAGCTGCTTCTCGCCGCAGTGGAGGTGAATGTTCCGTCGCTATTATCGTGCCATCCGTTCCCGTACATGAGCGAGCCCTTGCTGTCCAGCAGGTAACTCCAGTGACTGCTATCCTTACCCAAAAGTCCGCTGTTCACTGTTCCGTCCGGGTTTTTAAACCGGACATACGCTCCGAAACGGTGCATAAGTTCGTGGCTCAGGGTGGTTGTCATCTCCTCCAGTTTCGGTCCGTAGGGGGCGGCGGCAAGCGTTATGATATTTCCCAGGTCGATGGTCCCCTGCAACGTACCCCGGCTGCCGTACAGGGCAGTTTTGTCCAAGGGAGGCTGGTTGATTCCCTCAGTGTCATTCTTGACCGCTGTGTAGAATCCTTTGTCGCTTGCCTCCGGCATGGCGTAATCGAAGGTGGAGGACATCACCAGAAAATCCGTCGTATCGCCGTGACTCCGGATGTATTCTCCGGCTAAGGCTTGTCTTGGCTGATCGTTTATACTGCCATCCGGGTGTTTCGCATCATAGTTACCCGTCGCCTCCATGACGGTAACATTGCCGATATCGCCCCGATTATGCAGGATAAATGGAGCGGTGGTGATGTTTACACTTTGTTCAACATATAGATGACACTGATTGGAAGCGTTGACGTAGATTTTACTCTGTCCGACTTGGAGAGGAATGGAGACGGCATAGGCGCCATTGATTATGGTGGCGGGAAAACCGGTCATGACTCCGTTAGTAACTATGTTCACCGTGACGCTGTCGGCATTGGTCACGCTGCCGGTGACAACCAACGGCGTCACTGCTATTACTGCGCCGTCAATCGGAGAGGCAATGGTCACCGTAACGGGTGAACCGGTCAGCCACGGGTCTAAAATTGCAACCTGTCCGGGCAGGAGGGAACCGGTGATGGCTTTCGACTGTACGCAGGGACCTTCAAAAAGCACGCTGTAATTCCCCGCGACAATCCCGTTTACCAGATAATTGCCATTACCGTCACTGAAGGCGCTGTTACTTCCGGAAATAGTAGTAACAGTTACCTTTACTCCTGCCAGTGGTTCACCATTGATACGGACCGTCCCCTGCAAGGTCGCGAGCGCCGCTTTAGCCATGCTCGTTGCCAGAGTGATGGCCCGGCCTGAAGTGAGTGTGCCCTGTGTGGTTGCTGTGACATACGCTCCCTTTTCAAAGGCAAGGGAGTACATCCCATCGGGAAGCATCGGCAAGAGATAGGCGCCGTTACTATCGGTCATGGCGCTGAAGGTGCTGTTGAAGGAGAGTTTGAATTGATCAGTGACCAGACTGGTGTAGAGCGAAGCTACATCCCAGTAGGCATCATAGTTGTCCATTTTAACCGTCACCCAGCCGTCCGGGTCGAAGTAGCGGTCATACCCGGCGCTCATCGTCCAATGGATGGTCAGGTCATCCCCCCGATAGCTATATCCCCCCTGCATGATATCATGTGTGAGATATTCCGGATTATTCTCGACACTCCCTCCCGTATCCCATTTTCCGGTTGAACGGTTCAGCAGGGACATCATTACATACTGTTCGATGACGCCATACAGGGTGGTAGATCCGCCATCGGCAGCCGGTTCAAGGGCGATATCCGGGTTATTATCCATGTAGGTTCGAAATGCCAAAGAGTGGCCCACGGTCTCCCATAATCCGGCCCGCCTACGGTAGGCATCGGTATACGGCATACCGTTTCCCCAGGACACCGCCTCAGGTTGATATTGCCACCAGGTCGATTCTCCCGGGCTTCCCCTCTGGGTGCGGCCCTGAATTTCCAGATAATAATCCTGCCAGGCGGTAATGTTAGCCGGATGAGGGAAAATGAATTCAACCCATTGTGGAAGGTCAACCTGTAAAGATTCTATCGGAATAGAGGAACTCTCAGCCAGCTGCCCACTGGCATCCCCTCCCAATTCGGTTTTAAGCTGGACGTGCAGTTCACCGATCATTTTTGCATAATAAGCGCCCGAAATCCCCTGTGGGAGGTAAAAACCGACCTTGGTAAGATTGCCACTGCTTTTTGGTTTGAAGCTCTGGGCAAGATTTTCATAAAAGGTGGTCAGCATACCATTCCAATGATTCGTGAATGATTGCGCCCCATAAGGGTTGCGTGTCTTGAAGGTCATGGAGTTTTTTGCTCCGTTCGATAGACAACTGAATTTGGCGCCGTCGTTGTCGGTAACCGTGGTGTAGTCAGCCGCAAGCAACGGGATATCGTTGCAGGAGTAAATCCGGTTATTTTGATCACCGAATGTTATGCCGGTAAGGGCCAGGGTAACTGTTACTCCCGGTAGCGGCACTCCCGTTGCCTTGTCGGAGACCACGCCGCTGATGGCGCCGGCACTGACGATCATCACGGTGAATGTTTTTGTAGCAGTGACGTTATTAGCGTCCTTGGCCTGCAGGGTGAAACTGCTGTTTCCCATAAAAACCGGCGTGCCGCCGATGATCCCTGTGCTGTCGAGGGAGAGTCCTCCGGGAAGGGAGCCACCGATAACGGACCACGTATAAGGAGATTTCCCTCCCTCGGCTGTTAATGTCATGCCGTAGGCCGTTCCCACACTCCCCCCCTCAACCAGTGTCGTCGTGATCATTAATGGAGCAGTGATGGTTATCGTCAGCTTCCGGCTGGCTGCGTAACCGGATGTGTCCAGGGCTTGAACAGTGAAACTGCTCAAGCCGAAAGTCGTCGCCATGCCGGTGATGACACCGGTTGCACGGTCCAGACTCAACCCCAGCGGTAAGGCTCCGCTGATCACCGACCAAACATAGGGAGACATACCGCCGCTCAATGACACGGGCTGGTTGTACTCTGCGCCGACATTTCCGTCAGGCAATGATGCGGTACTTATTGCCGGTGGGTTATTCGCGATAAGGGCGAATAATTTGGTTGCGGAAACATTGTTGGCGTCGTGTACTTGTATAGTGGTAAATATCATGGACTGCGTGGTGGGTATGCCGCTGATGATGCCGCTGGAACTGTCCAGACAAAATCCAACAATAGGGAGGTAATCGGAGGACCAGCCATAGGGGAGCTTGCCGCCGCTCGCGGCAAGAGTCTGGCTATAAGCAAAGCCGACGGAAGCGAAGGGGAGCTTAACGGTGGTGATGACAGGTGGCGTATATACAGTCATCATCACTACTTTGGTGGCGATGTTGTGGTCGGCATCTTTCACCTGAATGGTGAAACTGCCGGAGCCGGTTGCTGTGGGAGCTCCGGAGATGATCCCGGTGGATGCTTCCAGAGATAATCCGGCGGGAAGGTTGCCGGTTGTTACTGACCAGCTAAAGGGGGACCTGCCGCCGGTTGAGATCAGGGGCTGACTGTAGGCGCCGGCAAGATAACCGTCAGCCGGCATTCCGGAGGTAATTGCCAATGGGGCGGCATTGATAACCAGGGAGAGAGATCTGGTCGCGGTTTTGTTATTGGCGTCGGCGACCATAAAGGTGATGGCGCTGGTGCCGGCGGTAGTTGGGGTGCCGGAGATCATACCGGTGGCAGCCGCCAGGGTTAGTCCGGCGGGCAGTACCCCGCTGCTGATGTTCCAGGTGTAGGGGCTCTTCCCGTCGGATGCCACGACGGTCTGGCTGTAGGCAGTTCCGACCGCACCGGCGGAGAGGCTTGTGGCGCCGATGGCGGGGAGGGTGTAGCCGGCAATGGTCAACGCTTTGGTACTCGTGGCATTCGTGGCATCCTTCACCTGAACAGTGAAACTGACGACGCCGGTTGCCGTGGGTGTGCCGGAGATGATCCCGGTGGATGCTGCCAGGGACAATCCGGCAGGAAGTTTGCCGGTTGTTATTGACCAGGTATAGGCGCTTTTACCGCCGCTTGCCGTCAGGGTTCGACTGTAGGTTGTGGTGAGATAGGCGTCAGCAAGTGTTGTTGTCGTAATTGCCAAGGGGGCGGCATTGATAATCAAGGTAAGCGATTTAGTCGCGTTGGCATTCTTGGCATCCTTGACCTGTACCGTAAATTTGCTGGTCGCGTCGGTAGAAGGGGCGCCGCTGATGATACCGGTGGTTGAGAGTGTCAGGCCTGTCGGCAAGCTGCCGGTCTTTTTTGACCAGGTATACGGCGCGGTTCCGCCGGTGGCCGCAAGGAGTTGGCTGTAAACGGTCCCAACGGAACCTGCCGGAAGGGAACCCGTGCTGACCGCCAGGGGAGAAGTGGTTGCTTGAATCGCATTTTGAGTGGTTGTTGAGGGTACGGCTGTCAGCGTGGTATCAATTCCGCCCCTCATCGGCCAGACGAAGCTGCCGTTGGCGGAATCATACTTGTGACCTGGGGTCAGGTCTTGTTTCTTGAATTTCAGATCTGTTGGGACAGGAAAAATCAAGAATAAAGACCTGACCGTACGCAGTAACCGTTGAATATCTAACGGGTTCAAGTCCCGTCTGGGGAATTGTCCGATTCACCCCGGTAGCTCAAGGGAGCGGCGTCTTGGTAACAAGGGGTCGTAAGTTCCCACTTGGCACAGCAGCAGGCCGTAACGTAAGTGAACCCATATGTAGCCTCGTTACTTGATTGTAGATGCCGACCCTGTGGTCAGATGGGGAAGGCCGCAGCACCCCGGCTTTGATAACGGAAGCGGCCGGCGTGATCTACCGGGGTAGCAGGGATGGCATGTTGCGGAAGATATTCAACCCAGTGCTGGAGACCCGATGTGGTGATGTTGAGGAACATCAACCGACGCGTATAAGGAAACGAAATCGTGGCGGGCTGCATCGGGAGTCGGAGGGGTCCATACAACCGTTTGAGGGCTTGGGACAACATAACCCGGCCCGAGGGAAGGGACCCTATTTTGTTCACGTAACCAACGAGCGGAGGAAAGGGGATTGCAGAGATGCTAATAACCCCGGAAACAATTAGGACGCTACAGAGGAAGCTCTACCGTAAAGCCAAGCAGGAGCCAGCCTGCCGCTTCCACGCCTTGTATAACAAGGTTTATCGGGGTGACATCCTCAGTCATGCCTACCGCCTTGTCCGTGCCAACAAAGGGAGCGCTGGAATAGACGGCGTAACGTTCAAGGCCATCGAGGAAACCGAAGGGGTACCCGCATTCATTGGGGAGCTAGAGGAAGCACTGAGAACCAAGACGTATAAACCCGATCCGGTCAAACGGGTTATGCTTCCCAAGAGTGACGGTAGTCAACGTCCTCTCGGTATTCCGACCATCCGTGACCGGGTGGCACAAATGGCCGTAAAACTGGTCATTGAGCCGATCTTCGAGGCGGACTTCTGCGAAACCTCGCCCACGAGGGAAAGTTTGACTTTCTTGGCTTCACAATCTGGATGGGAGAAAGCAGTAAGACGGGGAATGTGTACCCTCATGTTCAGCCATCGAAGCAAGCCTTGCAGGCAATCAAGGATCGTGTCACCGCTCTCACAAAACGTGAGATGACGGTGAAACCGCTTGAGAAAGTAGTAACCGAGGTCAACGCCACCGTAAGGGGTAGGGTCGGCTACTTCCACTTCAAGAACTGTAGCAAAGTCCTTACGCACTTGAAAGGGCATGTAGAAGAACGGCTACGGACACATCTGAGAAAGCGCCATAAGATCAAGGATAGAGGGACCGGATTTGCAAGGTTCAGCAATAAGGCCCTCTATGGAAGATACGTATTGTACAAGGTGCCGACAACAGCAGGGTGGAAGAAAGCGCATGCCTTGCAGTGAAGAACATCGGAAAGCCGTGTGCGGGAAAACCGCACGCACGGTTTGATGAGGGGGGGCAGGGTGAAACCTGTTCCCTACTCTACCCAGGACAAGTCGGAGTGTAGTTGGACCCATTCAAAACAAATCCATAGTACCCCCTGTCTCCCCTGGTAAAAGTGGCTCTATCGTCAAATATGGAGGTCGAAATACGCCTTTCGGCACGCGGGTTTTGTCTTCGGAGGTCAGTTGGATGCCGATTGTGATGGTTTTGATGCTA
>CAIUUR010000348.1 GCA_903902345.1 uncultured Geobacteraceae bacterium | reverse complement strand
TGGCCGTGACTTTACGACCGGCAATGACGACACTCCAGTTCGCGCCACTATCCGTGCTCCTGAACAGACCGCCGGTCCAGCCACCCGCGTAGACGGTGGTAGGAGTGACAGGATCGACGGCCAACGCCGATACCGACATATCCGTCAGACCAGTGTTGCTCTTTACCCAGCTTCCTCCGCCATCGGTACTTTTGTAGACACCGTTGGTCGTCGTCCCCGCATAAAGGATGGAAGAGTTTGTCGGATCAACCGCCAGAGATTGAACCGTTTCCGCCGCCAGCCCGGTACCATGCCACCGCCACTGACCGGGGGTGGCCCCCGCGACTCCCGGCGCCAGTAGCAGGGCGAAGAGCGCCACCAGCGCCAATGACAGCCCCACCATCTTCTTCATCATCATGCCGGATTTCCAAATCTGTCGCGGGTTCATAGCTTCTCCTCAATGTCGCTGCCGGTGAATTGGTGCACTGTTGCGGGGGATTGTACCACAGTTCCCACCCCCGATTCCATCGTCTAATTATAACGTTGTTAGCAGGTGGAACGATCCGCCCCTCTGCCGACGGAGTAGGCTTTGAAGCCGCTCCCCAATAATTCCCGGTTGTTCTCACGGGCCGCGATGCTCCGCCACTTGTTGAGGAAGCTCCGCCGGTTACGCAGAAGAATAGCGTCGGGAGTTTCCGACATCCCATAGTAGCGGACCTCCCTCAACGCCCGCAGGGAGCCGCTCCAGACGTGATCATAGGCCGTCGTGGGGACGACATAACTTTTCAGCCCCGCCTGCCGGATCTGCAACCCCAGATCCCACTCTTCAAAATAACAGGGGGTAAACCCGTTTTCAAAACGGATCACCTTGTCGTTGAAGTGCTGAAGCTTGATGGCAAAGAAAAATCCGGAGACGGCGTCAACTTCCAGGGGGGAGGAACAACTCCCCTTGTCGAAATAGACATGATCCCGGGCCAGGGTAAAATCGAAGAAGCTCCCCTGGGGCCCGGCACAGGCGGCATCGGGAAGCTCCCAGAGCCCCTTCTCCACCGCATGGATGGCGGAGGATGTCACGTGCAGGTCCGCATTGAGGATGAAGACGGTGAGAGTCGCCGCCATCTCCAGCCCCAGGTTCCAGGCCCGCGCCACTCCGATGTTCTGCTTCATCACCGCGTAGTTGGTAATCCGGGGATGATCTTTTAATTGGTCTGCGACCTCCCGGCCGTTGAAGATGACGATGACATCACCCGCTATATCCTTCAGATCCTCCAGGAGGGTGACGATGTTGTATCTGCTGGCCGGCGACATGTCGAGAACCGGGATGACGAAGCTCCGTCCGGCCCTGCTCAGGAAGGCTCCCCGGCAGCTGTCGCCAACCAGAGGAGGAACCCCCTCCAGTGACCGCTCCCTCAGGATTTCGGGAGAAAAGGTACCCTCCTTCCCCCCCAGGACGACCGCAAGGAGATCCTCCACCCGATGGTGATAGGTATGGGCATTATGCACAAGAGTGCGGCCCCGGGCGGCGATCTGACATCGCAGCTCCTCGTTCTCCAGGTAAAAACGCGCCACATCCACCATGGAGCCATCCCGGTAGAGCGCGTACTCTTCCCCATCCCGGAAGAGCTCACCCTGGCCGCTGTTTTTGGCCAGATCCGTGAGGAGGAGCGATCCGCAGGACATCGCCTCGAACACCCGCATATTCAGATCGTTTTTCAGGGCGTCGTTAAAAACCAGTCGGGACGCCGAGAAATGACGCGCCATATCATCCCAGAAGCAACGTTTGTACTCCAGCGTGAACGTTTGGGCCAATCGCCGAAGAAGCCGTTCCCGGCGCGACCCCTCCCGGACACTCCCCACGAAACCGATCTCATGCCGGAGGGTGACATCATGGCGCCGGTGGATCTCCGGATCGCACCCCAGGGGGAGCCAATGGACGTTATGGCCGCGATGGCGAAACGCCGGAAGGTACTCCCGCTGGGCGATGAAAACATAATCGAAACCAGACGCCCACTCCAGCTGAGAAGAAAGGTTCAGGTGGCTGTCGATGAGGTAGCAGGCCTTGGGACAGGAAAGTGCGGAGATGTTTGCCGGATAATGGCCGGGGACCGATTCCACCCAGAGATAAAGATCCGGGTGCTCCTCAAGGGGGAGCGCCGCCAGCAGGTGAGAGATGTCGGGAGAGAAGGTGGTAGGGATTTCCTGATCGTACAACGGCAGGTTCATCTCCTGCAACTGCCATTGCTGGATATACTCATGAGGCATTCGGGGACCCATCGTCACCGTACGGCAGATCCGCCTCAAAGCACGCTGGAAATAGACCGCCGTGGTAACCGGATACGCCACATAGTCAAGCCATACCGTGACGTCACTGAACAAGGTCGTCATGAGGTTACCTCAGGATCTACCCAGGTGAAGGTAATATGGCGGGGAGGCTCCAAGAATTCGATCCGCGGCGACGCACTCCCTTCCCTGCTCCCCCACGTTTGAAAAAAACTCCGCGCGGCCCGGTTCCGGTCGGTCTCGGCATAGGCGAAGGTGAGAGGACCGTGACGTCGGACCATTTCGCCCACCACCGCCTCGTCCACCCCCATGCCGATGACCCGGCAGCTTATGGCCATGGCGTCGATCCCCTTTTTATCTTCACTCAGGACCATGACGGCCACCGCGCCATAGGAGCTCCCCGCGTCCGCCACCTCCGCCAGATAGAGCCGCTGTTTCTCCCGATAGTGGGTCATCTCCCCGGCGCTCACCCTCCTGCCGTTCAGGTTCCACTGGTTGGTCTTGTTGAGCAGCTGGAGAGCCCGCGCCAGAGCCGGTGCGTCACCGGGAGGTACGGCTCCCATCCCGCAGCATAGTCCCAGACCCTCCAGGTAACCGCAATCACCATCCGAGCTCTTCTTCCAGAATTCGATCCTTCTGCGCATGGATTCGGAACGGCTCCGGTCGTCGCCGGTGATAACGCGGTTCTGGAGATAGGGACTATAAAGGAGCTCCCGGCGGATGTAATTGGGCTCCCCACCCAGAGTCCGGAGCTGGGGAAAAGCCGCCACCGCCGCTTCCCGTTCCAGGGGGTTGTCATCGATGAAAAGAGTCTGCTCGGGGAGGAGGTTCAGCGCCTCAAGGATCTCTTTGATATTTTCCGCCTTGGGTCTGAAGTTGATCCGGAGCATGACGAAATCGTCCAGGGAGAGAGGGATTCCCAACCCGCAGAGGGCATGGGAACCGAGAATTTTCGACCACTGCTCCCGGATGAAATCCTCGTCGTTCTTGCTGGCAACGGCCAGGAGTATCCCCCGCTTCTTGAGAATAAGTAGCGCCTCCACGATCGCCAGAGGGCGCCCTTCCCAGCTCCCGATCACCATATCCGAGG
>CAIUUR010000347.1 GCA_903902345.1 uncultured Geobacteraceae bacterium | reverse complement strand
CGCTGCCCGTTACGATAGATGAAATTGTCGATCTGGAGTGGGCCAAATCGTTCTGGCAGTTACTCATATTGAGCTATCCGATTTGGAATGAACATCTCGATCCGTCACAATTGGAACCGGTTTCAGAGTATCTGTTGTCAAGAAAATGGTTTCCACTGCAGTTCGAGAGGAATAAGGGCCGTCTGGAAAGTCCGAATTTGGTTTTCAGGGTTGAGAAAGGCGATACCGTCGGGCTTATATACTTTGCCAAGCATTGGCCCACCGGAGAACCTGAGGCCCTCGTGTCAGATTGGCTGGGAATAACCACGATTGAACGTGCAACGGCTGGCAAAGTTTTGTCACAGCTGAAGTTTATGAGTGGTCAGTCCCTTGATGATCTCAAGTCACCTGATACCTTTCGGTCTCGTTACAAGGACCTGACAAAGCGGCTTTGCCTCACGGACGAACGAAGCTGTAACGAAGCCCCACTACTTGTTAGGAACTGTGATGGCAAGATGTCTTGGTGGAACCGTGAAAGAAACATGTCTTGGTTTACCCCAAAGAGAGAATGTAAAATATATGAACAGTATTATCCTGAACTATTTTTCGTTACGTTTCATGACGAACTCACTGACAACGCTAAAAAATTCGGTGTTTCACTGTTCAAGGTTGAGCCGGTCATTATTGCAGTTTCACCCCAAAATGATTCAGAACTAAGATCTGTCCTGCAGAAAATATTGCCTGATTTTATCGCGATTGCACAAATGGTTAAAATGTTTAATGTGCCGGAAGACGAATCAGCGACAGTTTTTTTGCGCAGGTGGAACGAGGTTAAGTTCCAAAGGGACCCAGACGACATATATCTGAGGCTTTCGGGCACAGGTCTCGACCACAAAGAGCCGGGTAAGGGTACCAAGGACGATGTCTTGTTTGACATCAGCACATCAAGGATAGTGCATGATCTCAATCCGGAGCGGATAGAACGCGAATTGTGGCGGTTCGCTTTGCCCATGGCTGCCGTAGTTTTCCGTAATCGTCTCTTGACCCCCTACTTTGAGGCACGGCTTCGTTTTAAAGACGAGTCAGATTTGTTGCCGTGGCTGAAACAACTCAACATCAGCCAAAGCGATAGGGATGAGGCAAGGCGCCAAATTGCCGAACTCTTGATCGATATTGATAAGTTGGTAATGATAAAAATGGTGTTGTCACCTCTAGTGGCAGACAAAAACCTATCTGATGATGCGTGGAGAGAAAACTGGTGGAGTGCGAAATGGCTTGTGATGCAGGGGGTGAACTGTAGCTTCTCTGATCTTCGTAATGGGCTGCCTGAATGGGCCGAAGACTTCAGTGCTACCTTGGATCCTACAATGCACTTCTGCCGGCAAATTTCAGAGCTGCTCTTAAAATCAAAACGCGACCTTGCCATTTCCTGGCTTATGGACAACCCCGGACGATCCGAAGAAGCCAAGCAAATTATGCAAACCTTGCAAAATTACCAGGTCGGAAACAACTCCGAAATGGGGCATTATGGCTTCAATCCAGGACAGTATATTCTGAACATACTGACCGGGCTGGATCCGATTCCTTTTCATATAAAGGATTCCTTTGTCGATATTGAGGAGTATATCTCTGAGCGGAAGGGAATGGCGGAAGAATGGAGCAGTGCTGAAGAGGAATTGGATACAGGTCAGCGCATCGGTGACAGTCTAAGTTACCAACTGTTAGCAAAATCGGGATTCATAATCCGGACCCAGGATGGATGTGTCCACGAAACCCAAGATGACTCAAAACGTGCAGAACGTAATCTTTCCAAATCCAAGCAAGGTAAGTCGGTTGAAATATGCTATGCCCTACAGGAAGCAAAGAAACTGCTCAGTCTGGAGAATTATGACGACAAGTTGGCTGCATGGTCTTTGATAGTCCAGGAGTGGCGGTTAATTCGATTGAAAAACTGCAAACCTCTGATAGAAGAATTGGACATGATCTGTGACATGTTAGAACTGCCTGGAAACTCGCGCGATCTTGCCAGATACCTTCATGTTGCTAAATTCTACGATGGTCTTGGGTATGATGTAATGACGGTTGAGGCGGGGAAACTCGTCAGGGTCGAAGTTAAAAGTAGTGAGCATCACCCCCCTCAACTGTTCCTTTCTGAAAACGAGAGAGTATGTGCAGCTAAATACCTTGAAGACACAAGCGAAAGCGAGTGGCGTATTCTATTATTTGTAAGAGAAAATAACAAATTCTGTCCTACAGACATTACCAAGTATGTTCAACCCTCAATTTGTGGCTCGTTTGAAGGATTTTATAAACAAGTGACCAATGGAGCTATAATTCTTAATCCTGTTGAATGGCGCATTGATTTTGATAATCCTGGCACCGTTAGTGGGGTAACCCCTTGAAAATGTGTGCTGACCTGCGATCGGTTCTCGAACAGGTTTCTATGGAAGCTTGGAAACCTTTTGCCTGATACGACAGGCCAACAACTTGTAACAGAATATTCAGGAACAATAATCTGATTCTGATGTGAGCGACACGAGTTTCTCCTGGAGAGATATGGAACTGGTCCTATTACCAAACGAAAATTTAGTTCAGCGGATATCCGTGGAGAAAGTCCACCCGACCGCTCCCCTGGTCGCCTGTGATTTTTACATTGCTGGGATCGAAGCGGGGCAGGAAGTTCCAGGTGGTTTTCAACTCGGCAGAATCCTGAATATCGATCATCATGCTGCCTCCGCCAGCATGGCGCGGACAGTTTCCAGCACCAACCTGGCAATCGACCGGGTCCGTCAGTGTGGTCTACCGGCACCTGAATCCCGGGTGGTCATTACCCATACTGACTGTGACAGCGTGTTGAGTACGGCCATCATGTTGGGAAGAGTGCCACCTGAAGATATTTTTGGTGAGGCGGCTATCGCTGCCGACCACACTGGAGCGGAGAACCCAATTGCCGATCTGCTACAAGGTTTGCAGCCGCATCGTGATTTCGAATTGTCCCTACGCAACCTGACCCTCCTGCTCCAGGGAAGTCCCGTGGACCTCCTGGCAGAAGAAGCTCTGAACGAACGGCAACGTAAAAGAGAGCAGGCGTCTCATGTGGCGGCACGTTTTCAGCAGGAAGGTTCCCTGTTCTACCTGGCTTTGGAAGAAGATACCGATTCGGAATTTTTTCCGTCATTGCTGCCTGATGCCGCCTTGATCCTGGTCGCCATGCCGAAGCCACATGATAGTCGTTACTCGTACATGAAATTACGACTCGGAACTCGTGCTGAATCAGGTTTTTCGATCAATGATCTCAATGTTAACTCATTCGATCCTGGTTATGGCGGCAGGTGGAACGCCGGGTCGAATAAGCGGAATGGTGGCACGTTGATGACCATTGAACACTATGTCGAAGCCCTTTCGCGAAACCTCGAATGTTGGCAGACGGCACAAGCGTGAGGCTTCCGACGAGGTGATAAACCGGTTTCATTTTACTAATTTTCGGTAGGTTGACAATATTTTCCTTCCCCTTTCTCCAAGCCCGACGCAACTGTCGGGCTTTTTTTCATCCATTCTCCATCCGTCCCAAACTGTCG
>CAIUUR010000346.1 GCA_903902345.1 uncultured Geobacteraceae bacterium | reverse complement strand
GGTGTTTATAGTATATCCGTCATAGTAATCGGCAAACAGCTTTACGAGTACGACTTCGGTGACGCAAAGCAATCCTAGTGTGGTGCTGGTTCGCCATGTCGAAAATCCGATAAAAACGAAGTAGATAAGATCAATGGAAACATCTCCGGTCATATAGTCAATATAACCGAGAGCCAGGGCTGCAAACGTCAGCAAGGTGATCGTTATCACTACGCTCAATGTCGATTTGCCGTCATTCATCTATTGCCCCCAACGCCGTCATGGTCTCGGGGGGGGAGCTCCCTCGGGGTGCGATCCATCGCCGTTATCCTCCCACTGGCGTCGTCGTTTTTCAAGATGTCGTTGAAAGGCCTCTTTCTGGTCGGGACGGAGCAGAGCCCTGATCCGTTCTTCCGACTGCGCCAATATCCGTCGAGTCTGGGGGTGCAACTGACGCCGAATCTGTTGCATCTCTCCGTGGGTCTCCTGGATGATTTTGAGGACTGCCTCCCGTTGGACAGTGTCCAGGTTGAGTTCCCGTTCCATCCGTTTGAGGATCATCCGGGACATGGCGCCCGGTCCACCCTTCACCATCCCTTCAAGCCGACTCTGGTAGACCAGATGCGCCGTTAGTCCGCCTGTTGCCGCTCCCAACAGGAAGATGAGAGCCACCGCAGCGATCGCCTTGCCTGAACGCATCTCATTCTCCCGTGTAATAACTGACTAGGACGGACTCTTCGTAGCCGCCGGTGAGTGCATGTGAAAGGTCGGAACCCAGGGCCGAATTCTGAACTCCGCTCACCGTGACGAGCATGATGATCATGGCCGAGAGTAGGGGAACCGCACGCCATGCCCAGAGGTACCAGGGGGATTCCTGCCTCCGATTCTCTCGAAGCCGCGTCATGAGCCGGCCCTCGAATCCATCTTCACGCAGGGAATCTTTCCGCAGATCTCCGCGGGCCTTGGCAAGTAG
The DNA here is from genome assembly GCA_903902345.1 of uncultured Geobacteraceae bacterium. Taxonomy (GTDB): domain Bacteria; phylum Desulfobacterota; class Desulfuromonadia; order Geobacterales; family CAIOGM01; genus CAIOGM01. The sequence goes on along the minus strand of CAIUUR010000346.1, from coordinate 1,128 downwards.
CCGATCCAGGCAATCATCGGATAAGTTATTCATGCTCCGTACCCTCCAGAATCCGTTTCAAGGCCTTTCTGGCCCGCCACGCACGCACCTTGACGTTTACTTCGGTCCAACCGGTCAGTCCGGCGATTTCTTTCACCGAGTTCTCTTCCAGTTCCATGAGGGTGATGACGAGCCGCTCCTCGGCTTTAAGTTGCCCAATTCCCCACATCACAACGCTCCTAGCTTCGGCCGCGGAAAGCCGGTCATCAATCCGCTTATCCCCCGGTTCCCAAGCCAGTTCATCCAGTGGTATGGTGCGCTTGTCATGGCGCTGTCTCCGGAGCGCGTCATAACAGGTGCGGACCGCGATTCGGGACAACCAGTGCTCAAAGGGAGCGTCTCCCCGAAACTGCTTCAGATTTTCATAGACCTTGAGAAAAATTTCCTGGCTGAGGTCGTCCAGCTCGTGTTCAGAGCGAGTGAAGCGAGCAGCCAATCGGAACACACGATGCTTGTAGCGGGTGACAAGAGCTGTGAACGCACTATCATCGCCTCCGACGGCTCCCTTGACCAGCTCTTCATCGTCGCAATCGGGAGACAATGATGACTTATCGCTCTGCATGCGCCCTACTGTACCGGATAAGGGGGATCATACCCCGGCATTACCGGAGCAGGATAATCGGGAGGAGGTGGCGGCACGCTTCGGACACGGCGCGTCTTGGTCACCGGACTTCCCGGCACCTGGTTTCCCTTGGCATACATGCACTGCTGATACGCCATGTCATACCGTCTCTGGGCCTCCCGACCCGAGAGTTGCCCCGCCTGCGCGCCCTGGGAGGTTCCCAGCATCAGGCCTCCCCCCGCGCCGATGGCGGCACCGACTCCGGGATTTCCCGAAGCGGCTCCGATGGCTGCCCCGAGACCGGCGCCAAGCAACGTACCCACGGCGGCGCCCGACACGGTATCCTGATCTGCTGCCTGTTGCGGTGAAACAGTCGTCTGCCCCCCTGCCCAGTTGCGGCAGAGGATGTCGTCACTCTGGAACTGCTCGAAAGACTTGCCGGGCGCCGGCATGACCAGGACGGTGGGCCCGGCAGGGACAGTGACGCATCCAGCGGTCAGAAGCAGCATCACCATCGCCGCGGCATT
>CAIUUR010000345.1 GCA_903902345.1 uncultured Geobacteraceae bacterium | reverse complement strand
CTTATTAACATATCCTACTTGATTGCCGGGAAACTCGATTTCCGACTACCTGCCATCCACTAAGAATAGCGACGGGCCATAATTTTTTTGCCTATGACGACTTTCGCTATATCGAAAACATGTATAAAGGCCCCCTCGATATCCTGTTCGGATACGGATCTTTCCGTATCGTTTCGAATCTCTCGTGGTGGCCCATTTTTCTCATTTCCGGCTTCGATCCGGTTGGCTACAATGCCCTGTCATTCAGCATGTTTCTCCTTGATGCACTGATCTTCTACTTCATGTGCAGGGAACTCCTGGGCAAGATTTTCCCCGCAGCCCTTGCCGCGATTCTCTTCGGGGGAGGCGCTGTCGGAGCGGATGCTCTTTTTTGGAAATGCAGCAACAACACCATTATTTGCTTTTTCTTTTACATGCTGACGCTTATCTTCTACCTCCAGTGGCGCAATAAAAAATCCGCGTACCTTTGGGCTGCCTCATTGGCTACCTTCCTCCTTGCCATGCTGAGCAAGGAAGAAGCCGCCTCGCTTCCAGGGATCATCATCCTGCTGGAACTGCTGTTCTTCGGAGAACGGCGGATTACGGTGCTTGTTAAGCGTGTGGCTCCTTACACCGCCATTATTATAGCCTATCTGGCTTTCAGCCCTGCACTCTTCCATTTGGTTGGACGAGAACCAGAGCCTAACAAATTCTTCCAGCTACGTCCCCTTCATACCCTTCTTACTCCGTGGACGGTTTTTTCTTTGCCACCAGATGGTTTACTACAAACGTCAAGCCCATTCCTCTATCTTATCCCTACGGTGCTTTTCGCCACTATCTTCTTTATCTCTGAGAAAAAAGAGCTTTGTTTCGCTTTCGGATGGGTCTTCCTCACTTTTGTGCCTCAAAGTTTAACATCCCTCGGCCAAACGACACCCAAATACCTGTTTAACTCCATTAGTCGCTATCTGTTTCTTCCCTCTGCCGGGGCAGCTCTGGCGCTGGCGATTGTACTGGCGGCTGTGATGTCGAGGTGGGGACGAAAGATCGGTATCTCGGTAACAGTTATCGTGACAGGCGTCTATTTGACGGTGAATCACTTCCGGGTACAAGAACGTGGTCAGATGTGGAGGGACAATGCAGAGCCAATCAAGGTCTTCTTGAAGGCCATGAAAGGTGCCATCCCACGGTTTCCTCCTAACTCTCACGTTGCTGTTGTAAATGGTCCCATAGGGCGGGCTTATACCGAACAGGCGCTACGCGCCTCATACGGTAACCCTGATATCACTTGGATTATTGATGCTGCATATCGTCCCAAACAGGGAGAACACGCATACTTTGTCAGTTGTAATTGGTGGCAGGATAATAGTATAAGGATAAATGTTGAAGATTTCGTTTCAGCCATGTCCAGACTTTATCCTGACCAGTGAACTAAAACTGGCGCCGGCTCAACGACATTCGCGACATTCGCGGACATTCGCGGACATTCGCATTCGGGTCAGGCTTCCAAGATGCCAAGTTGAGGTATTATTCAGGAAGTGGGAACCTGTAAGATAACTCAGTTTCGAGATGATTTCCTTGAAAAAATTGCGACTTGAGGATATTTAAAAATGATTAGCGAGGGTGGAGACCGGGATTTGCTGGTATTAAAGAGCCATGCGGAGACACTGATAGTTACAGTGGCAGAGTTCCTGTCGCTTGTGGGCGACAACTGATGCCCGTATTTCGACTGTGTTGGTTTTAGGGACAGGTAGGGGGTATCCGGAGTCTTCCCGTGGCGGAGGGGATCATCCGGCGGGAGGCTGCTTCGCCATGGCCCGGCCGCTCATTCGTGAACCCGACCTTCCTCTCCGGTGGCAGAAAGGTGACCTGACCTCGGCCCGTTGTATCTCCTGTAACGGCTGTTTCAAGCCGGGACTCAAGGGGGTATCAAGTGCGTCATCGACGTCATCGGGCGGGAAGCCAAGTACGTTTCACTCTGATTTGTCATCCTGAGCATGGCGAAGGATCTGCTTCCGCTTGATTCAACAGCAGATATTCATTTCGTTCAGGATGACAGACGGTCGGTATACTCTTTGTTGCGAATCGCCTAAAGGAGGGCTTGGGGCCAGGATTGCCGGATCGGAAGTTTACTGAGGTCGTGGCTCAGGCACCGCTCTGACTGTAGATGTATATTTCTCCGTGCCCGTTTTTTAAATCCGGCAACTTCATTACAATGCGTGTGAATTCATGCAAATATTGAGAGTTCCCTACTCTACCCTCCCCTGGTTCCGCCTCTTGAGTCGGGTGTCAGAGCAGATCATCCTGCAACAACCGGGAGAGTCCGAACGTTCGTAACTGTCCGACTAATTGCCCCAACTGTTCAAATGAGGCGGCGGGAGCGTTATGCTGCAGAGAGGCCGCCAGTTCCTGCGGCGCCCGATCCGTCAGTTGACCGCAGAGACCTTTTAGGGTGTGGGCGGAGCGACAGAGCAGATCGCGGTCACTCTGTTCAAGCGCACTCTGCAGAGAGTGCAGTTCCTCTTCAATATCCTGCGCCAGCAGTTCCCGGTACCGGAGAATCCGGTTGGGATCGCTCCCCAGCCCCTTGTTGGCCTGCAGGTTTAGCGGCGGGTACCGTTCGGGTGAGATCTCTCCCTTTTCATTGCGGTGAGCGGCGATAGTCCTTGCCAATTGATCACGGTCAATAGGTTTCGGCAGCACCTCGTTGATCCCGGCATGTAGACAGGCGTCACGGGTGACGGATTCCAGGTCAGCGGTGAGAGCTATGATCGGCACGGGAGATTCGGCTCGTTCCTGTTCACGACGCCTGATCCGGCGGGCAACTTCAATGCCGTCGATACCGGGCATCCGGATATCCAGCAGAATCAGGTCAAAACGCCGCTGTTCAATGAACTGCAGCGCCTGCCAGCCATCTATCGCCAAGGTGAACTGCTGTCCCCAGTCAGCGAGAAGTTGCTCCAGCAGGAATTGATTGAATCTATTGTCCTCCACCACCAGAACCATACCTGATACAGGCGACACGGAATTCGGCCGCTGCGTCTCCGGTAACTGGGCCGTATCCTGCCCGGCAAGGAGGGCGGCGGTGGCGAGAACTTCGGCTAACCGCCTCTCCAGGAGGGGGAGGAGCTCTTCCGCCTGTTCTGCCATGCCCTGAATACAGGCGCTCTCCAGATCACCGGCGGCGTTCTGGAGATTGATCGCGGCAAGATTACCCGCCGCCCCACGGAGGGTATGCGCCAGGAGTCGTGCGTGCGCGAGATCGGATCTCTCCAGAGCGGTCCTGATCTTCTGCCCCAGTCCCTGGCTGTCATGGGCAAAATTGATGACGAGCCGCTGATAGAGTGCCGCATCGCCTGCCAGCAGCGCCACCCCCAGGATCGGATCCAAACCGGGGAGGGGTTCCGACGGAGCCATGCTTGCAACCTGGCGATGGCGGACCGGAACCGGTGCGATACCCGGACCGGCGGCGAATTTGATCCACTGCATCAGGCAGGCATAGAGTCGTTCCGGCTGTACCGGCTTGGTCAGGTGATCGTTCATGCCGCTCTTGAGGCACTGCTCCAACTCATCCCGGCTGGCATAAGCCGTCAGGGCGATAATGGGGAGCCGGTCCGGCCCCCACCGTTTCCGGATCAGCCGGGTCGCCTCGTAACCATCCATTACCGGCATCTGGAGATCCATGAGGACAAGGTCAAACTGCTCCCCGAACTCGGTGGCCACTGCCGCCGCCTCTCGACCATTTCCCGCCACGGTAACCACCATGCCGAGCTGTTGCAACAGCTCGCATGCCACCAGCTGGTTAACGCTGTTATCCTCCACAATGAGCACTCGACGCCCTCTCAAGGCCGCCGAAACGAGGGCCGGGTCGAGAGGCTGCGCCGTTTCAACCGGCGCTGTCCCCCTTCCCAGGGGGATGGTAAAGGTAAAGGTGCTCCCGATGCCCGGTTTGCTCTCCACCCCAATCTCTCCCCCCATCAGCTCTACCAGCCGTCCGGAGATGCTGAGCCCCAGCCCGGTGCCGCCGTAGCGGCGGGTGGTGGAGCAGTCCGCCTGCGTGAAAGGGTGGAAGATGTTTGCCATCTGGGCGGCGGTAATGCCGATGCCGGTGTCCCGGATGGTGCAGGTGACCAGTGACGGACCGTCGGCGCCGGTGAGAGCGGCAGATACTTCCAGGGAAACTTCTCCCTGGTGGGTGAACTTAACGGCGTTTCCCAGCAGGTTGATCAGGATCTGGCTGAGCCGATGGGGGTCGCCGATTACCTGCGCCGGAACCTCCGGAGCGACGCTGACCCGGAAATCAAGCCCCTGTTCCAAGGCCTTGACCTGAATGACGCTCTGTATGGTTGTCAGACAGGTGGTAAGGGAGAAATTGATGTTCTCCAGAGTCAGCTTGCCGGCTTCTACCTTGGAGAGGTCCAGGAGGTCGTCAATGAGGTGCAGGAGCGTCTCGGAGGAGGATTCGATCTTTTTCAGATAGTCCCGCTGTTTTTCAGTCAGATCAGTCAGGAGCACCAGTCGCCCCAGACCGATGATGGCGTTCATGGGGGTCCGAATTTCGTGACTTACGTTGGCCAGGAATTCACTCTTGGCCCGGTTGGCGGATTCGGCGGCGTCTTTAGCCAGTAGCTGTGCTTTTTCCATCTCGGCGCGAGCAGTTATGTCAACGAACATAATAAGCAACTGGCCGTCGCCCAGAGAGGTCCCGGAAATCGAGACTGATCGGACTGTCTTATCCTTGCAGGTGATAATATAGTCAGAGGGTGAAATTACAGGAGACTTCTTCTCATGGGCACTATTCACCGCTTCGTTCCATGCTTCAGCTCTGCTCAATCGATACGTTTCATCCGGGTATGCTTTTTCCAGCCAAGCGGTTATGGTGGGGATTTCCTCCAACGGATAGCCAAAAGTATCGGTAAATACCTGGTTTTGGAAAATAATGTTATTATCGCTATCGGATATGGAAAGCGGTATAGGTATCTTATTCAAGAGCGAATTAAACCTGTTTTCGCTCCGAATCAGTTTGATCACGGTCTTTTCTTCGATTTCTTCCTGATCATAACCGAACTGTTCAAGGAGACGGTTCTCCAGCGGAACCGCTCTCTCGCCGAGAAGCATATAGCCCTGTTCTTTCCTTATGAATCGGCACTGGAGTATGCCTGTGCCACCTGAGTTTCGGTTCAGCGGCAGCCGGAGTGATTCTCCACACGTGAGGCCAGAAGTGTCCAGTTCGATATACCTGGTCACTGATTTGCCTATCGGGTTCTGTCGTGGTCCGAAGAACCTCCTGAACCCGGGATTGCATTCCAGAATAGTGAGATCCGAGTCCAGTTGTACGACGGCAAGGTAGTTCGAGGTTGTTATATAGGATTCGAACTCTTTACCGTATTTTGCTAACTCTTCGCTCAGCATGACCAACTCCACTCTTTGGGTCAAACTTCAAAATCAGTCTCTCCGTTAAGCGGAGAAGAGGAACTTCTGCCTGCGAACGAGTGGATCTGTCATCCAGAACCATATGCCTTGAGTGTCATACCATGTCAAGTAAAAATAAGTTTTACTCCTTAAGTCGCATTTACCCTGGGGCATTGTCCCTCCAGCGGGAAGGGGGAGAATTCTTATAGATGTCGAACTTGAGACGCTCTTTCTCGTCCGAGGTTATCAGTTCCGAGGATGGATGCATGAGAACTCCGTCGTGGTAAAAGGTGTCAAAGGGAAATAATGAGTGAACAGATCACTTGCAAAATGCCGCCGCTTGTCGGATAGTGTCGATGTATGGTGAGAAACTCATAAACGATGAGGTGACCCATGGAACGAAGGGAATTTATCAGACTCATGGCCATTGCGGCCTGTTTCACTCCCCGGATGGCGGCAGCCAAGGAGCTTCCGGTGGTGGGGGTGGCCACGGGAACCGATTACGGGAAGATCACCCGTAACGCCATCTCCGCGGTGGGGGGGATGAAGCGTTTCGTGAAGCCCGGCGACGTGGTGGTGGTCAAGCCGAACATGGGGTGGGACCGGACCCCGGAACAGGCGGCCAACACCAATCCGCTGGTGGTGCGGGCGGTGGTGGAGGAGGTGCTGGCGGCGGGCGCAAAGAAGGTCAAGGTTTTTGATCGGACCTGCAACGACGAGCGGCGTTGCTATGCCAACAGCGGCATCCAGGGAGCGTTGAAGGGGCTCCCCAATGTGGAGGTTCGCTTCATCGAGAACGAGCGGTTCAAGAAGGTCCTCCTCAACGGGGAGGCGCTGAAGGAGTGGGAGCTGTACGGCGAGGTGCTCTCCGCCAATGTCTTTATCAACGTGCCGGTGGCCAAGCATCACAAGCTCACCGGCCTGACCATGGGACTTAAGAACATCATGGGGGTCATGGGGGGGGACCGGGGAAAGCTTCATAAGCAGATCGGGCCGGCCCTGGCCGACGTCAACGCCGTCCTCAAGAGCCACCTCACCGTCATCGACGCCACCCGGATTCTTACCGACCACGGCCCCCAGGGGGGAGATCCGGCCGACGTGAAGATTATGAACACGGTCATCGCCTCCACCGACATTGTGGCCGCCGATGCCTACGCCACCACCCTCTTCGGGCTGAAGCCGGCCGATATCCCGGTCACCGTGGCCGCCGCCAAGCGGGGGATCGGGGAGATGGAGTTGAAAAAAGTACGGATTGTGAGGGTATAATACCCCAAAATGAACCGTACTCCCGCACGCATTTCCCAGCTCTTTTTTCTCCTCCTCTTTCTGGGACTCTTCCTTTCCACCGAATACCGGGGTAAGGATGAGATCCCGGCGGCGGTGAACAGTTTTTTTCGTGCCGATCCCCTGGCGCTGGCGACCTGGCTTCTGGCGGTGAAGTCGTTCACCCTGCTTCTCCTCCCCGCACTCCTCGTACTCATTCTTACGCTGGTTTTCGGCCGTTTCTTCTGCGGCTGGATCTGTCCGCTGGGGACGATCCTGGAGCTGGTGACGGGGCGGATCGTCAAGGGGAAAACCCCACCCTGGTTGGTGGGAAGGCTTAAGTACCTCCTCCTCGCCCTTCTCATGGGGGCAGCTCTGGCCGGTCTCAACCTGGCGGGAATCCTCGACCCCCTTGCCATCCTGCTCCGGGCAATGACCTTTTTCGCACATCCCCTGGCGGGTGACGCCGCACGTACGGGGTGGGTGGGGCTCTACCGGGTCATGGGGGAGTCACGGGACCACCTGGCTCCCGGCTATTCGCTGCTCCACGATTACCTCCTCCCGTTCCGGGAAAGCTCCTATCCCCTGGCGGTGCTCTCAGCGCTCCTTCTGCTGACCGTCATCCTCCTGGAGCGGTACGGTAAGCGGGCCTGGTGTCGCTATCTCTGCCCCCTGGGGACGCTCCTTGGCCTGCTCTCCCGGTTTTCGCCGGTCCGGCGGAGCCCCGGTCGGATCTGCGGTGACTGCGGCGAGTGCGAAAACGTTTGCCCCACTGTGGAGGAGGGCAAGATGCCGGAGGGAGAGGAGTGTCTTCTCTGTTTCGCTTGCCGGAGGGGGTGCGGCAGGAGTCGGGTCCGGTTTTGGTTCGCCAATCCGTTCAAGCTGCGGGAGCGTCCCTACCTTCCCGCACGGCGGTTCCTTCTGGGGGGGATGGCGGGGGGACTCTTGTTCGCCCGGGGGCTCCGGTGGAAATCGGCCGAGGCGAGGGAGCGGCTTCTCCGCCCTCCCGGCGTGAGGGATGAGGCTGAATTCCTGGCGGCCTGTGTCCGGTGCGGAGAGTGCATGAAGGTCTGTCTCCGGAGCGCCCTTTATCCTGCGGCGCTCCAGGCGGGGATGGAGGGGCTCTATACCCCGCTCCTGGTCCCCCGGTTGGGGTACTGTGAATATCATTGCACCCTCTGCGGTCAGGTCTGCCCCACCGGTGCGATCCCGAATCTACCCAAAGGGGAGAAGGAGCGGGAGGTGGTGGGGAAGGCTGTCTTCGACAAGAATCACTGCCTCCCCTATGCAAAAAAGAGCAACTGCATCGTTTGCGAGGAGCATTGCCCCATCCCCCGGAAGGCGATACGTTCCCGGGTCGTGGAGAGTCTGGATTTGAACGGCAAAAAAATATCGCTCATGGAACCGTACGTGGTGGAAGAGCTGTGTAACGGCTGCGGGATCTGCGAGCATGTCTGCCCGCTGGAGGGGAAAAGCGGAGTAGAGATCTTCGGGGTTAAGGATAAAACGCCCATCGCCGTGGCGGTAGCTGCGAAACCGGCGGCGAAGGTCAGGGGGGGGGATGAAGACCCATACAAGTAAACGGCTTTATCCGCAGATTACGCAGATTTCCGCAGATAAACTTCAAAACGGCAGTTGAACACGGGGCAAGGAGGAAGACACCGAGAAAATCTTATTTTTGGTGATGTCACCATCCCGTTGACATAGCTGTCACCTTGTTTTTTAGCTTGTCACTCTGTCTTTTGCTTGTCATCCTGTCTTTTTGTTTGTCAACCTGTCTTTTTGTTTGTCATCCTGTCTTTTTGTTTGTCATCCTGAGCGAAGCGAAGGATCTGCTTCTGTTTGATTGTGAAAAGCAGATGCGTCATTACGTTCAGCATGACAGGCCTAAAAGTAGATGCTTCACTCACTTCGACTTCCCCTAGAATCGGCTCGGGGACCACGCTACTACTGTTTCTTGTTTTACCTGCCGGTTGTGGGAGGATGTCATGAAAGATAGGGTAATGGCAGAAATCCGTAGTTTCGTGGCCGGTCATCCGGAGAACTGTCTCCCCGACGGCTCTGGTCCTCTGTTTCATGAGCCGCTGGTGGGGTTCGCTTCTTTCCGTGACCCGCTCTTTCTCCGGTACCGGGAGATCATCGGCCCTTTCCACCTGACCCCGGCGGAGATTCTCGCCGGCGAGGTCGGGATCGGAGACGGGGAGGGGAGCGTGATTTGCTGGGTTCTCCCCATTGCAGGGGAGGTCCGGGTAAGCAACCGGGGGGAGAGTATTTATCCCTCACGCCAGTGGTCCTGGGTTCGGCAACATGGCGAGGCGTTCAACGGCAAGCTCCGCCGTCACCTGGCCGCCTGGCTGACCCAGCAGGGGCATAAAGCAGCCATCCCCCAGTACTCCCCTCTCTGGCGGGAGTTCGCCGAAACTCCGGTGGGGGTTGCCTCCAGTTGGTCCGAGCGTCATGCGGCTTTTGCCGCGGGGCTTGGAACCTTCAGTCTCAATGATGGACTCATAACGGAGAAGGGGATCGCCCACCGGCTGGGGAGCGTCGTTACCGACTTGGTTCTCCCTCCCACCCCCCGCACCGCTCCTGACCACCGCTCCAACTGCCTCTTCCACCGTAAGCCCGGCGCCTGCGGCGTCTGTATCCGGCGCTGTCCCGTGGGGGCGCTCTCCCCGGATGGCCACGACAAGAGGATCTGCCGGGAGCATGTCTATGGAAAAATCCCGGCGGCCGTAGCCGAGGATTACCAGGTCACCGCTACCGGCTGCGGCCTCTGTCAGACCGCCGTCCCCTGCGAGTTCCAGGCGCCCTAAGAGATTTTTTATCTCTCAATCACGCCGAACATTACATCCAGGTACGTCTTGTCATGCCGGAAACGGGGCCGCTTGTTGCCGCTCTCGTCGTATTCATGCCAATCCAAACGAAGCAGGTGTTTTGCCTTCATCTGTTCGATGATTTCACGCTCCTCGGTGGTATCCGGTGTCTGCCCCTTCGGTTTTCCCATTGGTGACGAATCCCGTAACAGGATGAATGAATCAACCTTGAAGGGGCGCTGATACCGGTTCGACAATTTTCTTGCCAGTTCGGCAAGATGACCGCCGGTGGCCAGCCGGACCTTTTCATTATCTTCCATCTTTGACCAGTCGGTGAT
>CAIUUR010000344.1 GCA_903902345.1 uncultured Geobacteraceae bacterium | reverse complement strand
GCGATGTTGGTGGCGCTCATCCTGTTCGACGAAGAATCGTTCGCTGATCTCCTCACCGACGATCAGCTCAACCAACTGCACATCATCGCGGGCCAGGTGATGCAGAACTACGAACTGGCCATCAAACCCAAAAACCAGGTCGGCCAACTTCTGGCCACCACAATTAAGGAAAACGAAAAAATATGAATTACATCATCGGTTGCGGGGGCGTTGGTTCAGCCATCGTCCCGTCCTTCTGTCTGTTACGCGATCCCTCGGAAGTGACCCTGATTGACGGGGATCGGTTGGAGAAAAAGAACCTGAACCGGCAACTGTTCGATGCCAGCAACATTGGCCAGAACAAGGCGCAGGCTCTCGGTCAAAAATATGGCTGCCAGTTTGTGCCGGAATGGTATGCGAAGGGCAAAGTCAGGCACTACCGTCACGACTGGCTGTTGTGTCTGGTCGATAATCACCGCACTCGCCTCGAAGTGTTGGAAGTGTGCGATGAAGCTGGTTGCCAAGCCATCTTCGCAGCTAACGAGATGCACAGTTCGGAGGCGTATTATTATCGGCGCGCTTGGCAAGGAACGGACCGTGATCCCCGGGTTTATTATCCGGAGATTGCGACGGACCGGTCAGGTGATCCGAGGGTCGCGTCTATCGGGTGCACGGGAGAAATCCAAGAACGCAATCGTCAGCTGGTCTCCGCCAACTTCATGGCCGCAGCGTTAACCGAACATCTATATGTGCTGTGGTGCATGAAAGCTCCACGCATGGACAGTGAGACGGTCGAGTTGTTGCCGCACAAGTTCAACGCGAACCTCAGTAAACTCGAAACCCATCGTGGAGGTCATCATGAGTGAAACCCTGACACTGCCAGCACCTCCTGAACGGAAGTGCGCCATCGATCAAGTGTTCGACGCCAGCTTCATCGAGTTGCTGGAACTAGTGCCGACAAACCCATTCGTCCGTGCTTGGGTTTTGAAGTTCACTGGAAAGCTGCCGCCCGAAGATTGCGCGACGTTTGACCTGCTAAAAGATTGGGTCGAGTTCAATTGCGTTAAACGTTCCAGACCCAAACCTCAAAGCAGTCCACAAGCAGATGACGGTATTGGCATCCTCGTCCACTTCAGCGAGACCGAATATGGCCGGGCAAATTATTCGGTGGATCGATCTGGAGAAGACACGTTTCAAATCGGCCAGGACGAACTGCTGGCGATGGTGCAGGAAGCCATAGATGCGGGTGGCGGCTTAACGGAGGTGGTGGATCAAATCGGAACCCGAATTGATGACGATGCTTGGAATGAATGTGAACCCAACATGGATTCTTATGGGGATTACGATTACGACGAGCATGACAGCAATGATTCTGGGAACGGGGAAATCACCTATTCACGCGAACAAATCCAGTCTCGGGTTTTGGCATTTCTGCAAAACCATCACCCCGATCTGGCTCAACAACTCTGAACTATGAAACTGATAAAACTAAAACAAGAAAAGTTGGTGGAAGAAAAGGCGGTGACGGGTCTGGTGACGACGAAGATTGAATATGCGGTGGAGGAAGCGAAGGGCAAATTGGAATACACTGGCCCAAAACTGAATCCTGAACTGTGGCATCAAATCCTGTCCTTCTTTAGGTGGACGTATAAAGAACACTCCAGCGAATGTCAGGTCCGGCTTTACGTCAATGTGAAGCTGGGACGTTGGGCTGCTTGGGCGTTTCCTCAAGCAGCGAGAACGGGGATGACGGCGAGAGAACTACCAGAGCAGGAATCGGAAGAAAAGGCCAGGGAACGGTTTGCGGTTTGGGAATCGGAGCCTTCGGATGATTGGCTCTACTTCGGCACTGTTCACCATCATTGTTCAGCCAGTGCGTTTCAATCTAGCACTGATGAACAGAACGAATGGAATCAGGATGGTCTGCACATAACCGTCGGCAGAATGGACCAGGAACGCCACGACCTGCATGCCCGATTTTATCTGGCAGGGAATGGCTATGAACCTGACCTCGGTAGTTTCTGGCAAATCGAACCTGAATTGGCTGAACGCATACCAAAGGGACTGCATCATCATCTAGCTGCATTTCAGATGGGAGAAAAGGTGGTGAAGGATTTCCCGGATATTTGGCGGGAGAATCTGATCGAAGCAGTGCCGGAATATCGGGCTTCACTTCCTGTCAGATATTGGGATGAGGATAATTTCCGAGTCCCGATGATGACGAGAGTGGATGAGGCGTTGGAAGACATCCACAATCAATGCTCGGCGATGTCTGTGGATGAGGGGGAGTGGATGGCGGATCTGCAAAATCTGGTCGGCAACGAGGTGGCCCAGGTTATTTTGGCAGCCTGCATCAAAAATCAGGTCACGCCCGAATCGCTGCTCCACGGTCTGTCCCAATCAATGTTGGAAATGGACTGATTACAAAAGGGTTCGAGCTGAAGCTTGAATCCTTTTTTTTAGCTATTACAAACCCATTCAACATTCATCTTTCGAGGGCGCATGTGGCCGATTCTGCGATTCTCTTTCGACGCTTGCGAGCGGGCGCACATCCTTTGGAAACCGATGATCCTCAAGGTTGGCGCGGTCGAATGATAATCCATAAGCCACTGTGAACCGGCTGAATTCGCTGGCATAACGAGCTGCGGGCAGTTCCGTAGGCCACTTCAGGTCCTGGGGCAATGGGATAGGTTTACGATCCGGCGTAAAATGGCAGCATTGTTCAAACCAAGCGTTTACGGCGTTGGAATAAAGCGCGGTCCGCGCGCCGCCGCCGCCGATGAGTAGGTTCAAAGTTCGCCATTGATGCACCCCGGCTGGACGATTGCGGCCGTTGGCATCCCTAACCAACTTCAGCTGGGCACCGCCCAATACTTTTGCTGCTTGGTCAAACAAATCGGCTTCGATGGCTATCTCAGCTGCCTTCATTGCCTGATGAGGCTCCAGCGCACGCCGAGTTTGTCCACCACGCGGCCGGACAGCAGATTCGCAATGGTGTAAGCGATTAGAAAATAGTTGATGATGCTCGCGTATTCCTGATTCGAAATGTTGAGATCTTTCTGAATCGTCGTGGCAAGCAGACCGAGGACGTTGCGATCTGTGTAGTTCAGAAACGCCGCCATGAAGAGCGCGAAGGCCAGTATCCAGCGAAGATTGGGAACTTTGAGTGCGGATGGGGCCACCAGCCGGCGTTACAGTTATTTAGCAGCATGGGGTCAACGCAGCAATCCGGGCATTTTTCCGAGCCTTGCGAACTTGGTCCAATGGTATATCGGTGGCGCTGCCAGAATGCACAGCTGGAAAAAGATTCACCCTGGCGGAAGGATAATTTTTGGCAATTAAATCCAATCCCTGCAAACCCATCTGCTGCAACGAATGCCTGTAATGTTTAGCGCGGGAAGGACATTCTTGTTTAATCGAATCGATTTTCTATCCACCTCGATTTCATCGTTTCGGATTTGGACAAGAACCGTATTTATTTCAGTTTCAGATGCGTTCATGCTGCTGTTCTTAAAACACCAAACATTAGTTCCATCTTGTTCTGGCTTTAGCGGACGGGGAGGCTGAACCAGTTTGTTTGCCCAAAACCTCGCGCTTGGAAACGGTGAGCAGGCGTTTTTTTTCAACGTTCAATTCGGCCAGGGTTGCGTCGCGATGTTCGTCATCGGCCAACAATCCCGCGTAAAGCAGGTGAACGGGATAGACCGCGCTGCTGCCGAGTTGGGCGAAATGTTCCGCTTCGGCGAAAATCTGTTTGGCCGCCGAACTCCGCCGCAATCGCTCTGAATCATCCAAGGCAAATCGGCGTTCGGGAGAAAACCTACGTAATTTACGGCGAAACGCCTTGGCATCCAAATCGGCGGCACGAAAAACGGTGCGCAACCTCCTGACTTCCCGGAGCAATTCTTCTAACACCGCATCCCGGTCCGGCGAAACTTTTGACACCAATTCCGGCAGGTCTAGGTCAACAACTTTGCACAAACCGAGCAAAAGGTGCATGGGCTCAATATTCGACGCTTTCAAATGCCTTGCCTCGGCGTCTGCCACTTGCCATACCAATATCAAACTGATGGAGTATTGAG
>CAIUUR010000343.1 GCA_903902345.1 uncultured Geobacteraceae bacterium | reverse complement strand
GACAAGGGGTGGCTGCGCAAGTTTTACCGCCAGGGATCCGACGAGCCCTGGTTCGATCTGACCCCCTCCGCCGAGAAGGCCATTGCCTGGCTGGGAACCCTTCTGGAACGGAGTTTTGTGGGGACCGAGTCCCGTCTCCTCACCCTGTTTCAGCTGCTCAAACAGATGAGCGAAGGGAGCGAGAGCGACCCGGATAGCCGCCTTGCCGAACTCCGAAAACGCCGGGATGAGATCGACGCCGAAATTGCCCGTGTGGAGGGGGGCGATATCCCCCTGTTGGACGACACAGCTCTGAAGGATCGTTTCCAGCAGTTCACGCAGCTTTCCCGTGAGCTCCTCTCCGATTTCCGCGAGGTAGAGCATAACTTTCGCGGTCTGGATCGCCGGGTGCGGGAGCGGATCGCCCTCTGGGAAGGGGGGAAAGGAGCGCTCCTGGAAGAGATCATGGGGGAGCGGGACCTCATCGCCGACTCGGATCAGGGGAGGAGCTTTCGCGCCTTCTGGGATTTCCTCATGTCCAGCCGCCGCCAGGAAGAGCTCTCCTCCCTTCTGGAGCGGGTCCTCTCCCTGCCGCCGGTGATGGAACTGAAACCGGACAACCGGACCCGCCGCCTCCACTACGACTGGCTGGAGGCCGGAGAGCATACCCAGCGGACGGTGGCGCAACTCTCCCAGCAGTTGCGCCGCTTCCTGGACGATCAGGCGTGGCTGGAAAACCGCCGGATCATGGACATTCTCCATGGAATAGAGAGCAAGGCGCTGGCCCTGAGAGACACCCCCCCGCCGGGCGAGATGGCTTCCATGGCGGATAGTGCCGCCCATATTGAACTCCCCCTGGAACGGCCGCTTCATACCCCCACCCTGAAGCCGACGTTCACCCAGTTGGCGCTGGAGAGGGGAGAGAATGTGCTGGATACGGCGGCTCTCTACGGGCAGGTCGTCATTGATCGGGGGGAACTGGTCCGCCATCTGCGCCGGATACTGCAGGAGCGGACGCAGATCACCCTGGGCGAGCTCTGCGCCATCCGGCCACTACGCCATGGTCTCGCCGAGCTGGTGGCGTACCTGCAGATCGCCTGTGACGACTTCAGCAGCGTGGTGGACGAAGGGAGTACCGAGGTCATAATCTGGCGCGGCCTAGGGGACGATGGCGGTGAGTGCACCCGGCAGGCGGAGCTCCCCCGAGTAATCTTTGTGAGGTGATGATGGCGCTACAAGAATCTGAACCGTCCACGGCGGCACATGAGCTCTCCATTCTCGTCGTCACCCTTCTTAAGGGGGTGATCTACCAGGATGGCGACAGTCACCAATGGAGCGCGCTTCTCCGGCTGCAGGCCAGGGTGCGCGATTATGTTGCCGTCCTCGGTCTGGAGCTGATGCTGGACGAGTCCGAAGGATACGCTTTCCTCTCATCACGGCCGGAGTCCGGAGAGGAGGAGGGGAAGATTCCTCGTCTGGTAGCGCGGCGCCCCCTATCGTTCCCGGTGAGCCTCCTCCTGGCGCTGCTCAGGAAGAAGTTGGCCGAGTTTGACGCGGGAGGTGGTGACATCCGTCTCATCCTATCCCGTGACGAGATCGTGGAACTGATCCGCGTCTTTCTCCCCGAAAGCAGCAACGAGGTCAAGCTTCTGGATCAGATCGAGACTCATCTCAACAAGATCGTGGATCTGGGTTTCCTGCGGAAGCTGAAGAGCACCGTTGCGGCTCCGGGAGGGGGGACGACGAATTACGAGGTTCGCCGTATTCTCAAGTCCTTCGTGGACGGCCAGTGGTTGGCTGATTTCGACGGGCGTTTGGCGGCTTATTGTGCTCAACTGGCAGGGAGCGAGGTAGCTGATGAGTGATGAGCAGGAAATGCTCCTGGATTTCGTCGCAGATGATACCCTCTCCGGGTTCCGCTTACACAAGCTGGAGGTCTACGCCCGGAAGCTCGGCAGCGACTGTCCCTTCTTTATCTGTAATACAACTTGT
>CAIUUR010000342.1 GCA_903902345.1 uncultured Geobacteraceae bacterium | reverse complement strand
GGCCAAATTGGCCTCCCCACAGGGGGTGGGATAGGCGGATGTGCAGTGGAGAAGGGTCGGTATTTGGCAGCCGTTGCGACGTAGGACCTCCACCGCATGCTTGATCTCGGGTATTGTCGCCATCCCCGTGGAGAGAATTACCGGCTTGCCGGTCCGGGCGCAAGCGGCCAGCAGGTCGTCCCAGAGGAGTTCATAGGAGGCGATCTTGTAAAAGGCGACATACGGCTCCAACTCGGCCACGGCATCCAGATAGAACGGGGTGCAGGAGAACTCCACCCCCGTCTCGCGGCAGCGATTTGCCAACTGCGGAACAAATTCCAGCGGCAGCTCCCACTCTTTCCGCTTTCGGTGTTTTTCCGAGCGCTCCAGGATCTCCGGTGAAAAGAGCTGATCGATCTTGAAGAGCTGGAACTTCACGGCACGGCAACCAGCGCTGGCCGCGGCATCGATAAACGCCAACGACCGAGTCAGATCACGGTTGTGATTGCTGGAAACTTCGGCAATAAATGTGGTCATGGAGCGACCTCTACCTGAACGGAGTTGAGTGCCTGATCCACCCGGGTCAGTACTTCACCACGGGTTTCACCGGTCACCATCACGTAACCGAATCTATCCGGGTGCATCCGGATTTCCGGTTGCACGTCACCTTCTTTACGGAAAAACCCATAGGCGAGAAGCCCCTCAATCTCCTTAAGCTTTTCTTCTCCAGCGATGCGCTTTATTGTCCCCTGGGGCGGAAACCAGTAGCGAATGGCAGTGGCTCGGTGATACTGGGGTATCAGCTGAGATGGAGTCACCTCCTCCCCCAGGGAGTAGGATATCACCGCCTCAACGAGACTGACTCCGGACGCGGCCGGAATCTGATGCGTGGCAAACCACCCTCCGGAAAGGCGCGCGGCGAGTTCTATAATGAGCGGTCTCCCCGCATGGTCGATGACGATATCACCCTTGACAATACCGGCAGTGATCCCCAGCGCCGCAGCTCCACGCAGAACCACGTCATCAATCGCCTTTTTCGTACTGTCATCAAGAGGCGCCGGGATTGTACCGCCGTCCTCGATGATATTCGGTCTGAACTGCTGAATGCGAGAATAATTTCGTTCGGCAATTGCCGGTGTGTAGCAGGTTCCGTCAAGGATAAAAGACTCCGTTGAAAGCTGCATGCCGGGAATAAACTCCTCCAGGATCAAACGGCCGCAATCCCCCCAACGCTTGGCCTCTGCAAATGCCCATTCCGGATCCACCGTGTCGTTGATCAGCAGGACGCCACGCGCGCCACGTCCATCCACAGGTTTCAGGACAAAATCCTTACCGATATTTCCCGTAACATACTCACGTACCTGATCCGCACTCTCAATGTCGGCAAACCAGGGGCAGCCGACACCATGCGATGAAAAGCGTTGTTTCATCAACAGCTTGTCAGTTACGCACTTCGCCGCGTCCAGGGTAATGGATGGCAGACCCATCGCATGAGCCACCCGCGCGACCGTATAGGGGACATCATTAGCGATCGTCATCACGCCATGAATGGAGTGCGTCCGGTGAAATTCAAGCGCCTTCTGTTCCGTTGCACAAGCGTCACGGGTCGATACCAGCAGCGTATGGTCAGCCAGTGCAAGTCCCGGAGCATCGGCATTCATGTCCGTGCCAACGACAGTAATACCGCGTCGTTTAGCGGCCTCATAGGCTGGAACCTGCTCCACGCCGGCCCCGATAATCATGAGGGTCTTACCCAAAATACATGCCTCCATTAACATTGATAGTCTGTCCGGTGATGTAGGACGCATCATCCGAGCAGAGGAACCTTACCACAGCGGCCACTTCTTCGGGAGTCCCGATACGCCCCGACGGGATGCTCCTCACCTTTGCCTGTCCGGCTTCCGAAGCCAATTCGGCACGAATCATGTCGGTTTCCACGAGGCCTGGTGAAACGGCATTGGTGGTTACGCCGCTGCCCGAATAAAGCTTGGCCAAAGAGCGGGTCAGGTTAATAAGTCCTGCCTTGGCCGCCGCATAATGGACCTGATTCATTCCTCCCCATTGACCGCCGATTGAAACGATGTTGACGATCCGTCCCCAACGTCGCGCCCTCATCTGCGGCAAAACCTCCTGAGAGCAGACAAACGGACCTCGAAGATTGACGCTCAGCATCCGATCCCAGTCGTCATCAGTCAGTTCCAAAAACGGCTTTTCCTGAGCGATGGCGCCGTTATTCACCAGGATATCCACCGGAGCGCCAAAGCGACTCCGGGCGGCGCCAAGCGCCGCCTGTACGGAGGCACGCTCGGCAATGTCAATACGGAGGGGAAAAGCCGCCGGAAATTTGGCTGCCAGCCGCTCCGTATCGCCCGGATCATGACAGTATCCCAAGGCGACCCGGTAGCCGGAGGCAAGAAGAACCTCACCTATGGCCGTACCGATACCTCGGCTGGCCCCGGTGAGGAGAACAAGCCTGCCGTCCGAATCGGTCACGGCTGCTTCACCTCGGCATGCCACATTGCGTCCAGGGCCTGCCCCCCTAACAGCATGGGGGATACAGGGGCGTCATGCTGAATATGCACCCTCAGCAGAGCAGGACCTGGCTCATCCAACCATGCAGCAATTACCGCTACGTCCATTTCAGGGAGATCCCACGCCTTAAGGCCATAGGCTTCGGCAATCCGAATGAAATCAGGGTTTTGGAACGAGCCGGTTACCGGATCATCGGCGAAGGTGATCTGCTGGAACTGAGAAACAATTCCCAAGCGGTTATTGTCCATGATCAGAATTTTGAGTGGTATTTTCAATTCACTTATCATGGCCAGTTCCTGGATGTTCATCTGAAACGATCCATCTCCATCCACACTGATAACGATCCTGTCGGGGTTAAGACGTTTAACGCCGAGAGCGACGGGCAGAGAATACCCCATGGTGCCATGTCCCGCGGAAGTAAAGAGAAGCTTCTCCGGCGCTATAAACGTAAAATGACGCGCCGCCCACTGCTGGTGCGAGCCGACACCGGTCACCACTGCTGTTTGCTTTCCCAAGGTGTAGCGGTCGATACAAGCGAGAAGCTCGTCGGGCGCCACACCGGGCTCTCCCCCCCTGTCCTGAAGGGTCAATCCCTGCTTTTGATGGTCAATTGCGCCACGCCAATCGGAAAAATCCGGTGGAACCAGGTTGCTGTCCTGATTGAGAGCAGCAAGCAACTCCGCAACCGAACAGTGAATCGATCGTGCATTGGGCACCCTGACATGAGTCAGTTCGTTGGTATCGATGTCCACGTGAAAAACGGTCTTGTCGGCCAATCGATCGGGCATGGTTCCGGTTTGCCGGACGTCCAGGCGACTTCCCAGCACCAGAACCCAGTCAGCTTGGGAAAGAGCCCAGTTGGACCAGGGCATGCCGGTATGGCCGATCCATCCGGCTGAAAGCGGGTCATTGGTAGGAAATACTCCAACTCCGCGCATACTGGTCACAACAGGTATCCCGAGACGATGGGCAAGATCCTTCAACTGCCCGGATGACGACATTGCTCCGCCACCGGCAAGAATAAGTGGACGCGATACTGAAGCCAAACTCAGACGGATCTCTTCCACCACCGCCGGCTCGACCGGCGGACATAACGATGACGGCAGAACTCTCTGCAGCGCCTGTAACATGGATTCAAGGAGACCGTCGGGAAGCGGCGTCAGTTGAACATCCATGGGAAGGTCGATGAGCACCGGACCCGGTCGACCATCCATGGCGCAGTGCAATGCCTGAATAAGCATCTCAGCCAACTCCTGTGGCGTTTGCGGCTGGAGAGTCGCCTTGGTGATTTTCTTCACCATATCCATAATCGGTACTTCCTGAAACCCCCGCTGGCGAAGAGTCTCGGAACGTGCAAGGTCCTTTGTCCCCACCTGACCCGTAAAAGCGATAAGCGGAATGCTGTCATAGAAGGCGTCGGCGATGCAGGTTATGAGGTTAGTGGCGCCGGGACCGCTGGTAACGGCCACAAAGGAAGCCGTTTGTGTCACAAGGGCGTCTGCGATGGCCATGTAACCTGCCCCCTGCTCGTTCTTCGTGCAGATAAGGGGCACACCAATTGCCTTACACTCATGGAAAATTGGAGCGATGGTTCCACCAGGGTACGTGTAAAGTGTTTTATTGAGATATTTCAAGAGTGATGCAATTAAAGCTGACGAATACATTGGACATCCTTTACGGTAACTTGGCTTTATGATTGGCTGATATTTTTAGTCTTGCTCCATGTCATAGATACAGCTATTGAATCTGCCGAACCATTGATAAAGAGAGCTACCACCTGGTATCAATTTCACAGTACACATAGTTATTTGAATTAATCCGTAGCAACATATAACTTGCCTTATTGTATACAAAACCACTAACAAGTAAAAATAATAAAATAATTGGCGCTCAGACAATTAATCTTATTTAGTCATAAAAATGCGACCTATAACTTTTGCATACCGCTGTGACTAGATGCTCACTTTTTTTGCAAAAACAACAACTTCTCGCCCGATTCCTTGACTAGCCAACGATGCGTACAATTTATTTAAAACGTCACCGTTTCCACCACGCGTAAGTGCCTTCTCAAAATTCATCCGTTTCACATGACATGCACGTCCCAATTCATCATTCCCCACATAATTGTCCCCCATCAACAGGAACATATCAATAGGAAAGGTGGATTCTTTGTGAACCAGCTCAAAACCACTTTTTTCGAGTAGCTTC
>CAIUUR010000341.1 GCA_903902345.1 uncultured Geobacteraceae bacterium | reverse complement strand
GAGGGAGATGTTTATCCTGAATGAATACAACCCCGCAAAAAGACAAAGAGCCCCGAGGTAGTGAAAACCCCGGAGCTCTTTTTTTGTTTCGACGCTTCAGCCGTTCTGCGATTCAGCGCCTCATCCTCACCCCTCGCGGCGGTTCATCTTCTTCCGGGCAAACCCCACGGCGCTCAGAGCGATTCCCAGGAGAACGTAGGTGGATGGCTCGGGGACGGCGGGAGTGGAGGCATAGATTGCCATCTGAAAGGGAGCACTATAGTCCGTCAGATTGGTATATAGGGCATCATTGAGAAATGAATTTGGTGGACCAGCATACCAGGAACCATATAGTGTTGGGTCATTATCGGGAACAGGTTTGGCGATTAAATCTGCAAATGACCAGTTGAATGATCCGCTGACAGCTTGCAGCACCACCCAGTAGTTCATAGCGGGATTAAGAGTCAAACCGCCAGACATAAAGGTGGCATCTGTCAGTACCGTGGGATCATAGCTTCCTGGGCTTATGAGGGTACCTCCGGGAACCAAAGAATCAGGTACAGAGAAGCCACCTATTATACCATTTGTATATATAGATACTGTCGCAGTACCCGAACCGAACATTGATAATGTCACGGAATCAAGCTGTAACTGTGCAGTCCTTGTCTTGAATTCCTGAGCAAGGCGATACCCCACAGTACTGTCTATTGGTTCGCTCCCATCAGATGTCTGAATTCCTATGCTGTCATAAACGAGAGCAGCTCGCGCACTACCGCAGCCTACTGCCGACATCGCCGCAACCAGCACAATTAATCCCAAAACACGATATTTGAGCATTTTACATCCTCCTTGCCGTTCTGCGGCCGCGCGATTACGTCGTCCGTCACTAGTCAAATAACCGTCATAGTAAAAATCTTAGTCGCGACCACACCCTGACTGTCAGTTACCTGAAGTGTCAGGGTATACGTCCCGGAAGTTACCGGTGTTCCCGTAAGTTTTCCGAGAGTACCGTCCAACACCACCCCCGGCGGAAGATTCCCACTTGCAACCGACCAAGTGTAGGGAGAGACTCCACCATTGGCATTGAGCTGCAGGAAATACGTGATCCCACTGCTGGCGCTTAACGGAGACACCGTAATTATCGCCGGTGGTGCGATGGTCGCTGTAAGATTGAACAACTTAGTCGCCACGGCCGGGATTCCTTGGCTGTCCGTTACTTTGATTGTAAAACTGTAAACTCCCGGAGTGTTTGGAATCCCTGCAAAGTACCCTGTCGTACTGTTTAGGTTAAGTCCCGGAGGCAACGTTCCAGAATCCAAGCTCCAAGTATACGGCGCAATGCCACCGTTGGCATTAAAATTATTAGTTGTCCTAGTCCCCACGATAACACCAGTCAACGGCGACACGGTGATGATCGCCGGCGGGAAGACAGCAACTGAAAGATTTATCAGTTTAGTGGCTGCAGCCGGTGGCACTTGACTATCTGCCACCTTGGCCGTGAAACTGTAAGTACCCGGTGTGGAGGGGATGCCGGCAAGGTATCCCGTCGCACCATTCAGGGAGAGGCCCGGCGGCAGACTCCCGGAATTCACAATCCAATTGTATGCTGCGATGCCACCAGTGGCGCTTAAAGGTTTACTATACCGGGTTCCAACAATGGCGTTAGTCAGCGGTGATAATGTTGAAATGGTTAAAACATCGATGGCGAAGATGGCACTCATCGTGTGATTGGCCGTTACCGTAACGAACGTGTAGCTGAACGTCTTGGGATCGCTGATGCTCTGGCTGACGCTATCAACCAGCACCGAAACTATGTGGTACCCGGTGTTGGGGGTGACAGTCACGGCGGCGGAGTTTGTGTTGTAGTTAACGGTCTGGCTGGTGCCGATACTCCCGTTGGCTCCGGCCGAGGTGGTAATCGTGAAGGTGTCGATGGCGAAGGTGGCACTCACCGTATGGTTGGCCGTCACCGTGGAGAAGGTATAGCTGAATGTCTTGGGATCAACGATGCTCTGGCTGACGCTGTCAACCAGCACCGACGCTATGTGGTACCCTGTGTTGGGGGTGACGACCACGGCACCGGAGTTTGCATTGTAGTTCACAACCTGGCTTGCACTTATCCTCCCGTTGGTGCCGGCAGAGGTGGTAATCGTGAAGGTGTCGATGGCAAAGGTAGCGCTCATGGTATGGTTGGCCGTTACCGT
>CAIUUR010000340.1 GCA_903902345.1 uncultured Geobacteraceae bacterium | reverse complement strand
TTCCAGCCGCCCCAGGGAACCGGGGGGCTTGGTCTTGTTGTCCAGCCGGAGCTGTGTCTCGTCCAGGAGTTTCTCGTCAAGGGATTGGATGCGGGCCAGGGTGTCGTTCAACAGAGTCATAACGTACCTCGTAGTATAGTGTTATCCGCAGATTTCGCAGATTGACGCAGATTATTCCATTTTAGCCTTTCAGCTTCAGCGGTATGCCGCTGATCACAAGATGCACCTCATCCGCCGTTGCGGCCAGGAGTTCGTTGGTCTCTCCTGCCAGGTCCCGGAAGGTCCGTGCCAGACGGTTCTCCGGGACGATTCCCATCCCCACCTCGTTGGTGACCAGAATCAGGGGGGTGTTGAGCCTTGGCGCGGCGTCGGTAAACTCCCGCACCGTCGCCAGGACCCGTGACGGGTCGTCGCACCCCAGGAGGAGGTTGGTCAGCCAGAGGGTGATGCAGTCCACCAGAACAGCGGAGAAGAGATTGTCGTGGGCCACCAGGGTTTCCGTCAAGAGGAGCGGTTCTTCCAGGGTCGTCCATTCCGGCCCCCGCCGCTCCTGGTGCCGGACGATCCGCTGGTCCATTTCCAGATCACGGGGTTCGCCGGTGGCCAGATAGCCCAGAGGGGCGCCGTAGGACGCCGTGAGACGCTCAGCCAGGCGGCTCTTGCCGCTGCGGGCGCCGCCGGTAATGAGGATGATACGGGACATAAAAAACCCCCATTTCTCGCAGGAGAAACAGGGGTCGAAAACCGGGGGAGGTACATCGGTGGACGGGTTTCGGCGCCTCTCCTGCGGAGGTGCTGGTGAAACAGTCGCACAGGCAGGTTTCCTGACTTACGGGTCACTTTACTCGCCGCGCCTTCCCGAAATGAATCAGTGGCATACTTCGCAGCTTTCATCGCCGTTCACAGTTGCGGGACAGTGAGAGATTTTAACTCTCTTCCCTTTTAACTCGCGTTGGATCGGATGTTTTCGATGTCCGACGCAAGCACCTGTACGATAAGACAAATTGTAGTATCCTTTTTAGCAGTACACCGGGCGGATGTCAAACGATTCCTTGGGGCAGGCGGTGGAGCAACGGGGAGTAATTTGCAAAGTGCTATAGTGCTTTATATCTGCTCCAACGGATTCACAATTCTGAGTTTCCGATCGAGCATTTGACCATTCTGAAGGTCTTCACTGGCAAGCAGGGTACAATCATTTTCCAGTGCAGCGGCAACGATAAGACTGTCCCAATAGGAGAAGCGATATTTTTTCTTTATCTTCCACGCCCGTGTCACCGTCTCAAGAGTCGTAGCGCTGACATTAAACGTATCTGCAACCTGTCCAAGAATATTGATAATTTTCTCTTCGGCCAGATGGTGCTTAAGCAACGTGACGGAGAGTTCGCTCATGACCTGTGCGCTTACGAATATGGTGTTTCCTTTTAGTTCATTAAGAAAAGAAATTGCTTTTTCATGTTTCGTAAGATCGTCCTGTAACGAGGCATAGACGAGAATGTTCGTATCGATGAAAATCTTATCTTTCATGGAGTTCATCCCGGCTAATGCGCCTTATTTGTTCGACTTTTACAGGGTTATTGAAACACGCAGGCAGGGTGTCGAGCGTTTTCATCTTCTCATCGTCCAAAAACGTGACAAGCACCCTGGCGTGGCGAAGAGCCAGATGCTCATTGAGACGCACTTTGCCGTTTTCATAAACTCCACTCACTGTGTGCAGCATTCTGGTCATCCTTTTGGCTTCAAGTTGAAGCAATTGACTTTATATCTTGAATTATTATGGACTATGCGTTCAAAAACATCAAGTTGGCAAATACAGGCCCTCCCGTTTGCTTTGCGCCACCGTGGATAGAAGTCACAGTGGCAGAGAGGAGGAGGGTCGTGGAGACGTGTCGCGAGGGGTGCCGGGAGGAGCATGTTTCAGTATCAAGTGGAAAGGTCGCACCAGCGGCTTTCAGGCTGGCCCTGCCACTCGTTGGGCGGGAGGCGGGACGTAGTTGATTAGTTGACTAAGTAGCAGAAAAGGCGAAGCATAGTCAACAGAATCAACTACGTCCCTTACGCCCCTACCTTACGCCCCCATCTGCGCCATAAGGACATCAGATTGTCGCAATCCGGAGCCCCGGAATGTCTGAAAAATCATGTAAATTGCGGGTAAGTAGCGAGAAGTTATGCTGTATTGCTTGACTTGCCAGCCAGAGATCCTGGATGCGGGGCCTATGGGCTTTTCCGCTTATTTTCAGGGAGGCGGCAAGAGATCCGAATATTTCACCGGTTGTCTCGTCAATTCGGAGTACCGGCTTGGAGCGTATCCTGGAGAAGGCCGTCATCCTCTGCTTGCGTATTGTCGGAGTGGCCGCGCATTCCACTCCGAATTTCAGTTCGGCGATGGTAACCGGTGAGAGATAGATAGAGGCTTTTCCGGTAAGCTCGGCAATCTGTGCAGGAGCAAGAATCCCCTGCTCCACCTCAATCCAGATACAGGTGTCGATCAGGAAGCCCATGGGTCGCGTACCTCACCGATTCTTTCCTCTAGACGACTGTCAGCCAGCCAAGTTTCCCCGGCCTCTTCCGGTAGTATCCGGTAAATATCGGCGAACGCCGCTTCCGTAGTCATGGCTCCGGTATCAGGAATGAGTCTCGCTACCGGAGTATTGTTTCGCATGATTATTAATTCTTCGTGTTGAAATTCAACCCGATTGAGCATGACCCGAAAATTCCGCGAAAGCTCAGTTGCGGTAACCGTCTGCATAATGGCCTCCGATTATCTGATAATCTGATTTGAGTATATCCTGCAATTGGACTGAATAGCAAGGAGGATTCGGTGCCGAAGATCTGGGCCTGATTGCCTGAAGTGGACAGCTGGTGACTCCGGCTGAGTTGGGAGGACGGTGGGACGAATTAGTGGGGCATTGGTGCATTGGCGGGCATTGGCGGGACGTAGTTTATTAGTTGATTAAGCCAAAGAAAAGGTAAAGCATAGTCAACAGATCAACTACGTCCCGCTGCCGTCCCTTTCAAGAGGCACAGAAAGTAGTCTCAGGCGGATGATGACGCCAATGGTCAGAGTTAATGCCAATAGGGCAAAAGACAAGTAGTTCAACAGGCGTGAGAGGTTCTCAGCATTTGCAGTCATTGAATATTCTCTCATCTAAACCGTTGCTCTTTCAAAGAAATGGCCACATTTAAGTTATTTCGAATCTTATTG
>CAIUUR010000339.1 GCA_903902345.1 uncultured Geobacteraceae bacterium | reverse complement strand
TATCGTTGCCTGATATTTCCGGTGGAGTGTCGCCAATCCTGATTCGTTGCTCGTTATTGCAACCGGTTATACCTAAAAGGCTTGCCATCACAATAATTGATGCTAGCTTCATACGCTTTCCCTTAAACAATAGTGCTTCATTTAGAATTAAAACCATACTATTGACGTAATTCAGACCGGTTACGCAGTGCATTACGTTGCGATGAGGAACGAGCGCCCTTACTGAAGTTGTGTTTTACGGAGTAAACATAGTGTTACAGTACCTGCAAGATGAACCACGTTCCCACCGCCGAGATGATTCCTCCGCTGACCCGCTTGGCCCAGAGAGAGAAGTTGACTACCCCTTTGGCTTTAACGAAACCTTCCACAAAACCGGTGAACGTGCCGGCGAAGAGCATCAGCAGGCAGTGGCCGATGGCGTAGCAGAAGAGGAGCGCAATGCCGTAAAGCGCTTGCCCCTTGCCGGCTACCAGGGTCAACAGGACCACCAGCACCGGTGTGGCGCACGGTGAGGAGACGACACCAAAAAACAGTCCTAACAGGAATGAGCCAACCATCCCCCCCTGTTTGGGCTTGAAATCCCGCCTGACTGGAAGCCGGATCTCATACAATCCCATCATCTGACCGCCCATAACCAGAGCAATGCACCCGGCTATCAGGTACCACGGCCCCCCCAGTGTGCCAAACATGGTCCCAAGTAAGCCGGCAGCCGCACCGAACGCGGTGAAGGTCAGTGACAGTCCAATGACAAATGACAGGGAGTAACGAAACGCTTTCATCCGGTCGCCATCAGCATATCCTCCAACGAAACCTACCACCAGTGGGATAGTAGCCAGTACGCAGGGAGACGCCGAGGAGATCACCCCGGCGAGGAACACTGCACCAAAGGCCACCAGAGGATAGAGGGTGATGGTCTGTTCGATGTTGTCGAGGAAGGTCATTTCAACCCCGCAGCTTGCAACTCCTTCAAGATGTCAGTTTTCTCCATGAATCCGATATGGCGTTTAACCTCTTTCCCTTTGGCGTCGAAGAAAATCTGGGTGGGGATCATCTGGATGCGGTAATTGGCTGCCAGGTTTTTCCCCTCATGGACATCGGTGAACAGGACATTAGCTTTCCCCTTGTACTCCCGGTCAAGCTCGGCCAAGATGGGGGCCATCTTCTTGCAGGGGATGCAGGACCGAGCGCCGAAGTCAGCTACCGTAGGCTTGCCCGATGCCAAGGCGGCACGGATGGCGGCCTCAGTAGCCGATGGCAGATCAGCGGCAAAGGAAACGCCGGTCAGCATGAACATCGCCGCGAGGGTACAGATGAGATGACGCATCGTTTGCTCCTGTAAAAATAGATAGATTGGCGTTACAGCAGTCGCTGAATCTCCGCCGCTGTGGCTGTCCTGCCCGAGAAGATGACCTTGCCGTTGATGACCAGCGCCGGTGTGCTCATGACGCCGTATTTCATGATCTTCGGGATTTCCTCCACCTTGACTACTTCAGCATCAATCCCCTTCTCCTTGACCGCCATCTGCACCGCCTCGTAGAGATTCTTACATTTGGCGCAACCGGTCCCTAATATTTCTATCTTCATGGTCCGTTCTCCTTGGGTGATGCTACGTTGTGTCACAGAATAGCGTTGAACAGGTATCCCACAATGACTATAGCCGTCGCCACGATACCAAAAAAGGTAACAAGGAGACGGGGCTTCAAGACATTTTTGAGGATGATCGCCTCGGGCAACGACAGGGCGGTCACTGCCATCATGAAGGCCAGCACTGTGCCCATAGCCATTCCCTTCTCCATGAGCGCGTGCACGATGGGGATCACCCCGGCTGCGTTACTGTAAAGCGGCACCCCCAGCGCCACCGCCACCGGCACGGCAAAGGGGTTGTCTCTGCCGGCCCACTTCGCCAGGAAGTCAGCCGGCACATAGCCATGGATAAAGGCGCCCAGGCCGACTCCAACAACTACATAGGGCCAGATTTTCTTGAGGAGATCTAACGTATATTCTCTGGCGTAGCCAAGCTTCTCCCGGAAGTTCAACACCTTTATCTCACCGCTTCCCACCTGCATTTCCCAGACATAATCCTGGACATACCGCTCCATCTTCAATTTGCCGATGACGATGCCGGCAACGATGGCGACAAGTAGACCGGTGCTTATGTAGATGAGGGCGATTTTCCAGCCGAACAGCCCCCAGAGCATGATAAGCGCTACCTCGTTAACCATTGGTGAGGAGATGAGGAATGAGAATGTCACCCCCAACGGCACGCCGGACTCCACGAAACCGATGAAGAGTGGCACGGCGGAGCAGGAGCAGAAGGGGGTGACGATCCCCAACAGCGCGGCGAGGACGTTTCCCACATACTCCCGCTTGTGGGAGAGGAGTCGCTTGGTCCGTTCCGGCGGGAAAGATGTGCGTAGTATCGCTACGACGAAGATGATTATGGTGAGAAGCAGAAAGATCTTTACGGTATCGTATATGAAAAAGTTCAAAGCCTCCCCGCTTCGGCTGGCCGGTTGGAGGGAAAGAAGTGTGAAAACTATATAGTCCGCTAATTGTTTCAACACCGGGAAACTCCATTAATATATGATTGATTAATCATATGAACGCTTAAAAATCTATGCGACCTTGAGCAACCGCTGCCGCCCTGTAATTTCATGAGTCATGATGAGGGTAGCCAAGTCAACGATCTCAAACACTTCAGGATGTTTGACCGCATAGTAGATCTTGATGCCGTCCTTACGCCGGGCGAGAATACCGCTGGTTAGCAGCAAATTCAGGTGACGCGAGGTATTGGACTGCTCTTCATCGATAGCGGGAAAGATCTCGCAGACACAACGTTCACCGTCCCGGAGAAAGTCGATGATCTTCATTCGGGTCGGCTGCCCAAGCGCCTTGAGAATGTCAGCACGATATTCACTTTGATCGTACATACGCGCACTCCTGTGTATGATTATATAATCATATATTCGTTCGCGTAGCGAATGTCAACCGGATCTTTATATCGACGCTATTGTCTTTCTCTTTCCCGGAAACTCTTCACTGGTGATGATACCGATCCCCTTGCGCCGGTATTTCTCAATGACTCCCTCCATTTTGCACCGTGACATGACGGCGTCGGTAACAACGGTTACCTTGTAGCCGCGGTTCAGTGCGCCCAGCGCCGTATAATAGACACAGAAGGCGGCATCAACTCCCACGAGAAAGAGTTGGTCAACCTGCTGATCCAGCAACAACTGCTCGAACTGCCGGTTGGAGAAGGCATCAGTTCGATTCTTCTCGAAATCGTTACCGTTGATGACCTTGATCCTGCGATCGATGACCACCTTTCCCTGCCTTTTCCCCCCATGAAGCCGTACGAACAGGTTACTGCCAAAGACCTGACGGATATAGGCGACCTCCATGCCGGACAGTGTCGCCCTGTCGATGAGACTGTTGACTCTGGAGATCAGGCCGTTAGCCGGCGGGATGGTCACCGGTTGCCGGGTATTTGTTCCGCTGTAACCTTCCTGGAGGTCCAGAACGACCAGGGCAGCTCGCGGTGCGGGATAGCGGGTTATTTTTCGTCCTCTGGTGGCCATGAACATGCTGCGGATCAGCATGATGACCGCCGAGAGCGCCAGAGTTAAAAGTACCGAAAGAAGTATGAGTGCTCCGACTTTAAAGGACATGGAATGCTCACTCCGTACTCTGTCAGCAAAATGCTCGCAACTGACCAGGCCACTGACTGCTTTCCCACCAGCCAGACCTGACCGATTTTCATCCCGAAACCAAGCCCGACCACAGAAAGCTGTAACAGGTATCTGCTCCAGATGCCGGTGCGTACCGGCCAGGGGTTGCCCAGCAGCAGGCTGAACAGGACGCCGCTGGCCGGCGCCGTTGCCGTCCCCACTTGAGGCAAGAGGCAAAGAAGCCCCATGATGACAAAGAGCCTACTGCGCCAAGGCTGATGCACTCGCAAATTCTCAAAAACACCGTCTTGCGTCATGCTTCGACAAGCTCAGCACGAACGTATTTTCTAGTAGTTACAAGTTTTATAGTCCGTTCGCCCTGAGCTTGTCGAAGGGCGCATTGGACTTTTTGCGAGGGCGCCAAGGCTCAGGCATTCCGCTACGTTTCCACCCCGTAGGGCCAGGTGAGGATGCCGCCATCAAGAAACCTGACCTTGGTAAAACCGGCGGCGTTGAGTATTTTCTGGGCTTCATACCCACGCAGACTGATCTTGCAGAAGGTGACGATCTCCTTGTCCCTGGGGAGGGTCTCCAATTTTTCCCGCAGGGCGCCCAGTGGAACCAGCTTGGCCCCGGCAAGTCGCATGGTCGCGTGTTCCGCCGGGGAGCGGACATCCAGGAGAAGAAAGTCATCCCCGTCATCCTGCATCTGCTTGACCTGACGGGGAGAGACCCCCTTGGCGTGGCCGGAGAGTTTGTTTTTCAGAATATCGGCAGCTACGATCAGGTTATCCATGGCTGCGGAGAAGGGGGGGGCATAGGCAAGGTCCAGGTGGGAAACCTGTTCGGCGGTGGCGCGAAAGGTGATGGCTGTGGCGGCGACGTCCAGTCGTTTGTCTACCGCGCCGGGACCCACTGCCTGAACTCCCAGCAGCCGTCCGGTTGCGGCGTCGGCCACCAGCTTTAACGCTATCGGCTTTGCCGCCGGATAGAAGTGCGCCCGGTCAGGGGCCGGTGAGAGGACAGTTTCCACCGTGAATCCTGCCGCACGTGCGGCGCCTTCGGTCAGGCCGCTCTTCCCGGCACCGAAGTCGAACACTTTGAGGATGGCTGTTCCCAGGACCCCGGCAAAGATTGCATCCCCTCCCGTTGCGTTGATCGCCGCCACTCTCCCCTGCTTGTTGGCGGTACTTCCCAGCGGGGCGTATAGCGGCGCTCCGGTGACGAGATTGACCGTTTCGCAACAGTCGCCGCAGGCATAGATGGCCGGATCGGAGGTGCGCAGGTGGTTGTCCACGGCAATAGCCCCGGTCGTGCCGATGGCGAGGCCGGCATTGCGGGCCAGCTCCACGTTGGGTCTGGCTCCGATGGCCAGTACCACCAGATCTGCAGTCACCTCTCCCTGGTCGGTGGCAACTTGTTCCACCCGGCCGGAACCGGTAAAACCGGAAACACGACAGGAGGTCATGACGGTGACCCCCTTGCTCCTTATATGCTGTTCCAGGAGGTTTGCCATCTCCTCGTCCAGAATGCCCGGCAGGAGCTGACCGCACAATTCGACCACCGTAACCTGCATCCCGCGCTGAGCCAGGGCCTCCACGGTTTCGAGGCCGATGAGGCCGGCGCCGACCACGCAAGCCCGGTTGCCGGCAACTGCCTGTTCTTTAAGGAGGATGGCGTCCTCCATGCTCTTGACGGTGATGATGCCGGGGGTAGCGCGGCCCTCCAGCGGCGGGACGACCGGGGAGCTGCCGGTAGCCAGGATCAGCGCGTCATACTCAATGAAGGAGGTTTCGCCGCTTACCACCTTCAAGAGTGAGACTTTCCGGTTCTGACGGTCGATTGCCACTGCCTCGGTCTCGGTAAGAATCTCCACCCCCTTGACCTTCCGGAAAAAGGCGGGATCGCGGACAACCCCCACCGGAGTGCTCATCAACTCCTTTTCGTCCTTGACCATATCAGCGACGTAATACGGTATGCCGCAGGCGCCGTAGGAGATGAAGCTCCCCCGGTCCACCACCGTGATCTCGGCATGGGGATTAAGCCGTTTTGCCTTGGCCGCAGCCTTTGCTCCGGCGGCATTGGCGCCTATGACCACAATCTTCATCTTCATACATTTCCTCCGCAGAAGTTATTCAGCTTGTTTTGATGGATTTGTGTCACCGGAAATCGCCAATGCCTTTTGCCCGACGAGCGCCTGGGCCACCTTATGGCGAGCACTGGCCAGAAGTCGCTGCACCGTGCCGCGAGAAATGCCCATGGAAAGACCTGCTTCTTCCTGGGTTTTCCC
Organism: uncultured Geobacteraceae bacterium; assembly: GCA_903902345.1. GTDB lineage: Bacteria > Desulfobacterota > Desulfuromonadia > Geobacterales > CAIOGM01 > CAIOGM01. Next base: position 10,970 of record CAIUUR010000339.1, on the reverse strand, counting down.
CTCGCCGTCACACAGATGCAGTGATTCGAGTTCGTCATAGGCGAGCTGAATTATCTCCAGTTCTTTGAGTGAAGTGCCGGCTGGTTTGAACACCGCACTATACCCGACCCTGTGAGGACAGACGCAGGTTCTTGGTTTGCGTGGACGAGTCATGGCTAGTGGGAACAGTAATTAATTTTTGTGTATAAGCACGATAATATATTCAAAATTCAGAATGTCAATATAATATTCCTTGACATATTGCGGGGGAATAGTATATGAAAATATGTATATACAGTTTAAAGAGGTAAGGAGGCTTCCGTTTTGAAATTGCTCCATTATGTGTTAATTGTCGGGGCTCTCACCAGCACTCCGGTTCTGGCTGATCAAGGCGTTACCCTCCCCGAGGCTGTGCGGCAGGCGCTCCGAAACAGCAACCTCCTGAAGGCGGAGCAATTTGCGCTGCAAGCGGCCACGGCAGGTCAGGATGGTGTAAAAAGCCGTTATTTCCCGAAGGTGACTTTCGAGGAAATGTTTACCGCTTCAAATTCTCCCACCCGAACCTTCATGATGAAGCTCGATCAGGGACGCTTCAGTACCGACGATTTCATCATCAATAACCTGAATAACCCCGGCACTGAGACCGACTTTCGGACCGCCATCACGTTGGAGCAGACACTGTATGACCGTTCAGTGGGGATCAGCGTGGATATTGCTGCCAAGGAGCGGGAAGAGCATGAAAGTTCGCAGCAACTCCGGCGGGAGCAGGTGACCCTTGAGGTGGTCTCGTCCTATGTGACCGTCCAAAAGACACAAGCTCAACTCGGTGTTGCCGAAAAAGGGCTCATAAGTGCCCGTGAACATCTGAGGTTGGCCGGGGTGCGGGTAGCTGCCGGAACAGGGCTCAAGTCCGACGAACTTCGTGCGCGTACCTTTATGGCTGAGATGGAAGAACAGGAGATTCACGCCCGGAACAGTCTGGAAATCGCCCGACTCCGGTTCGGCAAAGCGCTGGGGGGACCAGCGGGAGCAGCTTTCGACATCGGTGGCGAGATTCAACCTTTGTTTGTCGCCGCATTGCAGGAAGATCTCTTTCGCTTGGCGTTGGAACATCGCGCCGACCTGAAGGAGTTGGAGCGGCAGCATGAAAGAGCTGAACTTGGGGTGGGACTGGCCCGGAGTTCCTGGTACCCGACACTCCACGCCGGGGCAGCCTTTCAGACCAACGCCCGCTCCGTACCCTTCGGGGCGGACAAAAATTCCTGGTATGCAGGCGCCGCGCTCCGGTGGGAATTGTTTGATGGGATGCGACGATCACGAGAGCAGGCGAAGGCCGGAGCGCTTCAAGCCGGCGCTGCCGAGATGCTGGAGCAGTATAAGAAAGAGATCGCCTATCAGGTGGCAGAGAGCCGGCTCCGACGGGACGAGGCAGCCAAGCGGGCGGAGGTAGCACGGAGTGCCGTTGCTGATGCCGAAGAAGGGCTTCGGCTGGTTGAGAAGCGGTTTGAGGGGACTCTGGCAACAGTCGTGGAACTGCTGGATGCCCAGACATCCGTCAACCGGACGCGGGCCTCGGTGATTGATACCGATGCCGATCTGGTTCTGGCGTCGGCTCAGCTTGCCTATAGTGTCGGCATATTGCGTAAGGAGATTTTACCATGAAAATATCGATGACTGCGCTGTCATGCCTTTTCCTGGGCGTTCTGCTTTCGTCCGGATGCTCCAAGAGCGGTTCACGGGAGCATCAAACGCAGGAACAGCCTCCCGTGAAGGGAATCACGACGGCTGCGGTTGTAGCAGCGCCCATTCCCGAAACCATGGAGGTTGTGGGGACGGTTCGCGCAAAGACCAGCGCGGCAGTCTCGTCCCGGATCTCCGGGATCATCAGCCTGCTCCGGGTTCGTGAGGGTGATCGGGTGAAAAAAGGGGAACTCCTGGCACGGATCGAATCCACGGAAAGTCTGGCCGGATCAGTCCAGGCAGATGCCGCGGTCGATGAGGCACGGCAGGGGCTGGACGAGGCTATGACCCGGAAAAAACTGGCTGACGCCACCTTTGAGCGCTACCGGAAATTGTATGAGGAGCAGGCATTAACCCGACAGGAATTCGATGTCAAGCAGGCGGAACGTGACCTGGCGACCCAGGGGGTGGCCAGAGCCGATGCCAGGCTGAAGCAGCTTCAGGCGAGCGGGCGCTCCGCTTCAGCCGTAGCTGACTATACAAAGATTATCGCACCTATCTCCGGAGTGGTCACGGCTAAACCGGTCAATCTGGGGAGCACGGTTTTCCCCGGTCAACCGCTGATGATCATTGAGGATGAGGGGAGCTACCAGCTTGATTTGGCGATTCCGGAGTCGCACGGTGGAAAAATTAAGTCGGGAACACCGGTGCTGGTAACCATCGATGGTGGCGGCAGTTCCTACAGCGCCAGGATTGCCCAGGTTGTCCCTGCCGCCGATCCGGTCAGTCGTACCTTCATTGCCAAGGTTAATCTTGTCGGGACAGGTCTCAGGTCCGGCGCCTTCGGCCGTGCCGTTATCAACCTGGGTACCGGAGTCGCAGGCATCCTGGCGCCAAGGCAGGCTGTTTTCGAAAAGGGCGCACTGACCGCCGTCTGGGTAGTTGATGCAAACAGGATCGCCCGACTGCGGCTGGTCAAGCCCGGCAGGGTGCTGGAAGATAAGGTAGAGATTCTCTCCGGACTTTCCGCCGGGGAAAAGGTAATTATCGTCGGCGGGAATAACGTGAGCGACGGATCTAAAATTGAACCTAACAACGGCAATTGAACCACGGAGGCACGGAGACACGGAGGAAAACAGTGAGAATAGCTGATTCTTTTTTTTAACCTGAAGGTTTGACCGACTTTAAAATTCATCTCAGTGTAACCATCCGAAACTGTCCACGATAATCCACCGTGTCTGGTTACTACACTATTTTAGGTTTTCTCCGTGTCTCTGTGTCTCCGTGGTGAGAGGTTTTAGAATGCAACAACTCGGTTTCGCCGGTAAAATTGCCCGTGCTTTCATCAACTCCAAGCTGACCCCGCTGGTTGTGATTTCGGCGCTGCTCCTGGGCTTCTTCGCGATAAAAATGACCCCGCGGGAGGAAGAGCCGCAGATCGTGGTCCCCATGGTGGACATCTACCTCCCCCTGCCGGGCTCCTCACCCCAGGAGGTGCAGGAGCGGGTGGTAAAACCGCTGGAAGGGAAGCTCTGGGAGATTCCCGGAGTGGAGTACCTCTACTCCATGAGCCGACCCGGCATGGGGATTATTACGGTCCGCTATCTGGTGGGTCAGGATATGGAGAACTCACTGGTCAAGCTCTACAACAAGGTCATGAGCAACCGGAACCTTCTCCCCCCCGGGGCGGGGGAACCGCTGGTGGTTCCCAAGTCCATTGACGACGTTCCCATTCTTGCCTTGACCTTCTGGTCCGACCGCTATGACCACACCACCCTCAGGCAGGTGGCCCGGGAGGTCTGTGACGAACTGAAGAAGGGGGAAAACGTCGGCGATACGGAGATCAGGGGGGGATTTTCCCGTCAGGTGCGGGTGCAGCTGGACTACTCCCGGCTGGCCGGGTATGGGCTCTCGCCGCTGGCGGTCATGAATGCCTTGCAGAAGGGGAACGCCTTCCTCCCTTCCGGCGCCTACACGAGCAATAACCGGGATACTCTGGTTGACACCGGTTTTTTCCTGGACGGCGCTGAGTCGGTTCGGCGGACCGTGGTGGGGGTCAACGGTGGTCGTCCGGTCGCCCTGGCCGATGTGGCCCAGGTTACCGATGGCGTGAAGGAGCCTGACGATTTTGTCTTTTTTGGTAGAGGAGTTTCGGACAGATCTGACAGAGCGGACCGATCAGACAAAATAAAAAGCTTGCCCAAAAACGCCAATTACCCCGCCGTCACCCTCGCCATTGCCAAGCGTAAAGGGGCCAACGCCACTACGGTGGCGGAAGATCTGCTCAAAAAAATCGAGTTCCTGAAAGGTAAAGTCATCCCATCCGACATTCAGGTGACGGTTACCCGCAATTATGGCGAGACCGCCAGGGAAAAGAATAACGAACTCCTGTTTCATATGTTCCTGGCGGCCCTGTCGGTCACCGTCCTCATCGCCCTTTTCATGGGATGGCGTGCCGGAGCGGTGGCGGCTATCGCTATCCCGGTAACCCTGGCCCTGACCATGCTGGTCTTTTACCTTATCGGCTATACCCTTAACCGGATTACCCTCTTTGCGCTCATCTTTTCCATCGGCATCCTCGTCGATGACGCCATTGTTGTCGTGGAAAACATCCACCGATACTTCACCACCACCAACATGAAGCCGCTGGATGCTGCGGTCAAAGCAGTGGATGAGATCGGTAACCCTACGGTGCTGGCGACCTTCGCAGTTATCTGCTCCATTCTCCCCATGGGGTTTGTGGGGGGGCTTATGGGGCCGTATATGCGTCCCATACCTGTGGGGGCCAGCATGGCCATGCTCCTCTCCATGTTCATCGCTTTCACGGTTACCCCGTATTTCGCCTACCGGTTCATGAAGGCGGAATCCCATCATGGCCGCGGTGCCGAGGTGGATGATTCACGGTTGACACTCTTTTACCGCAGAGCCATGGGGGCTCTGATTCACAAAAAACAGCTCCGTTATGCCTTCCTCACAGGAGTAGTTCTTCTGCTCCTTGCGGCCTGCTCACTGGTTTACTTCAAGGCCGTGACGGTAAAGATGCTTCCCTTCGACAACAAGAACGAGTTGCAGGTAATCATCGATGCCCCGGATGGTACCCCGCTGGAGGAAACTGCCCGGATGGTCCGGGAGATGGGTGATGCGCTGCGCAATGTGCCGGAAGTCACCGATTTTCAGAGCTACGTCGGGACCAGCGCACCGTTTAATTTCAATGGCCTGGTACGACATTATTATCTCCGCAAAGGTTCCAACCTGGCAGATATCCAGGTGAATCTGCTCCATAAGGATGAGCGTAAGGATCAGTCCCACGATACCGCCAAGCGGATCAGACCTCTGGTAAAGGTCATCGCGGACAAGTACGGCGCCCGAGTCAAAGTCGCAGAAATCCCTCCCGGTCCGCCGGTGCTTGCCACCCTGGTTGCCGAGGTTTATGGTCCGGACGACACCACCCGCGCCGGTATTGCCGGCAAGGTGAAGGATATTCTCAAAAAAACCGCCGGCATTGTGGATGTGGACTGGTACCGGGAGTACGACCGGAATAAAGCCACCTTTGCTGTGGATCAGGAAAAGGCGGCTCTCTCCGGAATTGCCGTGGAAGATGTCGCCCGGACCCTCCGGATTGCCTTGGCCGGGATGGACGTCGGGCTGGCGCACCTCCCCAAAGAAAAGGAGCCGGTGGCAATTAACCTCCGGCTCCCGGTGGCCCGGCGAAGCTCACTGGACTCGCTCTCTTCCCTGTACGTCTCCGGGACAAAGGGGAGTGTACCGCTTTCCCAACTGGTCAGAGTGACGACGGCGACTGAGGAAAAGACTCTTTATCGCAAAAACCTGAAAAACGTCGTTTACGTTATCGGTGACGTGGCCGGAGAGATCGAGGCGCCGGTCTATGCCATTCTCAAGGTGCAGAAGGAAATTCAGGATCTCCCTACCCCCGACGGGACAAAAATTGAGATCCTCGCCTCCCGCCAGCCCTGGAGCGAAAACCATGCGGGAATGAAATGGGATGGCGAGTGGCATATTACCTATGAAGTTTTTCGCGACCTGGGAATTGCCTTCGGTGCGGTCATGGTGCTCATCTATATCCTCGTGGTAGCCTGGTTCCGGGACTTCACCACCCCACTGGTGATCATGGTCCCCATCCCGCTGACCCTCATTGGCATCCTGCCGGGGCACGCTCTGGCGGGCGCCTTCTTCACCGCCACTTCCATGATCGGCTTCATCGCCTTGGCCGGAATTATCGTGAGAAATTCCATCATCCTCATCGACTTTGCCGAGATGAAGCGGCGCGAGGGGATGCCTCTTGACGAGGCGATCATCGAGGCGGGGGCGGTCCGGTTTCGTCCCATGCTTCTCACCGCCGGCGCCGTCGTTGTGGGAAGTTTCGTCATCGTTTTTGATCCGATATTCCAAGGACTTGCCATCGCCATGATCTGCGGTGAAATCGCCTCCACAACACTGTCACGGGTGACGATACCAATACTCTATTACATCGTACAATCGTGGAAAGAGCGACACCTAAAGCGACAAGAAACGTGACTTTGAAAAGGAGAACAGTATGAACGAAGAATTTTACATCGAACGGATCGTCAGGATCGTAGCGGGAGCGTTTATCACCATCTCGCTTCTTCTGGCCCACTTTCATTCCCCCAACTGGCTCTGGTTCACCGGTTTCGTCGGACTGAACCTGCTCCAGTCGGGCTTTACCCAGTTCTGTCCGATGTTTAACATCCTGGCGAAACTGGGGGTGCCTCGTTTCCCGACAAAATGCGGCTTCAAATGATTAACAATGATTTTATCGGCCGGCGCCGGGCGGTCGGCCCACAAAGAGGTAATGACAATGGCGGAGGTCAACAACAGTAGAGAAGTGAACGAGATAGCTGAGGTGCTGAAGGTCATGGGACATCCCATTCGCCTCAGGATCTTGCTGAAACTGACGGAACAATGTTGTTGCGTCGGGGAAATCTGGGATTATCTTCAGCTTCCCCAAGCCGTCGTTTCGCAGCATCTCAAGATCCTCAAGGACCGTGGAGTGTTGGAGTCCCGTCGGGAAGGGGCGAGGGTCTGTTATCTGATCAACGACAGCATGATCCGGGATCTCGTATCGGAACTGGGTAAAAAATGCTCAGTTCCCGAAAAGTCGGCAGCATGACTTAGTCAGTGTTAGACCATAACGAAAGCAAGGAGGTGGAAAGATGAAAAGCGTGTTGCTCATGATCGGATTTCTGGTTTTCTGGTTCGTGCTGCAGAAATATATTCTGCCGCGTCTCGGCGTTCCCACCTGACTGTCTAATTCATGTGACCTCGGGGACCGAGGTACTAAAAAAGAAAAGAAACAGAGTAACTATCCGGTGGAAAAATAATCAAAGTCGAAAACATCAAACATTTCGGAGTAATTTATGAAAAAGATTGTTCGTTTCATCGCTGCCCCCGTTCTTCTCCTTCTCCCCACGCTGCTACTTGCGATGGAGACAAAGCCCACCATGGCGCCGCTCTGCGCCGGGTGTCACCAACCGGAGGCCGGGGTTCTCATGGGAACCCTGGATAATATCTCCTACAAGGCCGACACGTTGCAACTGGATCTGGTTTCCCACAAGGAGATCCTCCGCTTTGACGGTCGTACCAAGGTCAAGAATGTCGCATCCATGGAGGAGCTGAAGATCTACAAGAACCGGGCATTCACGGTCAATTTTGTGGTGAAGAAGGGGGAAAAGCTTGCCACCACCATCACTCGCTTCGACGTGCTCAAGGCACTCAAGCCTGAAGAGAAGATCGATAAGGCCGGGCTCAAGAAGCTTATGGCGGATAAGAAAAACCTGGTGATCGTGGATGCTCGACCCGTACCCCGTTACGAGGAGGGACACATCCCCGGCGCCATCGTCATGCCGGCGGCAGCCTTCGATAAACAGGTCGACAAACTGCCCAGAGATAAATCCACACCGCTGGTTTTCTACTGTGTCGGCGGCTGTTCCAGCCCTCTTTCCGGGGTCAAGGCCAAGAGCCTCGGCTACACCGACGTGAAGGTCTATGTGGGGGGGATGCCCGACTGGGTCAAGTCCGAGTACACGGTTATCACCCCGTCTTATCTGAAAAACGGAGTGGCCCAGGGGACACCGCACGTCCTGGTGGACACGAGACCCCGCGTCGTTGCAGAACAGGGACATATCCCCGGGGCGCTCACCCTGGAACTGGAAAAATCACGATCTTCCTTCCCCCGGCAGAAGAATGCGCCCATCATTTTTTATGGTGACCGAAGTGCCGAAGCCGCTGCCATGGTGGTCGCCTGGGGGTACACCGGTGTCAAAACCCTTCCCCTGACCTACGCCCAGTGGTGTGCTGCCGGTAATCCCGTCGCGACAGGACCCTTGGGCACCGCCATTGCCTATGTTCCCAAACCGAAGCCGGGTACAGTATCACCGGAAGAGTTTACGAAACTGGGCAAAAAGATTCCCGCCGATACTGACGTCATCGATGTCCGCTATGGCGATGAATATGCCGCCGGTCATGTCCCGGGGGCGAAAAACTTCCCCCTCGAGGATATGGCGGAACATGCTGTCGAGATTACAAAAGGTAGGAAGCTCGTACTGTATTGCGACACCGGCATGAGGGCGGAGATGGCGTATAACATTTTGCAGGATAAAGGGTACACGTCCGTAAGGTTCCTTGATGGTACCCTCAAGTTTGAGAAAAATGGTAGCTTCGGCATAACCACCGACTGATTCAGTGGCCACTGTCCTGGCATGGTAGAATAATTTACCACAGGCATATCCCCGGCTTTGCCGGGGATATGCCTGTGGTTGATTGGTCAAAGGTTGCAAAGTCGTACCTTTTTTTATTGATTCAACATGAAGAAGTTACTGATACGCTCCGCCTCACCTTCCTCCAGGACGATCGGTGGCATGACTGCCTGAGGCCGGATTTGCCGGGGATTCTTCAGCCACGCCTTGAGTCGCTGGGGGCTCCATGGTTCACCTTCCCGGTACGAACCGGGATAGAAGGAGGTGAAGAGAGCTGACAAGTTTGGCCCCATGGACCCTCCCCCCATCCCCCCCAGGCTCCCCGTCAACACACGGTGACACCCTCCGCACCGCTTAATAAATGGATGTTCAACATTGCTCCCTTTTCGGTCGAAATGGACGACCACGGGGCTCTCCTTTCCGCCGACTCCTCTATTTCGCCCCAGCCAGAGAAGGTAATTCACCAGAGCGTCTACCTCCGCCGGTGCAAACCGGAACTGAGGCATATGGATGGCAGGCCGATCAATGGCCGCAACCAGTTCCTCCGGTGTCTTGTTCCCCAGGCGATCCAGGGAGGCGGCAAGGAGCGCCCCCTGCTTCTCCGCGGTGTGGCAGCGACGGCAGCCGTATCTCTCCAGCAGCAGCTTTCCCCGCTTCACCTCCCCGCTACCCGGCAGAGTGAACCCCGCATACCGCGCCGGAATGAGGCGATAATGGGCGATCCGTTTTCGCTCCGTCCGGTCATCACCCCCATGGCAGGAGATGCAGTGTCCCCGATCCGGGTAATGAACGTGATGACAGCCGCGACACCCCTTGTCCGCCCCCCAGGAGGCATCAGACGGGAGGAGCGTCAGCAGTGTCAGGATGATCAGAAGGGGGGTGCGAAGGACCAATTTTCACCCCGAAAGTAGGAAGCGACCAGTGTCAGGACAACAATGAAGAGAACGAGCACCAACGTTACCCAGGAGACAAGCCGTTGGTCCCGGGGAAACCATCTCGCCCGGGTGGCGGAAGTGCTGACCGGGAGCCAGGGGAGAAACAGAAAGACAAAGGCGCCAACCATGACCGGATAGATCATGGATGCGCTATAGCTGACCAACTCCTGAATCCAGAGGAGAAACCAGGCGGACTTCACCGGGTTGGGGACGATGCCCAGATTGGCCGGTTCCTGGAGCGGTGCGGGGAAGAGCAGGGCGAGGCAGAATAACCCCACCGCAGCCACCGCCATGGCAGCCCCGATGAGCCGGAAAAAAAAGGGAGAACTCCTGACATACTCCGTCATAGGTACGGCAGCACCCCCTTGTCTTTTCGTATCCGATAAAAATGCAGCGATGACAGCAGCAGCATGGCCGCCGGGAGCACCACGACATGGAGGGCGTAGAACCGGAGCAGAGAGAGGGGGAGTCCCACCCCATCGGGGACGAGAATCGTTCGGAGTTGTCCCCCCAGTGGCGCCATTGTCAGCAGCTCCATCCCCGTCTGGGTCGCCCAGAGGGAGAGTTGATCCATGGGGAGCAGGTAGCCGGTGTACCCGGCAAAAACAGCAAGAGCCAGAAGGAGACAGCCGATGACCCAGTTCAACTCACGCGGCTTGCGGTAGGCCCCGGTGAGGAGCACCCGGAGGGTATGGAGAAGGAGGAGAAGCAGCAGGGCATGGGAGGAGAGCCGATGGAGACTCCGGATGAACTTCCCCCCCCAGACCGAAGACTCCAGGAACAGGATGGAGGGAAAGCTCCGCTCCGGCGTCGGCTGGTAGTAGAAGACGAGGAGGAGGCCGGTGGCCACCAGCATCAGGAGCGTCGTAAAGGCGAGCCCTCCCAGGCAGAAGGTATAGGTGAAGCGGAGATTCCTCCGGAGCACTGCCCGGGGAAAGAGATGCCTGAAAAAATCCAGGGCCAGTTCATTCCGTCTGCTCATGCGAACACCACCAGATTTTCTCCCTGTCGTTCCACCCGGTACCGGAGGAGAGATCGGGTGGCCGGCCCCTTGAGGAGTCCTCCACGCCGGTCGTAGACGCTGCCGTGACAGGGGCAGACGATGCCGGCGGTGGTGACCGTGACGGTGCACCCCAGATGAGTGCAGATCAGGCTCAAGGCGTAGATCTCCTCCCCGCCGTCACGGAACAGCGCCACCCGAGCCTCCCGGTAGACCAGCGCCCCCTCGTGGGGAACCTCCGCCGCCGATACGGTGAGGAGAGCCTTTTTCCGCCCGATCCGCGGAGAGAGAAAGCGACCGACCCCCATGACCGCAACAATGGCGGCGGTCAGGGTGAAGAGGAAGCTTTTACGTGATTGACGAACTGTTGCCATTTTTTCACATAGGCCTTTTGATAGGCAGGGGTGCGGGCTGTCATGGCCCGGTATCGTTCCGGGGGTAGAAATGTTCCGTTCTCCACATTTTGTCCGGTCCGGTCCCAGAAGGAGTTCAACGTCATGCCATCCTTTTGGAGCTCAAAGATCCTGTCCCGGGGCGGTTCCAGCAGAAACCGGCGCGGGTCATCGTGACAGGCGTCGCAGAAGGGGGTCCCCCGCCGGATCGTGTGGGGGGTATACGCCCTCCACTGGGCGGCCAGAAGCC